>CAZNMJ010000001.1:0-56625 GCA_964573815.1 uncultured Anaerolineales bacterium
TGCCATCCCCCCATGACCTTCTCGGCCACGAGGCTACGCAGCTCTTCGGGTGTCGTCATCACGCCCTCCTCACTTCCAGTGCTGCTCAGAATAGTACGGGCGGTGTATGCGTGCGGGCCACAACCACCCCCGATTCTCCTCCGCTTTGCTTCTCTGAGCGTGACGCCGCATTGCCATCGCTGCGGACAAGGCGGCACATAGCTCGTCCACGCTACACCGGATCGTTATCTCACAGCCCATCGCCACGATGCGAACATCTACCCTTCCATATTCCGCATAATCATAGGGCGTCACGAGAAGCGTCGCGCTATCCTCTTCTTCCTCACAATCGGGCACGTAGCCCTGTATCTGAATTTTCATCTACCCCCTCCTCACGTCTCGTGCGGACCATAGAACTCAATCTCAATCCAAAAAGGCCCTAAATCTAGCACGAATCTGAGTCCAGAGAACCACAGTATTGCGAAGCCTATTGAGAACTGCCACCAGTTCGCGCCATATCGGAACGTCATCATGCCCTCCTCACGTCTCGCGGCGGCAACGTCACGACGCAGACCAGCTACGGCCCCCTCGTGGTTGAAGGCGGGCCCTTCAACCGCTGGCTCTCCAGGACGGTGCGCATCTCATGTCGCCTTCCGTGCCGCTGGATCTTCGAGCAGCCGATAGCCAGCCGCAAGCCGTTGCGTCATCTCTCGCACTTCAGGTAGCATCTTGGCTTGTCGCATGTCCCGACGAAGGATACTCTCATACGCCTGGTAGAAGCGCGCTCGATCCGCCACGATGTTCTCACTCAGGCACACATGACGCCAGCCACCGATCCCCTGCAAGGCTCTATTGATGGCAGGCGTAGAGAAGCTAGGTCGATGCAGCGCGTCGTGAGTAGAGATGGCTCCGATAACCTCCGCCCAAGCGTCGTAAGCACTGGGGGCGTATCTCGCACCCGTGAATATCTCGAAACAGCGGTCCCGCAACTCGGCCACCGAGGGGAAGAACTTGTTGGTCGTGATGCAATCCTTAGCCGCTGCCTCCAGAACTTGCTCAGGCACGTCATGGAAGGCCATCACGTAGACCTCCACGGTTTGCTCGCGCAGCTCGAAATGAGGATAGGCCGCGGCAAGCAGGCCACAAGTCTTCGCCACGAATCCCTTTTCAGCCATTCTTCTCGGCCTCCAGTTTCTCAAGATAGGATCGCACGCCGGCGAACCCCCGCGGTTCGTCACCCTGTGGTCGGCGCTTGCTCTTGGTCATCGCCTGAATGTAGGCGAGGATGTCACCCGTAGGGGGTTTCGTCGTGAGGTGCCACATCAGTTCGGCCAGTCGCCCCGCCCCACCAACCTGCTTCGCCACTTTGCCGAGATAGCCGTATGCTGGTTGGTCGCCGTCCGCGCCGAAACAGAGAGTGTATATGCGCTTCAGGAACGCTGGCCGGTTGGCCGTGCTTTTGAGAGTGTCCAACAGGTCTCGGAAGGCATCAGAGAGGCAGGTTTTTGCACTTCTCTGCCCCGAAGGGTATTCATAGTCTTGTAGTTTTATAGTTATAGAGGGAATACACAAATCTGCACTTCTCTCTGCACTTCTCTCTGCACTTCTGATATGTAAAGAGGCAACATCCTGCACTTCACTTCTGGAATCCAACCACTCCTCACGGGTGCGCCAGTTCGACACCTCAATCTCCAGATGATGAGGGAACCGTGCCCGTCTATGTATGTACCCGGCCTTTTGGAGTGAGCTGAACCATGATTTGATAGTGCGGATCGAGCGCCCCAGTATTTGCGCCGCCTCCAGGTGGGTGTAGTCTATGACGCCTCCTTCCCGCGCGACCCACGCGCGCGCCAATATCCACAAATAGAGCCAGATGGCCGGCCCCATGCGGCGGACGTGCTTCGCCTCGATTAGCCCCTCGAACACGGGGAAATACCAGCGTGAGCCTTCAGTCATTGCGCGTCACATATCGGCCCACATCTTGGTGTAGATGCGCCGGTAGATGGCCATAGTCTAGCCCTCGCTTTGCTCTTCAGGTATGGGCACTGGTTCGTTACCTAAGAAGTCCTCAGCCGGATACAGGTGGGAATGCCCCAACTTCTCGATGACATAGGGCAGTCGTATAGGATAGCCCTCAATGAGTCGCCATTTCTCCCAGAAGTGAGACAGGAACAGCTTGACCATCACACGTCGCGCGTCGTAGTGCATCCGTAGCGGTGGCCAGTCTTTCGGGTCTCGTGTGGCGGCAGTGTAGGCTCTCCGGTCATCGTAGACGCGCCGGTAGGCACCGTTGGCCCGGAGCATAGAACTGCCGATGTGTTCCAGGCAAATGGCCTTGAGCCGTCCGTTGTAGCTGGCCCTCTCGCCCTTGATCCGCTTGAGGCCCGGCTTGAGGCCCGCAAAGTGCCAGAGGCTACTCACCGTCCTGAAGGCCCCAATACCCGTAGGCTTGATCTCATTCCCCCGTGCCTTGATCCAGTCTTGGTCTTGCTTCGTCTTTAGGCTTTTGGTGACGATCCGATTGTGGGTCATATTGACCGGGCCGATCTCGCCCAGGAGTTGGGCCAAGCCAAGTTTGCCCACCCCACGCACCTCGCTTAGCCAGTCAATCCAGAGGGGATGCGGAGTCACAGCCAACTCCACGCTTTTCTTGATGCTCTTCTCGACGGCGAATAGGCCCTCATACCATGCCTCATCCCGTTCCGTGTTCCGTTGCGATCTTCCCTGCTCCTTGGACCGGATGCGTTCTCCGATGCCGAGGCGCAGTTTTTGCACCTGGCGGTAGAGTTTCGCGTCTTGGCTCAGCCCGACGTAGTCGTAGTTCATGCGTCTCCTTTCGCGCTCGTGACCTGGCTCTCGCTTCTCCGATGGCTCGCGCGTCGAGGCTGGATCTTGATCCTCCTGTGGCTCGCGTCGGTGGAGTGGGTCTCGCTTGTGCCATGGCTCGCGCATGGGTGGTAGGTCTCGCAGGGATGCTGGCTCGCGCTTGCGTCATGGGTTTCGACTTTGGTTTGGCTCGCGCCCCGCCCATGGGTCTCGCCCTCAGCCTGGCTCGCGCTATGGACATGGATCTCACTCGCTCCTTGGCTCGCGCTCTCCACCTGGGTCTCGCATGCCGGGTGGCTCGCGCGGCGCATTTGGGTCTCGCGTTCACCTTGGCTCGCACGCGCATCGTGGGTCTCGCCGACAGTATGGCTCGCGCTTGTTGTTTGGGTCTCCCCAACTACATGGCTCGCGCATCGAGGCTGGATCTCGCGCTCGCAATGGCTCGCGCCGCCCAAATGGGTCTCGCATTTGACATGGCTCGCGCGCGGGGTTTGGGTCTCACGCCCGTCGTGGCTCGCGCTCGATGCTTGGGTCTCGCGGCCCCTGTGGCTATTCGTCCAACTCCTCGGCCACCCGCATCACGGTCTCGCAGAACGCTTTGGCCTCGTCGATTGCGCCACAGTCGTTGGCGACCAGGCGCGCCAAGGCCCGGCGGATGTGCCCGATGCACTGATTCTGAAGATAGTTGCGCGCGGCTCTCGTCCCGTTCTCGGAGTCACCGTCCACCAAGCCGTCATTACCGTCGGCGGGATACGCCTTGTAGCGAGCGAGTACAGTCTCATGCTCCTGCCCACTGGAGTCGTGTGATTTGCGAATGAGTTCATCCAGCGGTGATACCCGCCGAAACCGCTGATAAATGCCCTCCGCAAGCTCCGTCTTGGCCGTGGGATCGAATACCTGCTCTTCGACGGCTCCGGCCCGTTGCCTCACGAAGTAGAACTGGCTCATCTCACGCGCCGTCCGTTTCGTCTCGGCACCGACGCGATAAGCGTCACGCGAGTTGGCGAACTCCAGTTCGGCGTCCTTGTCGGCCTCCATCCAATCCGAGATGTCGATCACGACCTCATTGTCAAGCATCTTACCTCCTGTCTTGATTCTGTGTGTTCCCAAACACTCTCCGCGTGTCCTTCGCCGACCACCTTCTCTCTGGCTTACCCCGGTTCTTGCGCCCCCCGGGGACCCAAAAGGCGTCGCGCCATCCATCCGCTACCATCGCGCTGACCATCTGACCGAAGGCTTGGGTGCGGGCCACCTTCGCCGTCTTCCCGGTGAGGATAACGCCCGGCAGTTCGACCTCCTTGAACAGAGGCCCTTCGCTCTTGGCTTCGGCGATGTTCTCAGGAGATGTGAGTTCGCGTGCCACGATGACGGTTATGGACATTCAATCCTCCGATGCTATCATTCGCATGATATTAGTGTGCCCTGCTCAACGTTGATCCCCGGCAGGGGCGGCTGGGTCTCGCGCACCCGCCGGCGGGCCGTCTCCGCCACGTCGGGGTCGATCTCGAAGGCGAGGTAGCGACGGCCCAGCATCTTGCACACGGCGGGGACGGTGCCGCCGCCACAAAAAGGATCGAGAATGACAGAATCGGGATTAGACAATTTGCCAATATAATAAGCAAAAAACCCCTCACCTTGTCCCCATTTATGGAAGAGTTTGCTATATTCCATTTGTGATTTAGTGCTCGTATAGGAATCAAGGATAAAGGAACCGTTTCCAGCCCCCGTCTTCGAGAATGTGAGGCAAGGTTTCCATGTTACCCACAATCGCTTTTGAAACATGGCCGCGTTCTTCTGTGGATGATGGTATGCAATCAGCCAATGAAACTTGATTACTCCATCTACTGCAATCAGGATATCAGCCACAAAAGCGTGGCCCGCCAAAGTCAGTATCATGCCCTTTGACTGCAATACCCTCGCCCCCGTCTCCGCCAGCCACCGATAATCCTCGATCTTCTGGTACACTGGATCTGTGAAGATCAAGTCCACCGACTCGTCGGGGACGGCCTTCGCCAGCTCCCGCGCGTCCCCCGTGTATATGCCTTCATGCTCCCCGCCAGGGCCAAGCTCATAAGGACCTAGTGTTTCTATCATCATTGAGCAATTCTCTCTCTGTACTGCCGAAACTGTAGCCTCGTGTTCAATCCATAACCGAACATGTTATGAAATCTCCTATGATGTCTCCGACACAATGTCAGGCCGTTGTTTGAATCAAATCGCCGTCCTGGGTTGTCTCCCCAAGATTCGAGGTGATGTGCACAAATTCGCCTATTTGTGTGGCAAATCGTACACCGAAACCCATCCCTTCTGAATACTTGGATGCGCCAATCGAGATATTTGGCGAGCGTCCTGCCAATTTGTCCTCCTGTCCACCGGGGATGATCCTCACCAATCTGGTGTTTGTTCAAGGCATGGAATGTCTTTGCTGCCGCCTCTTTTTGAATACATCCACAGCTTAGGCTCTTCCCAGCCGTTAGGCTATTAGTGAGAATCTCCTTGGTATTCCCACAATCGCACAAACAAAGCCAGAGAATGTTTCCGCCTTGGCGGATTCCAGAATCTTCAATAACAACTAGTCGCCCGAATCTCTGCTTGGTCAAATCTCTATACGCCCATTCGCCACGCAGACATCCACAACTGTTGGTCCTACCTCCCGTTAGGCAGGAAGTTCTAACTAGCGTTGTATTCCCACAATCGCACTTGCACTTCCACAAGACCACACCGCTTGCGTCACGCTCGCCACTGTCTTCAATGGCAAGAAGGCGTCCGAAGTGCTTTCCTGTGAGGTTTTTCTTACCACTCATTGCAGATTCTCGGGCGTGTCGTTGGGGCCCAGGAGGTAGGGGCCGAGGCGGTCGCTCACCGCCCCCTCCTCGCCCTGGCCCTGCTCCTGCGCTTCTTGGCGCGGCGGGCCTTGTGGCGTTGTTCTTCGGTCATGGCTTCCTCATCTCCGCGAACATCGCTGCTGGCCGTGACCAGGTTCTGTTCAGCGCGCGCCATCCGCGACCATATTTAGGGCCACCGTCAAAATCTCGGTACAACTGGGAAAAGGGCAAACAGCCAATCCGCCAAACGGCCCGCAACCGTTCCTCCGCCTGAGCCAGGGATTCCTCCAATCCTATCATCACGTAGCAACGCAACTGTCGGCGCGTCAGGAATGGGACACGCCGAACAGCGTCACGTAGCGGACCCAAAGATTCTCTCGTGTCGGCGGCGAAGAACACTTGGGAGATCGGGATGGTCGCCAATTCCTTGGCAGTCCAATCGGTGAACAGCCGCGAATCCAAGCCTCCGGAAAAGGTAACTTTGCGACCCTGCTCTCGCAGCATGGCAAATACGGCTTTCTGATGAGCGCGAGAACAGGCCAGGATGTTGTTATCCTGCAAGATCCAACCCTCTCGAATCGGCAGCAACCTGATCTTGCCCTCGCGTTCGGGCACGAAGCACCAGGGGCAACTCCTCGGACAGCCGCGACTGGTGATCGTAACGCCCCTCTGAAGATACATACCGGGCCGGAACTCGCCATCGTCAGGTCCTATCGCAGGCCCCCCCAACTTGACGACGGGGTAATACTGGCCCCATGCTCCCGCCAAGCGCCGACCGTCCGCTATGTCCCATGTGAACGTAACCGAAAGGTGCACCTCTTCCGCCTCTGGCCTCCATAGCGGCGGCTCGCCCACGAAGGCCATCTCATCCCGTGGCGTCATGCTTGTGCGCCTGGGGAAGACTCTGATTATGGGATGCGCCGATTCGGTCATGGCACCTCCAATTCCACGTTAGCGCACACGCACTCTTGCGCGTAGCAGGCGCAGATCCTCAGAAGGGCGCATCATAGCGATAGAAAGCGCCAGTCTTCAGGTCTTCGATGATGAGATTGGCGGAACAGAAACACAAACGATCCCACCGCCAGTGATAATTCCCACCCCGACACCGCTTGAATAGAAAAGGTGCATGTGTTTGCAAGAACCGTCTCCAATTAGGCGCTCTTGTGCTACAGGTCATTTTGGCACCTCCAACCACACCGTGACGCATATCCGTTCTACGCCGTATTCGGCACACACCCTGATGCTGCCCCTATGTCCTGCGTCTCGCCAGATTGGGGCTGCGATGACGAGACGCAGTTGCGCAGTCTCCGTAGGAGTCGGAGTTGCTGTGTCACCTCCTAGCGGGTACAGATTGAGCCGCGAGTTCTCACCACTATGCCAGTAGCTAGTCGCGGCCCATAGCGAATCTACGTAGAATGAAAGCAGTTCTCCTTCCGTACCTCCTGGTACGGAGTCATAAGCAGCCGAGGCGTCCACCGAATAGACCAAGGTGGCCTGACAGTATAATGGCGTGGTATGCGCAATGGGCGTCTCTTGGGCGTTGTGCACCGCTATCCTTGCGCCCAGGCCCGAGCCGATGACATCCCCATGAAACGAATGCGGCAGGGGCGGGGGCGCGTCGGCCAGACTGGGCGCGGCGAGTAGCAGGAACAGGCAGATGAGGATGAGGCTCAGTCGCATTGCTCCTCGGCGGGGTGGATTGGACTATCATCCATCACGTCAGCAATTTTCCAGACTGTGAAACCTAGAAGATCTGCAAGACCCAACAACAAGACTTCCGCTTCGAGCCGCGCCATCCTTACGGTTCTATCCGATTCAAATTCTAGCCTGACAATGTTCTCTTTCCATTCAATCATCATCCCTCCATTATTTCCAATACTCCATCTCGCCAGGTATCATTTCTGAATACCTCGCTAGTCCATATTTGATGCCTATTCGCCAAAGTCCGAAAGCCAGCGTTATGTAACCCCTAGACCAAGGCTGAAGCCGTGGCATCCAAGTTAGGCCAATAGCACCTAGACGTCGCGTCTTGAAACGAGTCAACTGTATAAGCATCATTCCTCCCGGGCGACGCCTAGCGCAGTATTATTTTCAGCGCGGTATTCGTCCAGAATCATGACAATCTCTGTTATAGCGTCTCCATCACGGGCATAACCAACCTCGGCCCTATTTGCCTGATCCTGGATTTTGCCAAGGCATATCCACGCCTCCTCCAGTGCGGTGATGAGAGCCTTCTGCTCGCGGACCGAAATTATCACTGGCCCACCGGCTTGTCTCGCGACTGCAATTTCCTTTTTATAGGACGCCAAATCTAGTTTCTCAGCCATCTCGCCTCCTATGTCATTCCCCCCACAAATGCACCATCGCCACCCTCACTACGCCCATCTCCACCGACTCGCCCTTGACCTTGACCAGGCGCAGCACCGTGTCCTCCCACAGCAAGGCCCAGTTGAACGGCGGATGCCATTTGATGGCCAGCACGTACACGCCGTCCTCCACCCCCTCGAAGGCGAAGCGCCCCTCGGCGTCAGTTCTCGCGTGCGGCGAGTCCGAGTTGTGGCGGAAGATGAGGAAGGGATCCTCGCTTATCACCTCTAGCAACGCGAACCGGCGGTTGGCCACCGGCCCGAAGTCCTCTTCCCACCTGGCCTGCCCCGTAACGGTGGGAGTGCGCCCGTGCCCGCCGCGAATGAGGGCGAGGTATACCGTGTCGGCGCGGGCTGAGCTACCCAGGAGGAGAGTCAAGGCGAGGGCTGTGAGTACGACGACGCGCCACCTCCGCCCGCCGAGCAGGTCGTCGGTCATTTGTGTAGCTCTGTTTCGACAACGTGAAATGAGGCCCCTTCGACATCATAGTCAGCACAGAATAGCCAACCCTCGATTTCGTGCTCCTTATAATCCTCGGGGCTACGGCAATACTCTTTCGCTTTATCATACGCATAGTCAATTGCTCCGACAGCAGTGGTGAACACCTCAACTTGCGTATCGTAATGTCGATCTTCATTGATAGAGACGTAGAGTTTCATCCCAGCTCCTCCGCGGCTCGGCGGCCCGCCTCGGTGAGCAGAAGATGATAGAATGGCCAATAATTGCTATATTCTATCGGTTCTATAAGCCCACGCCTTTCCAGAGCCCATACTGTGTTTGCGTGAGGGCGCGCAGCCGAGTCCGCCGGCGAATCCGATGGAGGTACATAAACCCAATGGCAGTCTATGCCTGAAGCGTGGCGCGGCTCAATTGCACTACCGCCCGCCATGATGCGCAGCACGCGCTTCATCGGCTCGGTCAGGTTTCGGGGCATTGCTTTAGCCTCCTTGCCTCCAGCTCCGCTATCCGTTTCTCATAGTCTATTAGGCCAATCTCGGCTTCGGCCAATTGCTCTTGTGCTTCGTCTCTCTGGACCACAATCTGTTGGCAGAGAATATCTAGCTTCGCTACTCGCGCTGTCAGTCGCGCGATTTCTTCTTGGCCCTTTCGGAGCCGCACTAAGGGGCTGCGCGCACGCTTTTGTTTCCGGCGCGCTTCGCTCTGCGCCCGCCGCACCGCCACGGTGTCGGGATGGTGTTGCCTGCACCAGCCGTCCTTCCAGGGCCTGCGCAGACATTGACGAAAGACCGCGCTACGTCCCCCAAAAGGAACGGATCCCTTGCATCGAGCAGGATCGAGCGGTGAATCCTGAAGCCAACGCTGCTTATATTCGTGGGTTATTTCCCCTTCCACTTCCGCCGCTGTCAGCGTTCTGTCAGCCATCGCTCTCCTTCATCCTTTCGCAGCGCTTGCAAAGACGACGTTTGTCCTTTACTTCGCTTAGGGAGAAGATGAAGTAGAACGAAATGCCGCCGCACAAGGGGAAATACCTACGCCTGTCTCCCAGCCAGTGTTCGTATGACCAAGTTTTATGGTATACTTTTCCGCCTGGGCAAATAGCGACCATCTCCTGGTCACTCATCGCTCTCCTTCCCAAACACTGATAGCCAAGCGTCGCCTATACAGTCACCGGGGTGGTTCTTATCCGAGCAGAATGACTTGAGATACATAGCATTGTCATACAGTCCGTGCTTGGCGCAATAGTATCCATTCCGTGGCCCATTTATGAGATGCCTGGCATTCTGGCCCCAAACCCAATACTCATTATCCGCCTTGGCGTGATCGTTCAATTCTGCCATCAACTCCGCCACGCCTTTCGGCATGCTCACCCAGTCGGGAGACTCGTGACCTTTATATTGACCATCAGAATCATGCCAATAGTCTTTGTAAGCCTCTTGCCCTTTCCAGACAATCGGCTGCCCACGCAAATCAAGCGCACGCTCGCGCTCGACTGTCCATCCCTTCGCCAGGGCTATCCTAGCGTTGAGCGTGTCAGGAGCTGGCATCGCCTTTCTCCTTCCTGAGCACTCGCTCCGCCGCCCAGCGGCAGCGGGGGCAATTAGCCGGGTCGTGAGTCGGCATCAGTCTCCTCCACGTAGCTTTTGGGCATCTGGTCTATGGGTTTGTGACATTCCTGCCAGTATCGTTTGAAAGGCTCCTTATACTCCTCTTTCAAAAGGCAGATAGGCGTCGTAACGTGGTCAGCGCCGTTTCGCATCATATAGATTACGTGGCATGTCTCGCACCGGCACTGCCCATGAACAAAGCCCCAAGTGAGGAAACGGTCGCCACAGAAAGGGCAGACCCATTCATTGTCGAGGGGCCACGACATTCTTCCTTCCCAGTAACTTTGCCAATTCATGTCCTTTTCTCCTTCGATGCGGCCCGCCCTGCCCGAACCTCAGTGCTCCGGCTAGACGAACAGAGCGGGCCTATTCTCATGTCGATGGTTCCTGCGCCCCCAGCGGGCTTTGCGGTTCACCAAGCCGCAGCCCCGCGCATGTTGGGCCTCCTCTCGTCACTGGGATTCGGTGCCCAATATCACTCACCTCCATTTCATAGACGCCCTCCTTCCTGGGTTGATCTAGGAGGTTCCCCAATGGGCGGCGGCCAGTCCTGCCCTGGCCATCCTCGCGTTACCGAGGTGGACTCACTAGGTACATCCCTCTTGTCCGGATTAGGGTCCAAATGGGAGCCTTTCCTACGTGTCATATCGCCACGTCGCGCCGCCCACGCTATTCGGTTGTCAAAGGGCGGCGGTGGACTTTGCATCCACCAGGCCTTAGTTGGATAGTGGCCTGCTTCTCGGTGTAGCTTTCACATACCCGCGCCGCCCGTATCTGTGAGGAGTGCCCACACCCCTCGGCCCCGTCACCTATGCGTCCATAGGCCGCTTTGTCCCACCCCGCGTTTTATGATCCGCATTCATGGATGTAAAGGTCACACTCCTCCCCCGGCCGTTCCTTGATCCTGTCGGGATAGAAGGCCAGGAGCAGCGCGCTCGGCGGCGTCGCGCCGCAGTCGGGGCACTTCGCCTGGCGGCCCGTGTAGGGCCGCGCATCCACGGCCTTAGCAACTGGCCGGAGTTCCCAGGTCGGCGTGACGACCAGCTTCTCGTATCCTTCATCACGCCGCCCTATATCCCACTCGCGTTGTGCGTCAATCGCGGCCTGCGCGTCGAGGTTCATCAGAACGGGATTTCCTCTTGCATAGCTGCTTCTGCAGCGAGCTGTTCAGCTTCTTCCAGTTGGGCTTCTTCTTGCAGCACCCTCTCGTCTTGCTCGAGCATATCCGCCTGCCCCCGTTCCGCCTCGTATAGCTTGATGATGGCGTCGGCCTCCTTGATGGCTAGCGGATGAGGCTCCCATTTATCCTCGCCGTCGCCTCCGATGATTGACCACCCGATGAGGACCCGACAGTGCGCGCTCAGGAGCTCATCGTCCTTGCTGGACTCTATGCCGCAGAATTGTAAGGTCAGAGCGTGCCGTTTCGCGGTGCGCACCTCTTTGGAATCGTCCATGAACAGGGCTTCCAGGCAGCGCACCAGCGTCTCGCGTTGCGCTTTGCTGGCGTCTTTGCGTCCCAGTTTGTCCGCGTTGCGTCGCATATCGGCGAGGATTCTCTCCGCTGGCCAGGGCCGCGAGCCGTTACCGCTCTGGTTGGACTCGCGCTGCTCGGATTCTTGGAGCCCGTTGGCGTTGCCAGCTTTCGTCTCCGCTGCCTTGTCCGCTACCCGTGCACTACCCTCAATGGTCTGGTCATTCTCCATCCCCGCCCCATTCGCTACGTCCACATCCTCCAAGTCCTGCGTGAAGAACTCGGAGGCGTTGACCGCGATCAGGGTGCTGGCCACGAAAGCTCGTTTTTGCGCGATCTTCTTGATCGTGTTCACCACTGAGGCGATGTCCTCGTTGGGGACGCGATACGTAAGGCCCCCAATCTCCCAGGTCTTGTATTCTTTGCCGGAGCGTGCCTCACGGGTTCCTTCCACCGCCTGATCCGCGGCGATGGCGTCCTTGAACTGCTGCCAGTATTCGGCAGGCTTCCCGTACTTGCCCGTGGTCTCAGCCTTTTTCACAGCGTACTGGTACTCGCTCAACACTCCCTCCCGCGTCTTCAGCGACGCAATGTCTAGGCCAAGCGGTATGTCCCTCTTCAGCACCCATCGCCAGCGATAGCGGCTTTCGTGGCTGTTGGCCGACCCATCGGCCTCCGCCACGAGCGTGTCGCCGCGCCACAACTGGCAGGTCTCCAGGTAGTAGAAGAACGGCTCTCCGCCGTGATTCTCCCCCGACCAGTCCTCGACCACTCGTTTGCTGGCAAACGTCGTGCGCAAACCGAAGAATGTGGTCAACATCTCGGCCCCCGGTTTCAAGAGCGTCGGCTTCTTCGTGCCTGGGATGGTGCCATAATGCTGGCCCTCGTTCATCACCTTCTTCACTAAGTGGATCATGGTGTTCCAGCGTCGGAGATAGGTATCCACGTCCATCACGGGCATCAAGCCCATGCCGCCAGCGACCGTTCGCTGTACGCTCATACCCACGCGATCCCCCAATCTTTCGTCGCTCACGTCCCTTCCTCCTTTGACCAATAATGATTCGGCACGCCGCCGCACTCTGGGCATCCCGTCAGGCACGGGCAATAGTCCTCCTCCTCGCGCTCCTCTCGCCGCTCCGCGCGCTCGGCCACCCACGCGGCCCGATACTCTGACGAGCCAAGGGCACTATTAGCTATGATCGCCGCGTCCCTTGGCGAGGTACCCAGCGCAATCTCCTCATCGCGGATTTCTTGGGCAAGCCGCCTCCCCTCCTCCTCGAACGTCGGCGCATCATCCGGGATATGGTACGCGCAATGATCATCCCGCTCTTTGCCGTCCGCGCCCACGAACGTCTTGATAAGCTCGCCGTCAGGATGCAGCCAACCCTTGCCTGACTTGAACGTTAATTGTTCGCCACACCATAGGCACTTCACGTTGGTCCTCCTCTCCCATTCTCACGACTATCTCCCGAAAGTGCTTCGGACACATCCCATGCGTAACCCCGTAGTGTTCGGCGACCACCACATCCAGGAGCACGCGCCTTGGATCGTTCGGCTTCGGGTGGCACCACGAGCAATACTTGACCATGAAGGGCATCACAGCCCCTCCACGAACTGCTCCGCCGTGACGCCGTTATTCTTTAGCGCGACACAAATCCCCGCGAATAGTGCCAGCGCAATATCATCATAACCGGTGATACCCAATGCCTTGGCCCTCTCTTGCAGTCTTGGCAAGTCCGTCAGCGGGTGGTCGCAGCCCGCGTCGCACCGCACCGTCACGGGCGCGGGAGCGGGCGTCAGGACATCCGCCGACACCCATGCGCGCGTGTGCTTTTTTGGTGACACTAGGGGCAGAAACTCGATCAGATAACCACACGGGGCCCCTTCCTCTACGTTGACTACCCTGCCCTGCAAGGAGACTAATTGATGCTTCTCGAACTTAGCCATTCCTCTCCTCCTTTACGATGATTGTCCCTGCCAGCATCCCGCCGAACGCGATATACCAGATCCCCGCCGGCCCACCGAGCTCCCTCGCCCAGTCCCCCAGCACGCCCGTGGCGGCCAGCACCAGGATGATGAGCAGGCAGACGGCGAGCAACGTCCAGCGGGGTTCGTGTGCGGTCATGGCCTGCCTCCACGAGCTTCCCAGCGATGGCCACACTGCCCACAACGGTACGAATACACCTTGTAGCGAACGCCAGAGCGAGCGGCACCAGCCATGTGGTGACCATAAGGAAATGTTGTGGTGTGGCAGCGTGGGCAGAGAGAGAGATTACGACCAAAAGGTGAAGGGGAATTAGGCTGTTTCATTGCACTCCTCCTTGCATCACGCTCAGCGCTACCATCCCCAGTCCCGCCAGATCAGCAGGGCGGGAAGGATGTAGCGTGCGAACTCACGGGCCTTCGCGTGGAGTTTCATCGCCTCTTCCTCCACTGCTTCGGGTAGTTGGTCTCGTCTTGCTTTTGGTGCTGCCAGAGGAAACAGATGCTCACGAACTCCTCCAGCAGGTCCTCCATGTCGCACCAAAAGACATCCGGATCGGCGTACTGGTCTCGCACGCTGATCCGGAACTGGAGCTGAACTGCTCTGGCCAAAGCCCTGGCTTGCAGGCTGGCGGCGTTCTCGTAGTCCTCGCCTCTCCCCGGCTTGCGGGCCTTCTTCGCGGCACCGGGCCAGAAGCTGCCCTGGACGATCTGTTCTATGACCGCCGCGACGCGGGCTAATGCCTTTTCCCTGCGCTGCTTCTGGAACTCCCGCCCGTAGGCCTCGGCAAGCTCTTTCAGCTTGAAGCCGAGGGCGGGCAATCCCCACAGCGCACCCTGCGTTAGCACCAGCATGAGTCCCGTCACGTCGGCGAAGAAATAGGAACTGGCGGCCATGAACACGAAAAGCCCCAGGACATAGAGCCATGGGTGCCGACGCAAGAAAGGACCCCATTTGTGAGTTCTTAGCTCTACGTGCCACCCGTAGCTGTACATGAGCGAGATAGCAGCCAAGGCGATCACCCAGGGCAGCGGAGTCCCGAACTCGAACATGTCACTTGTTCTGCTTGCGCTTGTAGATCGCGTAGCCGACCACTACGGCCACGAGCACAATTGCCGCTGCAATTCCGAGCATGTCATACCTCCTCTCTGCTCTCTGCCGTCTCCACGCGCGGCTGTGTCTGCTCCTCGAGGGCGCGCTTCTCCCTCTGTAGCCTCATCCAACGCCGGTACAGGTTCCTCACCACCTTCCGGATACGCTCAGGGCCAGGCCCCTCCGTGCTGCTCAGTCCGTCATTGGGAATCACCTGTCACCTCCTTCTTGGCCGTGTCATAGTCAGATTCTCTAGTTAGCTGTCTGCAAAATCTCAGATTTTGGTCGAAAACCCACAAGAATCGCTTGGCGAGGAAGCTCAAAGCCGATAGCACGCGGTTTGAGCATACGGGACTCAGCATCAGGTCCGCCTCTTGGTTCGTCACTACCTCCGGCACCACACATAGCAGATCCCCCTCTGGCCCTGTCCACCAACCAAAGGCCCAGTCGTGCCTATAGGATGGTGGACCCCCGCCACATCGCCAGAAACACGGCAAGCGCGTTTTCCCTTGTGAGAGAGGGATCGAGCGGGTCATGATGCGGCCTCCTTCAATTTGGCAGCCAGGTCTTCTAGGGTGTGCTCAAACATGGTCAGAAGACCCCGGATAATGGCCATGTAATCCTCACGAATTGCTCTGACTTCTTCTTGGACTGACGCTTCATCCACTAGCGCCACCTTCCCTTGCGTGAGAGGGATTTCACGGGTCATGGCTGGGGCTCCGCTAGAATCTCAAACGCGCGCTCGGCCTCCTCGGGCCAATGCAGAGCGCATCGAATTTGCTTTTCCAGTTGTGGGGATGGCAGCATAACGCCCGACTCCAACATGCTGATCTGGCGACGGTCAATCTCCAAGACTTCCGCTAGTTCCTGCTGAGACATATCACGCAGTGCTCGCATCGCTCGTAGCTTCGCCGCAAAGTTCATTGCTTCCTCCTGACCTCACATTCACGACCTGTATGACTTTCAGTCTGCCTGTGTATACCGGCTGGCAAAAAAACCCCTTCGCCCAGCACATTCAGTCTCTGTATGCCAATTATAGCAGGTCTGAGGGTGTTTGTCAAGCGTTTTGGACGCAATGCGCCCACAATTCGTCGGAAATATGCTATACTTGCTGTGAGGGAATCGGATGAACAAACTGACTAGGCGCGAACAAGAAATAGCCAAACGTGTTCGTAGCGCCCGAGAGAGCATGAGACCGAAGGTCACCCAAGAAGAGGTTGGTAATAAGCTTGGGCTCAGCCAGGTCGGCTACAGCCATTATGAAGCATTCCGCGTGCCCTTCACTGTCGAACAGCTTTTCAAGCTCTCCTCTATCCTTCGTCGCTCAGTCCACCATCTGCTTGGTCTTGAAACGGGACTCACGGAGTTGGAGGAGAAACTGCTTAGCTCCTTCCAGGAGATACAAGATGTTGAGTTCCAGTTAGCCGCTATTCTCGCTGTGAGGAATCAAGTACGGATGGCTCATCGCGTGCGGGACTTGCAGGAACGCCTTGCGAGGCAAGAACAAGAAGCTGGGCCGCCGTTTTCAGTGAGGCCAGAGCCGCACAGAGCAAGCGATAGCGGGGACATCGCGCACGCCGCTGACAGAGGAAGCAAATAGGCCAGATGCATCTTCGCATTCGCTATAGTTCCGGGGGCCAACGTTGGCCGCCACAACGGAATTTGAGGCATCATTGCCTTTACTAATATAATACGTCCAGATGCGCCAATCTTAGTAAAGATTCCGTCAAGATGGAGGCTTGGGATCAATATCAGGAGGACATCATGGTCGGTATGCTACAAATCCTCACTTACTTGCTATGCGTCTATCTTGTGTATAAAGCAGTCGAGATCTTCCAGATAGCACTAATGAGTAGCAAGGAAGGACGCGGTACTGGATTGTTCATAGGCACGATCGCAATCATTGCCAGCTTGGTGATTGGCGCATTGTTCGTGTATTTGATTGATACACAAGCGGCGTCAGTTTCGTCAGGTTTGTAAGCTCCTTTTCGGGTGATATGGAATGTGAAGTTTGCGCCAAATCTGGAGAAGGGAGATGCGCCGAGCCATCGCCATAGCCGTGACACTTGCCCTCATCGCCTGCTCCCTACCAATCCCAACCGTCCAACCAACCCGAACGGCGAAGCGCGGCGCGAAACCCCAGCTCGCCAGCACGGCAACGATTCGTCCCTCACCTACCTCGCAACGAAGTGAGCGCGCCCACCCCACAGCCTCTAGTTCCGCGCCAACCATCACGGTAGGGCCCACGGTGAGCATTTCAGGATGCAATCTGGCCTTCATCGCTGATACGAGCATGCCTGACGGAACTACTCTTGCGCTCAACTCGGTTTTCAGGAAGAAATGGCGGGTCAAGAACAGCGGGACTTGCACGTGGACCGAATCCATCAGATTGGTGAATATCGGCGGGGAAAAGATGGGTCTCCCCGGCGACTCAGAGCCAGTACCCGAAACACCCCCTGGAGAAACCGTTGAGCTGAGCGTGCGCATGCGCGTGCCTCCTGATCCTGGCAACTACCGTAGCGACTGGCGACTATGCGCAAACGGGCAGTGTTTCGGAAGCGTGCTCTATATCTCAATCATAGCTCTGGCTCCGACCACTGCGCCGAGTCCGACTAGCACAAAGGGACCAATTCCGCTCAGGGTGAGTCTGTATTGCGAAGACATCATCACAAAGATGGGTATCTTGGTCAAGGCCTTAGAAAATGCAGGCCGCCTCTGTCGAGAGCCGCGGCTTCTTGATGCGGAATGGAAGCTCACGTTGGCCGCGAATATGGTCATCATCAAAATGATGCATCAAGAGTTTCTTGAGATGGAAGTTCCGCCTGAGATGACGAAGATACATGAGGTAATGCTGTCCGCCACATCTGACTTCGACAAGGCGATGGACTATCTGGCTGAGGGTGTGGATAGTTTCGGCGCAGCGGACATAGAGAAAGCCACAGAGCTGATGACCTCAGGAGCCGAAAAACTAGAGAGAGCGACGCAGATGGTGAGCGACTACAACGCGCAGTTTGAATGAGGATCAGCCATGTCCCATCCTCCTGCCATCCCTCGCCTCTTCCCGCGCTGGGCCTACCGCGCTTTCTGCGCCCTCCACGCAGTCGCGTACCTGATCGGGCTGGGTTCGATTCTCATAGAGGAGTTCGCAAAGTGAAAGGAGATCAAAATGCCTCGAAGAGCACCCTGGCATTCGGTGAAACAACCCGTGTATCACAACAACTCGAACTGTAACACGGGGAATAACATCGAGCGCGAGAATGTCCGACAAGGCACCGGGGGCAAACGTCTCTGCAAGGAGTGCGCTGAATTGAATAGGCGAGGGCGCTAGAATACCAGTTCCCAGAAGGGGCCGGTGGGTTCCCAGTCTATGATCTGCCAAACTCGGCGTAATTCACTGGGCCGGAGGCCGTTCTCAGCTGCGACCGCGAAGGCCCTGAACCCCTCGGCGTGCGTCCCCTCGAAGCGAACTGTCCGCTCAGCGTAGGGGTGTCCATCGCCGCCCTGACAGGAGGCAAAGGTCTCGACGCCTGCGCCTCTCAGGACGAGCACGAAGTCTCTGATATCAGGATCAAGCGGGGGATCGAACTCGTGTTCAGTCATCGCCAATAGTATAGCCTTTCCACAAAGGATCAGCAAGTTTCCGCGCCGTCATCGTAGCGATCATCTTAGAAAGGGTCTGCAATGGTCGAGGAATGGCTCCGGGCGTGGCTGGGGCTGAAACAATAAAGGAGGAACACTAATGCCGAAGGATGAGTTTAGAGCCCGATTGGAGATTGAGTTGCTGCACTTACTCCGAGCCAACTCAGAGATCCAAACCGTCATAAGGCAGATAGCGAGCGAGAGCATAACCGGGGCCATCAGACAAGGCTTCACGACGGTCCAAGACCAGATCAGGAGCCTAGACGACAGGGTGTCTCAACTTGAAGAGAGCCAATAGGACATTCATTGCACCCTTGATTGTGGCCGAAATGAGCAGGGGCCCGCCAGGGCAATCCCCGGTCTCACCACGCTTGGCATGGCCCCAGACAGCAAAAAGCCCCGCCTCGGCGGAGCTCATACGAGGTTCAGCATCGCGTGGTGGCGATGCTAAAACCGTTGCCTATAATTTCGCAGTAGCGCTGGGTCAGCCTAGACAAAGAAAGGAGCGCCCAAATGACGCTTATCATCACAGAGATCAGTGAGTACGGAATCGCCATGGTCGCCGACAGTGCCCTAACTTGGCGGTTCCGTCATCCATCAGCCGGACTACCTAGAACACTGATGGGGGTGCGCAAGCTTCAGCAGATTCCACATTTGCGGGCCGGCATATCTTTCTGGGGATGTGCCTTGCTGCCGACGGCTGAAGGGGACAGTCTTCTTGCAGATGACTGGATGCGACACTTCGTTCAGCAACACGCGGATACGCAATCGCTGGATGAGTTCGCCGAGACGCTTGTTCAGAAGCTTCAGGCCACTGCCTCAACCATCGGGGAGCCTGTCGGCTTTCACCTGGGCGGATATGCTCAGAAGGAAGATCAGTCAGTCCCCACTCTCTATCATGTGAGGAATTGTGATGGAAATGCCCTGGAAGGCTACAAGTTACACGAATTTGTCAAGGGGTTGGAGTGGCCTCAGCCCCAGGAAGAGAAAACACCTCCTCCTTTCTGGCTCAGGAATGGTGACTATGGTGCCTACGCCATCCTCTTCAGACCCTTTGACCGAGCCTTGTCGCAGATTGAACAACTGGTTACAAAGACGCCCATACCTGCCAGATCGTTGGAGGGTCGCATGGCGTACAACGCCCTGTGGGTGAGACTCATCTCCGACCTGTACGCCAGCGCTGAACTTCCCCAGACCATAGGCGGGGAGATCTATGCTCTGGGAATCGGCGCTGGCGGTGAGATCATCAGTTGGTCGAAATAGGATCGATGAGTAAATCATGTTTCGCGCTCTGATAGTAGCCGCCGTCTCCACCGGCGCACAGGCATCCGAAGAGAAGTATTCGCTCCCCCAGCAGATCGAGGCTTGTAGCGAAGTCTGCGAGGCCCGAGGCTGGCGCATCGTGGGCACGATTCAGATACGCGGCCACTCCCGCTACTACAACTGGCTGCACGAGATCATCCGTGACTGCCCAGAGTATGGGGAGATGGTCTCGCTCATCGAGGGCAGCCGCATAGACCTGGTGGTGGTGCGCGACTATGACCGCCTCTGGCGCACCGACGCGCTCCGCGCCCAGGTCGCGGCCCTATGCCGCGAGCACGGCGTGCAGGTATTCTCGCTCAACCAGCCCGTCGAACCGGAGGACCCGGCCCACCTCCAAGACTCCACCGATTCTCGCCTCATCGTCGAAGCACTCTCCGGCATCATTGGCCAGCAGGAGAACCGCGCCCGCGTGCGACGCCTTCGCCTGGGCATGGCTGGGCGCATTCGGCGGGGGCTGCACCATTCCGGCGGCTATCCGCCCTACGGCTACCGACGCGACGGCGAAGGCTTGCTCATGCCGGATGAGGAAGAGGCCCCCTGGCTGAGGCAGATCTTCCAGCGCTACTTGGCCGGGCGAGGCATGAGGGGGATCGCCCAGGAGTTGACCGATATGGGCATCCCACCCCCTGGCGTCAAGCGCCCCACGATCCCCAATGCGGTGGGTTACTGGCGCTACCAGTCCGTGGGCGACATCCTCCGCAACCCGGTCTATAAGGGGGAGGCTTACTGGGGAGAGTTTCACAATCCGGACGGTCAACACCAAGCCCTGGTGGAAGCGGGGGACTTTGACCGCGTGCAGACGATCCTCAGCGAGCGAGGGCGGTTCCGGGACAGGCCCCAAGACGCAGAACGTGTGCTGCGCGGGTTGCTGCGCTGCGATTTCTGTGACCATGCCATGAGCTATCTACGCCTAGGCGGACGCCTGTACTTACGATGTGGACTCTATGGGAGCACCAGCGGGAGGCGCTGCCAGTGCAACGGGCACACAGCCCACAGGGTTCATGGCTACGTATTGGCGCAGGTCCAGCAGCTCCTCCGAGATCCTGAAGAGTTCCTGCACATACGCGAGGAGGAACGCCAGAGTGAGGAGGCAAGGAGCGAATTGGAGGCCATAGACCGCCAACTCGCCGAGGCTGATCGCCGCTACGCACGTTGGAACCTTCTCTACGAGGAGGAGAAGATCAACGCTGACGAGCTATTGATGCACCGCCAGCGCGTCCACGGTCGGACGGACCGCCTCCAGTCACAGAGAGACGAGCTACTAGGCCAAGTGGCTGACGAGACCCGCTTCAAGGAGGTGCTCGCCGATCTGAGCGAACTGGTTGGCCAAGTGGCTGACATGCCCTCCGATGAGCTGCGAGAGTTGATCTACGCGCCTCTGATCCGCCGGGTGGTTCTCAAGCGCGGGTCCCTTCCCCGGGTTGTATGGTGGCTATAGTTTGAGCGCCCCCATGTCGATAGAGCCGTGCAACATACAAAGCCGAAGCCCCCCACGTGGTCGCCAAACGCAGGGGGCCCCGGCCAGGAGGTCACCAGCGGTAGGTCAGGCCGCTGGCGGCGGTAGATGTCTACGTCTTGCGTGGCCCGACGCCAGCCTTCCCCAGCAGATTCAGTATCGTCTCATATCCGAATGTTGCCAAGGACGCGCCGAAAAACCCGATGAGCACAGCCACGAAAATCGCTTCGGAGTCTGGTCGCCAGCCCGTCGCGATGCACTGAGCGATAACTGCCGCGAGCAGAGCGAGGCCCAGTACCAGGAGCGTCGTGTAGCGCCACTCAGCAAGGTAGCTCTTGAGCCATTGCCCGACCAGGGCGGCGAACATGGCTACACCTCCTACTGTGAGAAGTGCGCCAACGCTTACAGGAAACTCGATTCCCACGTTACACCTCCTAGATGTGACCGTTACGCTTCAGATACTCCAAAACATTCCAGATAATGGCCCCGATCACGCCCCCCGTTCCCCCGCCGACGGCCAAGGCTCTGGCCATATTGATGCGCACGTTGGTCACGGTATTGGCGAGGCTCATGACCGTCCTATACGCTCTCTCGCCGTTGGCGATTTGCACCTGGTAGGGGCAGCTTTCCTTGCGGGCTTCCAGCACTTGGTTGACCGTGGCCATGTGAGCAGTCACGGTCTTGTCTAGCTGGGTTTGCGCGTCTCGCACGCCTTCCAGTGCGCTTATAACTCGGGCCAAGTCGTGTTTCGTTGCGTATTCGTCAGCCATTTCGCCCTCAGTTCGGCCTCTCGGCCTTCAGGATATTGCCCCAATCGCCCTCTTCGCAGACGTAGAGCCAGCGAGTGTTCTGCGCGCTATCATACGCCCATTGCCAGGCAAAGCGTTCCCCATCCAGGTCGCTGCGCCCCTCGCGGCTGCAAGGCATCCTGTCGTCGGCCTCTATCGCGTCGAAGAGCGCGTGGCCCGGCGTCATGGGGATGACGGAGGGTTCCGCCAGGGCCATCAGCCGTTGCATCAGATTCTTTGGCGGAGGCGGTGGTGATATGGGGCTGTTCCGAACGTGATCGGCTATGTACTCGCCCTCGCGCGTGCCCACCAAACAGAACCCGCGCCAGTCGGGGTTCGCGCCCGTCTGGAAGATGGAGACGTACCTGACGCGCGGGTCCGCCGAGTATTGCCTGTCGGCCTCGAAGACCCAGGCGGGGTAGTTCTCCGGGTGCGGTGCGTCCCTGAACCCGCGTTTCTCGTCGCCCGGCGGGTAGATGCCCTTGTCCCAGCCGAACTCGCTGATGAAGATTTCCGGCACCGGGATGCCCGCCGACTCCAGTATCTCAACGTCCTTTCTGTACCGGAATACGTGGTCGGGGCTCCACTCCCACAGGCCCACGGGCCAGCCATATTCGTGCTTACCGTAGTACACTTGCGGGGCGCGGAAGAACTCCTCGTAGTGAACTACCAAGGGGTAGTCCTCATGCCCCACATTCACCCCACCACCGATAGTCCAGAACCCGTGCTCGGCCATGCGCCTCGCGTACTGCGCGTCGCAGGCAGCCTTGCGTTTGATGGAATCGACAGTCTCAGTCACTCGCTCGTTGAACGACTCGCCCACGTTGCAGCCCGTCACGGCGCGCCAATGCGCGTAGTCGCGGATGTTGTGCTCGAAGAGCCTGTCGCCGCCGGGTCTTCCAGCCGCCACGCACGAGGAGGCCATGTCATCGTTCCATTTGCGCGCCCAGATGAAGGGCATGGGCCGGTTCGCCTCGTCATAGGCGGGCAGTATCCTGTCCCTCACCCAGTACGGATCGACGCCGCCAGTCAGGAACTTGATGGCCGGGAACAACGCTCGGCACAGATAACCCCTTACGTCGTCGCCCTGGCGCTGTACGTGGCCCGCGAGCTTGGTCATATCAGCGTTCCTTTACGTGGATACGAATCGTTCTCTCGTCCGTTCTCGGTGTGGCATTGTCAGTGACTATTTTATTCGTCACATCGTAACTCACCCCCGCCGTCCCGCCCGATAGCCAGATGAGAGTAGAATCTGCGTCTTCCGTCTCGGAATCGACAGTGAGACCACTTGGCGTAACAGTCCAAGTGCTGGTGGCGATGCTCTCTCCCGATTCGAGCCAGTCTGACCAGTCAATGCCATAATCCAACACCGCGCTTGGGTCTTTGGTGTAATTCGCTACTGGTCGCATTATGTCACGCTCCTGCTAGGAAGCCGCTGCGGTGCAAGTCACTGTCACAGTCGGGTGTTCTCAATTGACAAGTCTCTGATTATGGTATTACGATAGGATAACTCTCTAGATAGGAGGAGATATGCCGTACAAACATGGACATGCACGCAAGAGTGGGAAAAGTCATACCTACAAGAAATGGGCTGGGATGAAACGCCGCTGCGACAATCCCAATGAACGCAGTTACGCTCGATACGGTGGTCGGGGCATCTCTTACGATCCTCGCTGGTCGTCCTTCGAGAACTTTCTGGCCGATATGGGCGAATGTCCCCCAAACATGACGCTTGAGCGTTTGGATGTGGACGGCGACTATAATCCTGAGAATTGCACGTGGATTCCGCCCAAAGAACAGCCTCGGAATCGGCGCGATACAATCCATGTTCTTTATCAAGCGCAGGAACGTAGCCTGGCAGAATGGAGCGAGATACTGGGCATTCCTTATAAGACTCTCTGGCATCGATTGCGGACGGCGGGATGGCCAGTCAAACGCGCTTTCGAAACACCAGTGAATGATTATCTTGAACAGATTAGCTATCGAGGCAAAACGCAGCATCTCGCGGCCTGGTCTCGGGAACTTGACATACCGTATCATATGCTCTACCTGCGTCTCAAGAGATATGGCTGGACAGTAGACCGAGCATTCGGGATGCCTGCACAAACTCGCTAGCTGGCGGCCGCCGTGCAGGTCACGGTGACGGTCAAACTGTCATCGTCATCAATCGTCTTGTCACCCGCCGTGAACGCACCTCCACCGTAGAGTGTGCCTGAGCTGCCACCCTTGGTATCGTCGGTAGTGACGAAAGCTCCGCCGATGGTGGTATCATCGGAACTGATGGTGAAGACCGCCTTGGATGCCGTATTATCTACCGACTGACCCGAGACTGCTCCCAACGTCAGCGTCTGGCGAACGCCCTCGTCGTAGGTGGTCACCTCGACCCATCCCGCATGGCTGGCCATTGTGTCGCCTGCGGCCACGGTCGGCGTGCCATCGGTTAGTCCCACGTACCAGGCCGCCGTGTAGCCTGAACCTTTGAGATGCTTGTCCAGGCTATCATCTAGCCCCGCATTCACCACCAGGTTGTCAAATCCGTCCTCCCAGATAAGATCGAGCATCCAGGATGGGACCGGTTGTCCCCGTTGCCTGAGCTCTCGGACGAGAGCTCGGTAGAGCGGCTTGGGTCTGTGACATTGTACGTGAAAGTGCGTCTTCAAAGTTCGTGCCAGTTGCATGTCTTCATCCCTCCGGGACTGTATAATCTCGATCCTCTTCTGGAACGATGTAAGTTCTGCTCTCCATCGGAATCACATATATTCTTCTCTCTGCCAAAACTATGTGAACTCTCGCACTTGGGAGTTCAAAGACTATTGTGGGGACCCCGCTGATGACTACACTTCGTGTCAGAGCGAAATCTACATCCGCCAGGGCGAGCGCCTGTGCGATTAGCGATATGGCTTGCTGTCTAGCCAAGGCTACCGACCCGGCGGCCTCAGCCTGTGCACTCCCCGCTATCCCTAAATCTCGGGCCAAGGTGAACGAGACGGGGAAATCTTGAGTTCTGGAGAGAGTCAGCCCACTGAATATCTCCGTGAGAATGGACGCCAGTGCGGTTGCCCCCCCCGCTGTTGATATCCCGCCCAGTCGTCCCAAATCTAGTATTCCCAGGCCCGCTACCTGCCCACTGGCATCTAGGCTGGCAATTCTCGCCAGAGAAGCGGTAGCTAATGCGGCAGCTAACGCAGAGGCTGAAATATCACCATCTCGACCCAAAGTCACGTCACCAAGTCCCGCCGCCTGACTAACATCGCTTATCCCTGCCGAACGGCTCAACAATGCGCTTCCGCCTGTTGCAGCTTGGCCCGCTGCCGTCATTGCGGCCACGCGCGAGAGGGACAGAGATACGGGGTAGTCAACGCCCGCCGCCTCCCCAATCCCCCACAGCAAATCCCAATACCGCGACACGTGCAGCCCGCTCCCCCGCGCCGTGACTATCTCGTAACGCTTGGCAGCTTCAGCAGCGGAGAAGTGGCGGCCATATAGCCTTACTAGAGCAATGTCGCAGGGGTTGTAGCGGTCATTGTTTCCACCGCGCCGAGCGACGCTGATCGGCTCATTTGATGCGGCATACCACGCCGCGCCAGCAACTGCGTCATCATCCAGGATTCCATTGAGATAGATGTGAGGAACGCTACCGTCACAGGTAGCGACAATGTGATACCAAACGTTCGCAGTCAATGCCGTAGCACTAAGCCGCCAAAATCCCGTGGCATATTCTAAATGAGGGGGATTTGCACTATCATGTTGTAACCGCCAACCGTCGTCACCTAATCCTCCACTAGCGGCAGGCTTCGAGATTATCCCTTGCCAGTTCTCTTCGTAGGCGCGATATCTGTAAAATATCTCGATGGTCTGTCCCCCAGTGTTTACTGGGTTCTGCACACTAGAGTGTGGGATAAGGGCATAGTCATCACTGCCGTCGAAGTAAAGCGACGTTCCGTAAGCCCTAGCTACCCATACCGCTCCACTGATAGTCGCATGCAGACCATGCCCACTATAATCGGGTAGGAGAAGGCCCGTATCCCTATCGAAGCGCCACTCTCCGACCAATCCGCGATCGAGCGGATCAGCGACGATAATGGGAGCAAGAAGCGGACTCAGGATTTCACTCACTAGAGACTTACTCCGTCCTTGCGGTAGTCCATGTCCGCCGAGGTGATAGTATCCGTCGTACCAGACCGCTTCACGCCGATGCGGAACTTGTAGACGCCGCCCACCGTGAAGCTAACTTGGTTCGGATCGATGGCCTTATCTATCTCCAACTGTCGGAAGGGCGTGTCATCCCATTCCTCCGAGCTATCATCCAGCGTGCCGTATACCGAGACCACGAGGTTGTCGTTGGGGCTTGCCACCGGATTGTACTCAATGACCACGTGGCAAAGCTCGCGTGGATTCAATTGCGGCGTCTCGTCGAAGAACTGCTCAGTGGTGATATCGGTAAGTTGCGTCGCACTTTGCTTTGATCCCCAAGCCATGTATCACCTCCTATCCATCGAACCGATGACCAACAAACTCATATTTATCTTTGTACTCATCCAGAGCTTGCTGAGCCTTTTGGGTCCGTATGGCACGCACCACATCCTTTTTTTGCGAAAATGTCAATCCAGCGTCAGGCATAATTACGTGCGGATACAACGTGGCTTCACCCGCATCCAGAGCAGCCAGTTCAGCAGCCGTGATAACTGGGTCAGGGCCACTCGTCAAGATGATCTCCACCCTACCAGACGGAAACGGGACCACGTTCTGCCCACCAATCTGTTTCCTCTGCGCTGGCGGAATATCATACCAAAAGTAAAGAGACCAGAGACCCCGATCGTGCGAACGTACGATGCACTCATTCGCCATGTCATATCCCCCATTCTTCTCGCCAGGCTACTATTCTTCTTCCGGTTGCTCCCCGTCCACGCAAAGCAGCTCGCACAGATCGGCGAGTATCGCCCCGCCAACTTTGATATTTCCCAAGTCGTCCACCGTCAGGGTTTCCCCCGGGTACTCCCATTCCCCCGAGTACATCTCGTTCACAGCAGCCGCAAATGCTAGGCTGTCCTCACCGGTTGCAAACGACGCTTGATTCTTCAGAATGATGAGTTTGCCGTCCTCATCCTTCTTGCCCCATCGCTGCAGAAGCTCGTTGCGCAGCCCCTGCAAATCCCGGGCGTGCTCACGAAGTAGCCTGAGCATCTTCCGGACTTTGAGAGCCGAGAGCACAGGCATTTCTTTCCGACCCAATAGCTCCAGAGCCGGAAGGACTTGGTTAATGATTGAACCGTTCCTGAGTTTCATTGCTCCTCCTACACCCCTATCTTGATGCTGTCGTCGTCGGTGTCGTGCCAAAGTTCCCCGGCAGCAGCACCCGCGGCCCCCTGCGTAGCCCCCGATTTGATCGCTTCTGGGAAGATGCCACCGTCTGGATTGATCGTCAGGGCGATGACCGCCGATCCCGCGTCGTAGGTGAACAAACGGAACCTGCCGCTGTTGTTGGCCCCGTATCGCTCCATGTTCATCTGAACCAATCGATCCTCGGAACCGCCTGCTACGGCGTCATTGATCGCCGCAAGAACACCCACGGCAGCGTTGCTGGTTTGATCCCCAACCATCTCTAATACGCTGTATGTCGAAGCGTCAAGAGTAGCGATAGTAAGGGTACGATCACCCGCCAGATTCTCTGCTTGAATTGCTTGTGCTCCTATGCCAGCGTCGCCATCTAACGCTAGGTCTGCGTTGCCAGAACCGGAATTGACGAGCGTCAACCCACCGTCTACATCCAATTTCAGCTGGACACCCGTGCCAGCAGCCTTACCGCAAGACCAGAGCATATAAGCCGAAGGCGTAGAGCTATTGATTTCCCCTCTCATCCATGCGTAAACATAACCAGTATTTGGGCTTATCAACGACAAAGCTGCATCCTGTTGTGTACCCAAAGTGTCCGTCCCATAGATTCTCAGGAAAGTTTCCTCAGAATCATTCTTCCATCGAAATCCCTTCCATCCTACGTCGCCTTCAATGAGAGTGATTCCCCCATCTGTATCAACGTAAACTCCTACTTGGATCCCACCCGGGCCGCCCCGGAAGTTCAGCCTGCCCTCGCTCTGATCCCAGAACAGGTTGGCTTTGTCGGTCGCCACCTGCCCGAGGATCAGGTCCGCGTTGGTCTGCCACTGGCCAACCAGGATATTGTTCGCGTAGATGCGAATGCCGTTCGTGGCCTCGACGGTGATATAGTCATCCTCGTATTTCCCGAACGCTGCGCCATAGGTCGTCGCGCTGTACCCATAGATCCCGTTCAAATTGCCCATCGCCCAGTGGGGCGTCCAATCGTTGTAGGTGTCGCTATTCCGAACGTTGCCCACGATGGTCGGGCCTTCTTCGCTCGCGGATTTGATCCCGTGAATGGAGTAAATATCAATGAAACCGTCGCCAGCCGTCCCCGTATTCACGACCGCGTCACTCGCGCTCCAGGCGTTGCCCCCCGTCTCGTCCAAATCGCGAGTCACGTCGTAGCTATATTCAGCCAAGCCGACATGTATTTCGTCGAAATACGCTATGCCCGTGTCGGTCGCGGGGCAGTAGAGAGTCAATCGCATCGCCACGCATCCGGGCGGGGCGATGAAATAACGAGAGGCCAGCCCATAAGTGGCCGTGACATTGCCCGTGCTTTTTCGGTAGTAAAGATTCACGTTGTTGGTAACGTCCAATAGGCTGAACCGCCCCGCGTAAGTGCCGTCGCCACGCGACCAAATTCGCAACCTGTACGCCTTCCCCGGCGTGACAACAATATCCTGTTGGACGTAGGTTAGAGTCGACCCCCCCGCCGTCGCCTTCATGGCGTCGTTCCCGGCGTATTGAAGGGTCGTCTCGTTGGCCAGCGCCCCATCGCCCGCGGTCTCCGTCCAGTTGGCCCAAATGTCCGCCCCGCCATCCCCCGGCGTCTCGAAACCGCCATTGGACAACAAGTTGGTGCTGATCGTCCAACTGCTCGTTATGGCCATGAATTCGACCCAGCCGTGCGCCTCCATCCACACCCTGTCGCCACTGGCCATCTCGTTGTGCTTCACGTAGATGGTGGTATCGTCAAAAGCTATGTCCCTGGTGAGATACGTCGTGGGCGCCACTACAACACGGCCCCCGATGGTGGCGACGGTGTCCTGCGCCACCAGTGTCTGCGCATAAAGCTCGGCGACGTGGAGGGTCAGGAATGGCTTTTGCACGGAGCCGAGATTCACGTCATAGCCAGTCGTCGGCTTCACAAAATTGTTGGTCGGGTTGAAATCCAGATCGCCCGCCGGGGCGACGGTGATGTCGCCCGCCGTGCTCGTGATGCTCTCGGCCCCCTGGAACTCCAGCGTGCCGTCAACGTCTATACCCGCGCCGAAAGTGTGCAGGGCTGCCCAGACGAACGCCGCACCGAGATCGACGCGCAAG
This sequence comes from uncultured Anaerolineales bacterium, assembly GCA_964573815.1. Lineage (GTDB taxonomy): Bacteria > Chloroflexota > Anaerolineae > UBA7937 > B3-Chlor > CAYGAW01. Next base: position 29,242 of record CAZNMJ010000001.1, read on the forward strand.
TCGGCACTCGAAAACTCCAGGCCGCTCCAGGCGGCCACCAAATCCACGGCCACGGCGTTGGCGCTAACGACGATACCGTCGCCCGCTCCAACGGCATAAGCATTACTCGTCCAAGCTAGTCCTGCGCCTGCATAGGTTGAAAGAGCTACCCAGGAAGGCGTGAAGGGGTCTGTGCCAGTAACGGGCACCTGATATTGAGCCGAGCCGACCGAGAGGCCCACAGTATCCGCGCCTACTGTGATGAGAGTGCCAGCCCCAACTGCCAGCGTGTACGCTTCTCCCACCCCTGCATCCGTGCCAGTCAGTCCACCACCAGGGGTGAGGATGCGCTCGTTGGCTATATGCCCTGACGCGGCCAGGGTCAGGAACTGCGCAGCGGCGAACCCAGCCAAGTCCACTCCGTCCACCGTGCCACCGACAGTGATATTGCCCGTAGCTTCCAGGGCCGTGAAGGTGCCAGGGGCGGGGCTATCGCCTCCGATCACCACGTTGTCTATGGTTCCAGAGTCTATGTCCACAAAGCTGGAGAACTGAATCGCAACCCGCAGGGCGGTCAGCGATGCCTCGCCCGCCTCCAATTGGCTGACCCGCCGCTCCATGTCAGTGACGAAGCCGCTGTCGCTGTCTGGCCAAGCGTTGGTCGTGGCCAATTCCATCGCCACGACGCGGACCCCGTCCAACCCCACCTCTGTCGTCACCTCCAAGATGTGAAGGGTTGCGTCAATGTCCACGGCACGATAGCCGTTTACGAACCGCCGATACACCACTCGGATGGTCTGGCCTGGATACACCGTCCCATCGAGCTTCACGACCCGCATCCGATAGGCCGTCTGAGCGGCGATGTGTTTGCTCAGGTACTGATGCGCGGCGTCGGCCAACTGGTTCGCGGCCATCTCCGAGGACACTGAGGCATCATCGGAAGCTCCGATGTCCCCCCAACTGACAACCTTGTCTATCCGAACTTCTGCCGCATCGTACTCGATGTAATTGTCGGCTGTGTTGACGGTGTACCCAGCATAGCTGTTGGTCGCGGCGGCCAACGTCACGCGCCCACTACCCCTCCCCGCGCCATAGGGGTAGATGCGCGAGATGATCTCGTAATTGTCCTCGCTTTTGGTGAGCTCTTGGATGAGACACACCTTCTCGTTGTCTACCAGGCTAGGACCGTGCCCGCCTGCCTCAGCCCTATAGCCAGAAGCGTCTGCCGAGGTCAGCCAAACCACCTTCTTGCCCGTACCCAGCCGGAAGTGCTCTCCCGTCACCTCGGCTAGTCGCATCAGCGCGGTCAGCACCGACACGCCCGCAAAGACCATGTAGGTCGGTTCGTCCGACTCCTCTGGGTCTCCGCCTGCGTCTACCACGCTCCAGCCAGCCGGAGCAAATGCCATGATGTCCGCCACGGGGGTGGTGGAGGGGGTCTCCTCCTTGATCTGAATCTCCGAGAAGTCCACGGTGTCAAGGTTCTCGGACGACTCATCGGTGAACCAGAAGCGTATCCAGTACTGCTCTATGCCCGCGTGTGAGGTCGGCCTCCAATCATCCGCGTCAGGCCGCGTCCAAGTCACATCGCCCGTCTGAGCGAATGTCGCCCCGCCAGACGCTGTGCCATCACTCAACCCCGCTACTTCTGTCCATCCAGCACCGCTAAAGTAGGCCGCGTGGAGGGTTGAGGAGTTGTTGTTCAGGACCCCATTCAGAATCCAACGTGTCAGAGCAAAGCGCGTCTCATGCCCAACGTAGAGGAAGTCCCCAAATACGGTCCCATTGCCATGGTAGTACAGCTTATCCGTGTAGTGCGTGCCCGTGTTTCCGTCCAGGGCGGCATCCATCCGAATGTTGGTCGGGTTGTTTGGGTCTTCGCCTGGGCCGAGATAGTACGCTTGGTTCGGGGTCGAATAGGCTGCCGCCACGTCGTAGAGCACCAAGTCGCCCACCGTCTGGTAGGCTAGTTCGCGGAATAGGTCATCTCCTGCGATACTCAGCACTGGCACTGCCCGTGCACCCACCGCTACGCCAAGCCGATCAATAATCCCCGCACCGATCTCGGTGTAGGTCTCATCCACCATTCCCATGCAGTGCGCGTATCGCTTAGCTATCAAGAGAGCGGCCCGGGCGTCGCCAGCAGGCATCTCGAATCCGAACGTTCCGGCCCGATCTTGCCGACGCACGCCCGTCCACCGCGTAGCCGTAGCGATCGGGCCAGGCTCGTAGCTGGCTCCTGCTGCGTTCCTCACATCAACTAGAATGCGCATAACTTCCACTCACAAATAGGCATGATACCAGTTTACCGTCGCCATCGAATCGGCACTGCCCCCCGTCCTCGTGACCCTAATCGTATTTTCTCCAGACTTGAGGCGTAGCCACTCGTCTATCTGGTGCGCACTCTCGATGCTCAGGTTATCCCAATCGTCCACGCCGTTGTTCTTCACCGTTAGTGCCCCGCAATCAATCACCAGCGACTGCCCGGCCGTGATGGATCCGGAGTAGCGAATCTTCGAAACGTGACCAGTCTCCAGATTCTCTATGTCCACCTGCGTTATCGCCGAGCCCACTGCGGCGATGGTGATGGTCAAATCGCGCACTGTCGCGTCGCCGGTGTTATCTGCCTCGCCCTCGTCTGCCCCTGTGGTGAGCGCAATGTTCTTCTCGCCGGCTGCACCGCTCCATACGTCGTCTAGGACCGTGAAGTAGAGGACCACGTTCTCCCACAAACGGTTCCGCCAATCGCGTATGCTCTCAACGCTATCGCACCGCGCCTCTACCCACTCGGAATTGGCTGATCCGCCATCTGGCGTGCGATACAGCTTGTCCTGTACGCCCTTGAGTGCCCGCAACAGATACACAGCAGTCTTGAGTGCGGCAGGAGTCGCGGCGCAGACCACGCCACCGACCTTCACTGGGTAGCCCTCTCCAATGGCCGTCTCGGTGCCGTGAGCATCGAAGACATGTCCACCAGGCAGCCCAATAACGCTACTCTGCACTCGCCCCGTAATCGCATCCTGCATCTGCCGTCGGGCGGGGAGATCGGTTGTACCGAATCGCGTGATCCAGTATCCCATCTATCTAGTCCCTTTAGCCCTGGCTGCGGCCAACACCGATGTGCCTTCCAAGCCGCCGAGCAGAGTGTTGAGGGTTCGCTGATACGCCTCCGCGAATATGCGCGCTGCCTCCGCCCCTTCGGCCGCTATCTGCTCTCGCCGAGGCGACACGCCCACGGGGACCAGGAGACCAGTCTCCCCAAGTCCTGGCCGGATGCCCAGAAAGCCCAGGCCCCCCTCCACAAACGATGAGGCTGCCTCTCGGCCCGCTGGCCCGAAATCCGGGGTCGGTAACTTCCAGGTCCAGGGGAGCAAGGGCTTCTCTGTCCCCAGCTCGGTGCCCGCCAGAGGCGGGATGAGCTCCGTGACAGCCCTGAGCGGCCCCCGCCACCAGGCCTCGGGCCCCAGGCTCCGCTTGACTTTCCCAAGCGGCTCCTGCCACCAAGCCTCCGGCCCCAGGCTCCGCGCCACCAGGTCGAAGAACTCGCTCAGCTTCGTGACCCATTTGCCCAGGCTTTCGAGCCCCTCCTCTTTGGACAGTGCCTCTCCGAGCTCGCGTACGCTTGCCCGAAATGCCTCGCCGCCCTCGCTGGCCAGGAACAGCGCGCCACCGAGTATTGCCGCGGGCACGGCGATGAGCAACAGTTGAGGCGGTATGGCGCTCAACACCCGGATCGCTACGCCGAGGCCCAGTGCCGCCGGGCCTATGGCAGCCAACGCCAAGCCTATCTCAGTCAAACGCACCTTCGACTCCGGGGGCAATTCGTTGAGCACCTTCACCAAGCCGGTCAACTTCACCACGGCGGGCGTGGCGAACTTCTCCAGGAAGTCCGTCCCCGCTCCAATCACAAAAGTCTGCACGGCTCCCTTCAGCGTCTCCAATCCGCCAGCGAAGCCCTCGGTGCGCTTCTCCGCCACCTCCTGGGCACTGGCCGCGCTCGCCACGCCTTGGGCCATCTGATCCCAGCCCTCTTGCCCCTCCGCGACCAGCGTCTGCATGGCCTTCATGCCGTAGGTGCCCGCCAGGGTCTGGGTGTACCAGTTGCGCTCCTCCTCGGTCAGGCCCTCGAAACTGCCCACGACCTGCCCGATGATGTCGGGCAGGCCCTTCATCTGGCCTTCCTGATCGTACAGCGACACGTTCAGCTCTTGCAGGGCCCCCACGACCTTGTCGGTATCGCGCATCATGTTGGTCATCATCGAGCGCAAGGCGGTGCCCGCCTCAGAACCCCGGATTCCCCGCTCGCTGAGCAGGGCTAGAGCAATGTTAGTGTCCTCCAAGCTCCAGCCGAACTGCGCCGCCGTGGGGCCGAAGGTGCTGAGAGCATCCACCAACCCACTCACCTCTGCGATCGAGGCGTCCGCCGCGCCCACGAAGGAATCTGCAATCTGGGTAGCTTTGCTCGCCTCCAGCCCGTAGGTGGCCATAGCGATCGCCACGGCGTCGGAGGTTTGAGCTAGATTCAAGTCCGAAGCAGCGGCCAGGTCTATGGCCGCACGCATGGCGCCCGTGAGGTTGGTCCCCTCCTCCAGGTAGCGATTCAAGTCTACGAAAACATCGGTAGTGCTGAGGCCCGCCTTGTAGAAGTTGGTCATGGCCTCGGCGGCTTCCATCGCGTCGATGCCCACCAACTGGGTGTCTGCGCCCACGGCCAACGCCGCTGCCCGAAGGTCCTGAAGTCCCGTGCCGCTCTGTCGCGCCGCAATGTCCAAGATATTGACCCCAGCCTCGAAGCCCGCCGCCTCTTTGATCATCATGGCGCCGAGGCCGACCAAGGGCGCGGTGATGCCCAAGGTCATCTTGGTGCCGATGCCGGTTATACTCTGGCCAGCCTTCCCCATGAAACTCTGGAAGCCGCCCAGCTTCTCACGGCTCTCGCGCAACCCGCTGTTGAGGCCCGACAGGTCGGCACCTATAGCCGCGAATACCGAGGCTACTTGGGTTGGTCTGTCCATATCACGGCTCCTGCGCCACTTTCTTACCTTCCCACACGGCTAGGCCCTCTTGCAATTCTTCGACATCTAGCGAGTCTAGGTATTCCAGGGTCCAGTGAGTTCGGTCAACCAGAAGCCACCTAAGTGCCCGCCATTCGAGGGGTTCCCCGAACTTCAAGGCCAGGTAGGTGGCCTCGCTCAGTTTTTTGAACCAAGCCACCTGTCACGTAGATGCTCCCCGACGGCGCTATCCAACGCCACGAACTCGGTCAACAGGTCGAGCTCCGCGTAGGCCCCCGGATCCTTCGGGTCGCCGTCAAATTCCCACGATTCGACGACGGTGGTGAACACCTTCACCTGATCGTCGTAACTGATGTCGCTCGTGTCTGCCGCTTTGCGGATGATCGCCAGGAGATCGTAGCATTCCTTGGCCGGCAGTTTCTCTCTCAGCACGACCTTCTTATCATTGATTTCAACTTCCATGCATCCTCCTAGCAAGATTCCCCAGCGCAAGCCCTAGTACGAGGTCTCTGCCCACGCCGCGCTGAACTGGAATGTCACCCGCATCCGAGCACCCGTATCAAACGGGTAGTCCATGCGCCGCGTCTTCACCAGCGCACGTGCGCAAGTCCACTTGGGATAGGTTGACTCAGTGCCCCTTGGCCCGATGACGAGCGTCCCCGCATCCCCAGGGTCGATCACCGCCCGCTCCGCTGACCCCCCGGAAGCCTGGTTGAAGTACGACTCCAGATCCAACGTGCCGTCCGAGCGCGTGAACAGGTAGTAGTGCACCGTCTCCGCGCCAGCGGTCACGTCCGCGAGGTCGGCTTCCTCTGCTACCGAGACGGTGGTGAAATCGCCGGACAGCACCGTCCCGCCGAAAGTCATGTACAAGTCTTTGCCCGTCAGCCTTCCGTCAACGCCCATTTCTCACCTCACTCCGCGATTCGGATTCGATACTGTCCTCCCCAGTGCCAATAAACCACTCCTCCAGGTCCCGGTTCCGCATAGCACACATCGACTTCCCGGGCCATCCAGTAGTTATACCAACTACCCAAAGTCAAACTGTGCATGTGTAGCAATGCATCTACCTCATCGTCTAGCTCCTTTGCCTGCGCTTGGGTCTCTGCGATCGCCTTTACCGTCCACAGCGGACTCCGGGCCCGCCTTGGAGAATCGTTGTCATCTCCGCCTCCAGAGTGGAAATAGACTACGTAGGGCAGCGCCGTTCCCTGGGGAGCCATAGTCTCCCAGATCGCCGTGCCCCCTAGCGCCGCGATCAGCACGGTTCCCGCCGCGAGCAGCGTGTGGATCGCGCCGCCCATCTCGTTCAGACTCATCGTTTCACCCATTCCTGTTTGGGCACATCCCAGCCAATGTGCGGCACTTCCTCTGGCTTGTGAACCGCGATGCTGTTCTTGAGGTTGCCTGTGTCTACGGCCACACATGCGTTAGCTACCGTTTCGGCGTCACGCCCTAGCTTCTCCACGAAGGCGTCGGCTTGCTCCAGATTCTCTAACTGCTTCAGGCCCTTGTTGTAGGCTGGGCGGACGTGCTCGATGGCCGGAGTCATGAACGGATGAGCCGCGTGCCTGGTGGTCCCGAACTCCTGATGGACGCCATAGTCCGTCCCGTCATGCAGTATGCGAGCCGGGGTGCCCTTGCAATTGCGAATCAGACGATCCAGAATGCGAAAGTCTGCTGTCACGCGAACCGTCACTCGCGCACCTCCAGCAGTGCCGTTTTCATGAAAAGTTCCGATTCGCCATCATTCAACTGGCGCACATGATACGTAACGCCCCCGTGCGTCACCTTGTCCGTGACCTCGACGGTCTGGTCGTGTGCTAAGTAGAGCATCATCAAACGCCCTTCTTGGACCTGTTCTGCGGTCAAGCCAGGAAAGCTGCGTGCCGTAACTGGAGCCAGCCTACAAGCTATCGCCGTGCCCCTGTTCGACTCGCTCTCCGACCAGCCCCCACTGCCGCTCGCCGTTCTGGTCACAGCCGTGATCGTGCACGTGGTGGGGAACGTGGCCTCGAAATCCGCCCGTATGTCGGCCAGCTCAGCCGTCTCTAGGAATCCCATCGACCATCACGATTCCTATGCCTGGACAAAGAGCGGTGATTATCTTTGCCACAGGTCCCTTGGAAGTGAATAGCTCCACGTAGACGCGCGCGGCATAATCCCATCCCAAGTCAATGATAACTCGGGCTACATCCTCGGTCTCAATGCCCATGCCTCGCAAAGCCTCCCGCACCTCTGGATCTTTCAGGCCAATGAATCTGCTTTCCGCTGCCATCCTGTCCTCCTATTCGCGTCAAAAAAGCCATGTCACCAGCTCCGTACGACTTTGGCCCGCATCTGTTTCATGTAGTGCTCGGCCATTCTCAAACAATGCTCCGTATGCTGCGAACGGCTGAGACGTTGACCTCCCACAACCACGTCGTAGCGACTCGCTACTTGCCCAGCTCTCTCCCGCCAAAGATCCGCCGCCCCGCCAGCCAGGTCGTAGCTCCACCCGGTCAGATACAGGGCCGAGCCCGCCTGGTCGGCGGTCATGGTGACCACGCCACGAACATAATCCACGGTGTAGTCGGCCGTGCCTCGCTGAGATCCCCCCGCGCCTTCGATATTGAAGTAGGCGGTGCCCCCCGCCTCGTAGTCACCGTATCGCGAGTGGTAAATCCTGTACTCAGCGTCGCTGGAGGAGAGCAAAGTTCTCTCCATGTCCAGTCTCTCGCGGTACACGCGGACTTTGTGCACATCGAGCACGGCTTCTATCTGTTCGTCATCAATCCAAACGGCGTAGTCGGCGTCGCTCACCATCGAGCGAACCCGCACGATTAGGTCAGACATTCCGCTACGAGCAGCCATTGATCACGCTCCTGTAGACGTCCTCCAGCTTCTCACCCATGTGCCGTAGGGTCATGCGCCCTTCCACTGACCGACGCGCTTCCCCGCCCAACCGTCGCCTAAGCGGCTCGTTCTCCACCAGCAGTTGCAACGCCTCTGCCAGCGCGTCCACGTCTCGTGGAGGCACAAGCAAGCCGTTGACGCCATGCTCAACCTGCGTTCTTGGCCCGCACACGTCCGAGGCGATACAGGCGCAGCCGCAGGACATCGCTTCCGTCAAACAGAGGCCCCACGTTTCCTGGTAGCACGACGGGAACACGGAGATGTCCGCGCGTTGCAGCTCAACCAACACTCTCTCGCGAGGCATCCCCGTGACCATATAGCCCTTGTAGCCCGTCTGACGCAACGCCGCCCTCAATATGTGCATCCCCTTGGTGGGCCACTGGGGCCAAGCGCTCAGCGTCACGATGCGACCAACTTCGCGCTTGACGGGATCGGGCACAAAGTAGTCGTGCTCCACGCCCAGGCTGATGGTGTAGTCACACCGCAATCCGTTGCGTCGGTAGATATCCGCCGTGTAAGGATTCAGCGCCATGACGGGCGAGCGATTGACGCGATCCAAGAACAGGTTGGGGGCGGGGCCCGCGTCGCAGACCCCGTCGCACTTGCCCTCGACCGCCGCGCAGGACTCGTCGTTGGTTTTGAGCAGCATCCGCCCGCCACAGAAGGGCCAATAGTCCATGAGCGCCCAAACGTGCGGGTATCTTCGCCTTTGCAGCCAGCGCACCGGCCCGAATCCCATGAAATTATGCACGGTCATCACCTGGCACATGTCGGGCTTGAATGTCTCGACGCGCGCCGCGAACGATCCGTCGCCGTGGAACCACTCAACCTCGTGTCCCAACGCTTCAAGCGCCTTCACCTGATCGCGCAGGAACGATTCCGCGCCCCCGCCCTCTCCGTAGCCCCGCTGATCTTCGTGAATCATCAGGACGCGCATAGCACCACCGGCCTGTATCGGCCTGATAGCTTCTCCATGTAGCGGACATACCAATACAGTGTGTTCCTCATGCCTTCCCACAAGTCTATCTCAGGTTTCCACCCCAAGGTGTCGATCTTGTCACAACACAACTTCTGCGCTGGTATCTCGTCAATCTTCCAGTCGCTTTCAATCACATCAGCGACATCACCTAGTCGCGCTAGTTCACGCGCCACGTCGCCAGCAGTTGCCGTAACGCCCGATCCCACGTTATATGCCTCTCCCGTCTCGCCTTTCTCAGCCAGCAGGACATAGGCTCGCACCGCGTCATCCACGTGCAACCACTCACGCTGATAGTGCCACGCCTCAGGGTGCACCTCGGGCGGTAGACCCCTTGCAATTCGCCGACAGGAATTCGGCACCAGCCTCGACCAATGCAAGTCGCCTGGCCCATATAGGTTGGCGCACCGCGTCGCCATAATCCGCATGGCGCTGAACCTGGCCCAACCGCGTGCCAGGATGTCCGCAAGCGCCTTACTCAGCTCGTATGCGCTCTTGGGCCTCAGCGGCATCTCTTCGGTGTACTGCGCGCCGCCATAATCGCCGTATGCCTTGTCGCTTGACGCGACTACCACTGACTTGACCGGGCCGCATTTACAAGCCTCCAACACGTTGAGCGTCCCCGCTACGTTGGTCATCATGGCGCGATACGGTTCCTGCGCGGCCACACGGACAATGCTCACTCCCGCGAGCTGAAACACCCACTCGATCTCCTGCGCGTTGACTATCCTCCGCAAGTATTCGATGTCCAGCGCGTTCCCATACTCCAGCCTCACCTCGACGCCGAGTGCGTCCAAGGACGTGTGTCCCTTACGATTCAACGTCGCCCCGACGACATCATGGCCCCGCGCTAGCAGCCCCTTGCACAGGTTCGCCCCGAGAAAGCCGTCAGCGCCCGTGACCAACGCTCTCATACTGTATCCTCCTCATTTTGACGGCCCAAGCCTCTGGCATAACGGTATAACATGACGAGCAACCCGTATCGCAAGGCTGTACCCCGCGCAAAGTCATCCCATGCAGAGGTTCCGCTATCGTGCCGAGTTGCCCAACCCCTAACTGTAGGTGAACCAAGCAACGGTACACGCGGCCTGACGGATCGCAGCACAGGTGCGACGATCCCGCGCTGCAAACGCGTCGCACACCATCGAGAGCGTCTCCCTCCGCCCACGCCTGATACGGGATGCGGTTCACGCCAAATCCGAACCCGTCCGGCACTGGCGGCGAATCGGGGTGGTCTACCCAGTTCAGGTTCACCGGATAGCCCGCCTCGCGAAGCGTCTCCGCCCTCTCCACGATATCTGGGGGCGACTCGGGCTGTATCGACACATTCAAGGCAAGACAGTTTCGCGCCTGTGCTTCCACCAGAGCCATGACAACCGGCATGTGTGCCGCATTCGTCGTAAGACCCCACGAAAAGCCCTTCTCTACTATCGCTCCCAAAAGACTGCCGAGATGGAGGTATAGGGTTGGTTCCCCCCCGCTAATCTCCACCACAGATCCCGGCGGCAATTGACAAATCCAGTCAGCCCATTGTTTCCAGGCCAGCACGCGCGTGTCGCTCTCTAGCCCCTGCGCGTGTACCGAGCAGTAGGGGCAGCGGAACTGACACTCCCACGTCGGATGAATAATGACTTTCATTCCGCTCTTCCCCACGGTTCTTCGGTCTCGCCTACATAATCCCGCAACACTACATCCCCCAAACAGTGCTTAGCGTATATCTCGGGCCGACTATGCAACCCCTCCACGCCAATGCTTCGCGTGCGTGGCGCACCCATCGACCAGAAGCATCGCCCACACCCCTCCGCTGCCCACCACAATCCACCGTCGCTAGAACAGGGCAAATCAGTACCGATTAGTGCGCCAACCTCTTCCCGATATGCCTCGTGCGGCGTGTAGGGTCGATCACCTATCACCGCACAGTACTGCCGATAGCGTGCCAACACTGGCGCGAACCATTCTCGCCGCGTTGCAAAGCAGGAACTAATCACTGGGCCTGGATACAGCCAGTTAGGGTCGCGCTCCTCCTCACTCACCGCCAAGGGACTGGCGATCAGGCCCATATCATCTGCCCCTGCAAACTGCGCCAATAAGTGCCGCATGACGCGGACGCAGTTCCTTGCCATTACCACGTCATCCTCGAGCTGAATGAAGCCCTCGTAGCGCTCACTCATCTGCTCTAGCACTGACAGCCGATTGAGAGCGATACTGATGTTGTGGTCGTGCCTTACCACGCGCTCGAATCCGCATTCCTCGAATGCCCGCACGCTGGCGTCCAAGTCTGCCTGCTCCGCCCTCGCTTCGCCGGTTACGTGGCAGGTAGCACCGTCTTGGAATAGCCACACGTCGCAGCCCGTCAGGTCGTTCGTCATCAGCCCGTGTAGTGCCTCGCGCAAATAGTCGGGGCGGTCGAAGCTCATAATGCCGATCCCCAGCTTCACTCTACGTATGCCTCGCGCCAATGCTTTCGATACCAGGCGATGGTCTCGCGCAGCCCATCGACCAGGTTCGTCTGTGGGTAGTACCCCACCGCTCGCAGCGCTTCACTGGCGTCGGCAATGGCCACTGCCGAGGGCGGCTCGCCCAAACGCATCGGCTCATAGCATATGAGCGATTCACTTCCGCTCAAGTCAATGATCGCCTCGGCCAGCGCCTTGACGGTCACCGGGAAGCCTGTGCCGCCATCGATGACCACGCCCCATCTCGACTGCTCCCACAAGCGCACCATGATCTCTGCCAGGTCTCGCACGTGGATCAGGTCTACGATCTGCTGTCCGTCACCGAAGAGCACCAGCGCCTTATTCTGGATGGCGTTGACGACAAACGTCGGTACGACCTTGCGCACAGCGCCCCAATGCTGCCTCGGCCCATACGCATTCAGCCCACGCACGACGCTCACACTGCGGTGATGGTAGTCGCGGTACATCTCGCATAGCTGTGTCGAAGTATGCTTGCTAATCATGTAGGGGTTGCGCCAGGCATTCTTCAGGCTCAGGTGTACGACTGGCTTCCCCATCTGATGGGCTGCCTCTAGAATGTTGAGTGTGCCTCTGACATTGGTCTCGAAGGTGTGCCAAACGTGATCGAACGTCTCTGCGCTGCCCAGTACTCCCGCACAGTCGAACACGACTTCGCAGTCTTTGACGTACTTCTCCAGCGTTGGGTAATCTAGCACGTCAAGCCCGTTCCGCAGGTCGTAGCACATGATCCTGGTGTATGCACGCTCTCGCAACAGGTCGCAGAGATGCGAGCCAACGAACCCAGATCCGCCCGTTACCAAGATCATTCCGTCGCTCCCGCATCATCCAGTCGATCTATCATGTAAAGGTCGCAGAGGTGGTTCGCCTTGATTGGCCCCCTTACGTCGCCATAGCCCGCAAACAACGCCCTGATCTCCTCAGGGTCAAAGTCCCAGTGGTGCTCACTTCGGTGTTCCGCCAGCGACAAGACGCCGCACCTGGGAACCGTCACGACGATGCGTTTACGTGCCAATGCGACAGCGACCTCCGCCAGTTCCCGCGGCTCCAGCTCATGCTCTAGCAGCTCCAAGAGGTATACCGTATCCCATTGTCCTGCCTGTGAGCCTTCGCGCCAATCTCGGCATTCTAGCTCCGCTTGCGCAGCCTTCGGAATAATGGCCGTGTCAATCGCGCTCTGCGCGTAGTCCCAGCCCGTGTAGTGCACGTTAGGGAAAGCCTCAAACAGCGACAACCCTAGCCCGCCTTGGCCGCAGCCTATATCCAACGCAGTGTTGCCAACCTGACGGGCCGCCGCCGCTCGGTAGCGGTTGACATTGCTCGCATTTCGTGTTGGGTATTCCCCGCGTTCATAGAGACCGCGCCAATACTGCTCCGAGTTCACAGTGCTCTCTGCTATGAGTGGCATTACGGACCTGCCCTCAGCAATCTCATGCCGCCGCCAATGCTTCATCAGTCAAAAGCTAAAGTAGTTTCCCTACCCATGCCATTCTTCGGTGATGGCTTCGACAATCCATTGGCCGCAATGTGTCGGGATCAAGTTCGAACTTCAGAATCGCCAATAACTTTTCTACATCTATTTTCATTCTGTCCCAGCGAATCCATTCGGAGTCTTCTGGTCCTTGTCCCGAAAATTGCAAAAGATGATTGCCAAAGTGCCTTACCCACACCCTACACCGATTCATTTTGGAGTAAACTCTACATGGGCCTGTTCCATATTGATACCTTAACTCCTTGGTGGGTGTTTGTCGCCGATTCCTTATTAGTTGGTTCTCAATGAGTATGGTATCGTGTTGGCTTTCTGTAAGATCAGCCCCGTTGGTTTTGATTTCGATGTTCATCATAAACTGGAAAGCACGGCCTTTCTCGGTGTGAAACTTATGCCAACGCAGATCGTGGTCATTGGCCGTATATCCTACTTTACTGCGCAGTTCGGGATGATTGCGCACCCAACGCCCAAAGGCCGTTTCTATCGTTACTTCTTTGCCACAGTGTGGACATTCCATACGCTCGTTATATGCGCGCGTCATTCACTCGACTCCGAGCGAGGGCCGCGGTTTCGGGATCTGTCTCAAATCCCCAATAGTTGCGATTCAGGCGCTTTGCTGCTATCAAAGTAGTACCGGAGCCGCAAAAAGGATCGAGCACCAAACCACCTCGCGGGCATAATGAAGCAATAAAATGAGCCGCTTCTGCTTCTGCCTGCTGCCATTCGTGCGATTCCTTTTCCTTTCCTCCACTGGTCATATCTGAGAACCAGTTCCACCAAGCTGTAAGTGGTGGTTTGTAGTATGCAAGAACGGGTTTCCATGCATTGTGAAGATGGTATTTTCTGAATCGAAGCTCACCACCCGTGTGACGGATGGCGAACGTCCACATGTAATCGAGGTGGGAATAGAGAGCGGCATAGATCTCTGGGAGCGAATGCTGGCCGCTGTAGGCGAGACATATACTGCCTGGTTTCAAGACCCTGGAAGCGAAAAGCGACAATGCCTCATAGAGTTCCAGAGAATCGTCGCTATAAGGAGGGTCCGTTAGGATCAGATCAACCGAATCATTCTCTAGCACATCGCCGACTTCCCGGAAATCGCCCTCAACGATGGAAGAGTCCACTGGCGCATTCTCGATCATCTCCTGACGTTTCCGAGCCGCCTCTTGCCGCTTTCGCTCCTGATTCGCCACGCGACTGACATGCGCTTGACTGATCTTGAACTCGGCGGCGATTTCTTCCTGCGTCTTTTCGCCCGCCTCAGCCATCTCAAAGAGGGCCTCTTTCCCCTCCGGCCTCAGTTTCTGGCGAGAATCGGTTGGTCTATACCTAATACCAACTTTGGTATTAGGTATAGAAAGCCAATAGCCCACAGTTTGTTGCGCCACTCCCAGCAGTTTGCCGATCTCGGTCTGCGTCTTGCCTTCCGCGTTCAGTTCCAGAGCCACTTCTTTCATCTGCTTACGAAGCGCCGATTTTTGTTCAGGACTAAGATTCCGACGCACGAAGTTAGCTCGATAGGCGAACGCCTTCTTCTCGGCCTGGGTCAGGCCAGTGATAACGCGCCGTGGGCAATCCGGCTGAATCTTGGCGCGATGGTGCCCGTCTAATATCGCGCCGTCCTCGTCAACCCATATCGGGTCTCGGACACCATTGAGATCAATATCCGCCTTCAGGGCCGCAAACTCATCCGTAGAGAGCTCGGGCAAAAGCTCGAAGATCATCACGGACCCGCCCTCAGCAATCTCGCCCGCCAGAGGCGTATCTGCTTCTTCGATAGCCACGGCGTGGGGGCATAGATTTGATGCATCTGGGGCCCTACCTTGGGCTGCTCGGCCAGCCAGCCTTCCTCGCTCGCCAGTCGCCAAAGCTCAGTGCCCGGCTCCGTCGTGCATATCGTCACCTGACACCATTGCACCAATTCCTGCGCAACGACCTTCCTGAACCGTTTCTCGGTGTAGGCCAGATCCCGTGGAGTCTCTTTGTAGCTGCCCACCATGAGAAACACCCAGTTCCCGATGCCTGCATCATGAGCGAGACGGAGTGAGTGCCAGATATCCTCTTCTGTAGTGCCCTTCTTGATGTCCGCCAACACCTTGTCCGAGAAGGACTCAACACCCCACATGATGGCCCGACAGCCCGCCTTGCGCATCGTGACCAGCGTTTGCTTATCGTTCCTTACGGAGCAACGCCCCTGGCACTTCCAGGTCAATCCCAACGGCGCGATCTCGGCGCAGACGCCGCGCAGCCAACCGTTGTGCTTCTCGCCCACGCCCACCAATTCATCGTCGTAAATGAAGACTGAGCGGATGCCCAAGGACTTCAAGTCGGCCATGTCGGCTTTGATTCTGTCCGCTGGACGCATCCTGATGCGCTGATGTGTGAAGATGGGATTCCCACAGAAGATGCAATCGTGGGGACACCCCCGCGACCACATGCTGATACCTTCCGGGTGCCCTATCTTCGGTTGGTTGCCCGCATAGGCGCGTGGCGCGGGCGAATGAGTCCTCCACAATGGGCCCGGGATGTCCTCGATGGGCATAGGCTTTCCCCGCACCACGTCGCGCCGCCGCTCCCCGAAAATCTCCGCGATGTTGCCCTCGCACTCGCCAACCACTGCCACGTCCGCGCCCCAATCGAGCTTGGGCTCGGGATCGAGAGTAACATCCGGCCCGCCGACGGCGATATAGCCCTCGTAGCGAGCCTTGTATAACGCTTCGATGCACTCCCGCGCGCCTCTGCGGTTATGGGACGTGACGGTGAATCCCACGACTTCGGGCTGTGAGGCTGGAGCATCTGCGAACATCGCCCCAAGCCGCCTAGGCGACACCCCCATTGCCTCCAGGTCCCACACCCGGACCTGATGCCCCGCGTTCTGCAGCACGGCAGCGATGATCGGAAGACCTAGCGCCGGATTCAAGCGATAATGCACCTTCGCGTAATGGTGGATGGGCGGATTGAACAAATGGATTTTCATCACTCGCTCATTCTGCAAGTATTCACATGTAGGCGGTCTGCCGGAATGTGGGATTGACACAAGTCCAAGAGACGTTGCGGGGAATAACCCATCTGAGCCAGCCTGGAGCTGGTGTGGAACTCTCCGACCAGATAGTCTACTTTGCTCAGCAACTCACCCGCAGACTCAAGTATCTCGTATTCGGCACCCTCGCAGTCTATCTTGAGCAATTTGCACCGATCTATCTCCAGGTTGGTGAAGATCTGCTTCAAGGTCACCGACTTGACTTTGCGGGCCCTGCCATTGCCTCCAGCATAAGCTGATACTCCACCGCTGTTCTGGCTCATATTCCCACGCAACCGCAGAGGACGCCCGTTCCCGCTCACGGCCAACCGAAAGGCCTTGACGTTGGTAACGGCGTTGACCTTGACATTCCTCTCCAGGTTGGCGAAATTCTCCCGCACCGGCTCGAAAGCGTAAATTCGCGTCCCTGGCCAACACTTTGCCAGATAGATCGACACGATACCTACGTGCGCGCCAATGTCGAGGATCACATCTCCGTCCTGGGCGGTGAACCCGTCCAGTTTGTAGGAATCAACCACTTCGCGCATGATGATTTTCGCCACTCCGCCACAGGCATCATCCTCGATGTCCAAGGTATGAGCACCGACCCGTGAGGAGTAGATTCCGTCTATGACTCTTGCTCGACACAGGGCCGCCTCACAATCCGGGCGTCTACAGGGAAGGTGCAACTGGCCGTCTATGTACAAGCCGGTGGAGGCCCAATCATGACCTAGCACTTCACAGTTGGGGTTCATCAGCCTCCCCCCAAGCGTCTTCCAAGCTCACCGCTTCAAGCTCACCGCCCTCTTCGATCTCAGCTTCGATTGCCTCTAGCACTGGCTTCCAGTACTTCTCGGTCACAAGGTCGGCATCATAGTGCAGTGCCCCCTCACGCGCCTTCTCGCGCAACCGCCGGCTGCCCTTGGCGTTGTAGGCCTTCTCTAGCGCGGACAGTATCGAGTTGATGAACGGGACGTACTGCCACGCAGCCATGTTGGGATTCCAGAAGGGTTGCCCACGAACCTTCCAGCCCGCGAAGCAGAGCTCGGGCATACTGGTCCAGCTACCCACGATGACGGGTGTGCCGCAAGCTTGCGCTTCTAGAATAGGCAAACCGAATCCCTCGCCCATCGATGGATTCACCAGGACATCCGCGGCGTTGTACAAATCCACCATGTAATGGTCGTCGTAGCCCAACCCCACTGTATTGCGGAACGGGTCTGCGAAGGCTACTTGCTGACCGGGGATCCCCAACTTCTCGATCAGCACCTTCAGATCAGCACCGGCCATTTCACCGCCGAAGTGCGTGTGCATGTACAGCACCGCCTCATCGTGCCGATCAGTGAACTTCTTCCAGGCTGCCAGCACCTCCCCGAAAGACTTGCGGCTGGGCCAACCCTTGTTGGCTGCCACCATCACGGCCAGGAAACCGTCCCCAGGGAGGCCAAACTTCTTCCGTGCTTCTGCCTTGTCCCGCGGCTTGTACACATCGGTCTCGATACCGTGCGGGACATAGACGGGATCGAGTCCGGCTTCCTGGACCTCTTTGTATCCAAAGCGGCTGTAAGTGATGGGCTGCCAAGCAGTCGAAATCGCCTGCCTTACCGGCTCCGCCAATGGTTTGTGATCGATGGGGGCCCAAGGGCACCAACGAAACTGGCTGGTTACCTGGTTCATGAACGGCCAAGCATCGTAAAGCGTGATCACTATGTCCGCCTTGGTGTGCTTGGCATAGTCTACCAACACGTCGTTGCCGTGCCGATCAATGCCCAGCGGATAGATCCGAGAATGCTCGCCCAACTCCAGCGGGCTTCCGCCCAAGCCGTAGCTGGCCCCCAAGACCACCTCGTGCCCAAGTGCAACGATACGCGGCACGAAGATGCGTGTCTGCGTACCGTAGCCCGTTCGCGCCCAGGGCGCGTTGCTCCACCAAAAGATTCTCACTTGGCTTCCTCCTTGCCCTCAAGAGCGGCCCGAAGGAAGTTCCACAGATTCGTGTAGTCTATCTTCGCACCGACCTCTTTGACGCCCCCTTGCAGCTTGGCGGCCAAGCAACGCAACGCCTCAAAGTTGCGCTCGTCGAGACGCACTATCACTTGGCGCGTTTCTGGTGTGTAACCCAAGTATTCCATTTTGCCTTTATCCTCCTGTCAGGCTACTCCTCCAGTGAGCGGCGGGCAAGGGTGGAGGATGGACCCTGTTTCGGCTCTAGTGGCCTAGCCCGCCGCAAGAACTTTCTACGCTCCCACCCCGGACACGTAAGTGAAACTCACGGTCCAGGTCAACCCCGCCACGGTCCCGGACTCGTCGTACTTGAGTACCAGGTAGTCGCCCGCATCCAGAGTGCCTTCCGAGATCGTAAAGTTCTGAGGAGTCGCCACCTCCCATGCGGGGAAAGTGCCGCCCGCATCAGTGCCGCCCATAGGCGAACCCACGGTGCCTGTGCCCGTCGCGTCAGAGCCCCCGTCCAACAGGGTGACCTCGACGCCGTTGACAGTGCCAGCCGCCAACGCGGTGTTGGTGCTGATCCACGCCTCAAGAATCTCTACCTTGGTGAGTTCCGCAGGAACCCGCCACATCGGGAAGGATTCGTCCTCGGTGGGGTCAGAGAACGTGAAGGTTACCGAATACTGAACGTCTCTTCCGAACATTTCTCTATACCCCCTAGCTCACCGTCTGTGCGTCATGGACGATGTAGACGCCCCACTTGGGCCGCCATACGCCATGCGCGTACATCATGGTCAGGTTCAGTTCCCACGCTCGCTTGCTGGCGTCGCGCTCCGGCTCAAGCCGAATGTCGCGCCGCAAGTCGTAGGCGATGGCCATCGGGTTGAAGATGGCGCTGTAGCCATCATTCCCGGACTCCTCGCAGTTGCCACTGATGAAGATGTCCACGCCCGCCGCCGTGCCCACGTACCAGCGCCGCATCACGTCGTTCTGGAACTCCGGGGCGTTGGTCACCGTCGCCGCCACGGCCGCTGCTTCGGCCATATAGTGCCAGCAGTACGGGTGCAACACGGCGTACCAGGGCCGGGGAACCTTATTCTTGCGCATGATGCTGATGGCCGCGTAGAAGTATCCCCAAGTCATGGTCGAGCCGCTCGCCCCCACGCTTCCGCCGGTCAGCGAGTCGAAGTTTCCCAGGATGTCCTGATCCACGAGATCGGCCATGCCCGCGCCCATCTCGATGGCCGCGTCCTGCCGAGCGTTCTGAGGATCCGTCTCCATGCGCCTATCGGTCAAGATCACCTGACTCATCTTCTCCGCAGGGGTCAGAGTCGCCAGGAGCGTCTTGTCCATGCGCGTCGGGGCGGCGAAGTCCTCGGTCTCCTCGACGGCCGCCGGCGTGATGGTCGGGTATTCGGTGAGAGAACGGGTCTGGTCGCCACGCCCGTCAGTGTAGGTACGCACCAGGCGAGTGGCGATCGTGCCCTCGTGGAGGGCGAACACCGCGTCCTCATAGATGTTGTTGAAGTAGCTGTTGAGATCAGCTACCCGAGAGTAGCCTACGGTCATGTCTCACCTCATTTGAGTTCGGGCATGAACACGCCTCCCCCGTGCTTGCCGAAGAGTGTCTCGCCCGTGCCGTACAATCGCGCCCGCTTCTGTGCGTCCGTTTCGCCCGTTTGAGCTCCACGTCCGAGGTTGGTCGGGCTGAATGTCGGCGTGCCGCGCAACAGGTGCGGCTTGGCCTCCCCCAGCTTCTTCAAAGCATCCTCTAGCCCCTCCACCTTGCCCTCATCGTTCAGGGTCAGTTCGGAGAGATCGAGAAGCTTGTACGCATCGTCCGGATCGATAAACTCTTGCCGCGTCGCCTCGGCCACCACCGCCATGCGGAGCAGCGTATCCACGCGCTGCTGCTCCAGAACAGCTTTGTCCGCCTGCAAGGCGGCCAACTGCTCTCCGAGTTTGTCCTTCTCGGCCTGCTGTTCCTGCTGCAAGGTCTCGATGCGCTCGGAGAGCTTTTCCATCTCGCTCTTCTCGGCGTCCTCGAGTTCTTGCAGCTTGGCGGCCTTGGCTTTGAGCTCGTCGTAGTCGGCGAAGCCCTCTAGCTGCCCCGCTTTCTCTTTGAGCTCATCGTAGTCGGCGAACTTCTGCTCGACGCGAGCGATCCGCTCCCGGACGATACGATTCAGTTCGTCCTGGGTGAAGACCTTCCCGGGATCCTGGCCACCCGTTTGATCCTGGTCGGTGCCAGTGCCAGTCACATCCGTGCCTTCCTGCGTTGCCATTTCCTTTGCCTCCGAGTTGATCCGGCCTCGTGCCGTGATATGAAAAAAGGCCGCTTTCCCATGAGGCTCTTGCGGCTCTCATGCAAAAAGCGGCGCTCCTAACCTAGGGCTGCCTATTCGATTGCTATGTCTTGCGTCTCAGTTCCGCCGTTCTTGGCTCTATCTTGCAGAATCTCTCGATGGCGTCTACGATCTGCAATAACGCCTGACGTATCGCCAACCACAACACGCGGTCGCTCATCCCTTCGGCTCCACTATCAGCAGTATCCGCGATTTCGGGTCCCAACCAACACCAATCCAATCGTTGTCCGCAAATCCGATCTTGTACCACGGGATCTGCTCGCGCTCCAATGGCACAACTGGAGGCCCTTGAGTGTCCATAACAGGCTCCTCAAAACCCCTCGGCAATGTTGGCCGCGGACCCCGCAACAAAATCATGTTTTCAGGAGTGTCAGTCACGTAGACTTGTACCGGTTCCTCCACGATATCCGGCCAACGCGCTCGGGCCATCGCCCCAGCAAAAACCAACTTAGCCTTTTGGTTCATCTCCGGCCTTGTCCATCAATGCAAACTGCCCTACCTAGCCCTGCCACGCCGCGCCAGACCCCACCATGCCGAACCGCACCGCGCCTAGCCCGAGCCTACCTGGCCGCACCAAGCCTAGCCCAGCCGTACCACGCCCTGTTCTCACTGATAAATGAGATCGATGGAACCCCTACCCTGCCAAGCCTGGGCTAACCCTACCCCACCGTGCCCGACCTCGCCTGGCCCCGCCGGACCGGACCCCGCCTAGCCCTACCATACCACGCCTTGAACAGAACATCATCGCAACCCCGCCAACCGCCGAATCGTCTCTCCTATCTGAATCCCCGCCTCAGCCGCCAACCGCACCAACCGTCGCGCCGCTCTACGCTTCGCCTCGGCGGGTATCTTTGTTCGCGACAGCCGCGCCAGCGCGTTCCGAATCGCGTTCCGGTTAAAGGCACTACCGGGGCGACTCCGCACGGGCAAGTAGCACTTGGCTTTGATCTTCTCAGAGCGTGGCCGATTCAAGTCAACCAGGCAGACCCGGCAGAATTGCTCGGGCGTCAGGTTGCTCTCGGGCGTGCTCCAAGGCGCATTGGTGAATGGCATCAGGCGGCCTCCTTGTAGTATGTCTTCGCCCCATCCTCTAGAAGCGATTTCAAGCTAGCTTCCGTGTACGTTACGCCCCAATCCGGATCCTCTTTCCGCGCACTCAACTGCGCGAACTCGAATGCTCCGTCCTTCCACGCACGCCACTTGGCATCGCCCATCATGCTCGTCTGAATCCCTTGGGGCTGCCGATTGAACCAATCCTCGCCGCTCTCGATATCAGGTCTGGTCTCAGGCAGGCCTTTCAGGCCAAGCTCCTCGAAAGTGACCGTAACCGGCACCATTGCGCAGCGCCCATTGGGATGATCGTCCAGCGTCTCACTCAGGGGAAACTCAGTGCCATGAAGGGCAATACATGACATACAGCTTCGCGGCCCAAGCTCCGCGTGCCATATCCAATTCTTCACCACATGCGCGTTCTGCCGATAACTGGTCACCGTGGCCAAGCGGTGTGCCCGCATGTGCTCGGTGCGGCTGATTTTCAACGCGTCGCTCAAGGGCAACCCAAACGCCCGCCGCATCTCGCGCGCCGTGGCCCTCGGCCCCTTCCCCGCCACCACGCTCGCCACCAGGGTGTCGCCAATGCCCCGCGCGGCTTCGGCCCCGTAGCGGCTCAATGTGCGTGTCCAGAGGGCCGTATCCTCCTGGAGCACCTCCACCAGCGCCTCTACCGCTTGATTGGGCATGACGCCGAATGTCGTCATGATGTCAGCTCGCACAGGCGGGGGCACGGCGGAAAAGGACGCCTGGACCAATTCCGCCGATTGCCGGACACCCAATGCCGCCATCTCAACCTGACCCGCTTGGGCCTCAGCCTCGATGACCGCCGCGAACTTCTGCATCTCTCCCTCGACGGAACCCATCAAGTAGCGATACCGCTTCATGCGCCGAATCTCGCCCTTGCCAATCTCCTGCCCCTTAGCCCGCATGACCTCAAGCTGGGCAATCAGCGTGTCGGCCTGCCCTCGCAACCTTTCGTGCACCCGCCGGTACGCGGCCATCAATCGTCGGGCGTGCTCCCGCTCGACCGCCACGAATTGGCTCCGCATCTGGGCCAGGATCGCCTGATTGATGGGCATTCGGCCCCCTACAGCAACCCCGCCAGCGGATTCCCGAACAACAGAACCCACAGCACGACCATGCCTACACCGGCCAACCACACGCTGAACATCAGCCCCAAGCCGAACTGCACTCCATCTCCGAATGTGAGCCGCTTAGCCTTCGGGACCTTCCGCTCAATCGGGTCAATAATCACTTTCTTTTGGCACCAAGGACATAAGATTTCACGCGCAGACATTATTCCTCCGCCCCTCGTCCCGTCTCCCATTCGCGGAGAATCATCGCCCCGACGTTGCCCCCCGCGACCTCCTCCGCCTCAAGCCGTGTCTTCTCCGCATCTACGTCTAATCCGCGCCGTGTCTGAACGGTCTCCTTGCTAGCCAGTTCGTAATCGCGTTCAAACTTGTCACGCTCGATAGAAGCCTTCTCGTCCACTGGAAGCGGATCAGCCCAGTGTAACGTAGCGATGTGATCAGGTCCTTTCCCATCCATCTCCAGCAACCGCCGTACGAGCTCAATCAGCATGTCGCCATAGAGTCGCCGCTTGACTTCGGTCTTCTCTAGCAGATCACCGTACAGGATACGCAAGGCGAATCCCGACAATGCACCGACATTCATAACCGCCGGATCAATCCGCGGAATCCGCGCTCCGGCCAAGAACCAGTTGATCAGCCGATCGAAGAAATTCAGGGACGCCCCAAGATCGGACTGCATTTCCAGGTTCTTTACCCACGCCTTTTCGTCGGGTAACACCAAAGTCTCGTCCGTAGCGATCTTGACATCTTCGGCCTTGAATCCGGCACCGATCGTCTTGGGATGCTGATGGTAACGAATGATCCGTTGCATGTTCGAGGCCAGATAGTTGATCCCGTCCTGCTCGCTCAGATCTTCGAGGTCACTCTGTCCGTAGTAGGAGCCTGGGTTGATCAAATTCTGGCAATCAAGCATGGGCGGCCAATCCCACTGCCAATCTACCCGCGGATGCTGAGGATCTTCCATCCAAGCCGCTGATCCCTCAGCAATCCACTGCGCGATGCTCCACCGGCCGTCGTTGTCCCGCTCGATGTCCTGCCGGCGCGAAACACCCACTCCCGCTCTACTTCTCTCCTCCCATTCGATACGATATCGCCAAGCGTCGTCTATGTCCTCGCCCGCGTAGTAGACGGTCACGTACTCAGCCTCAATGTTGACCAGCCGAGGTGGATCCCCTTGCTTCGCGCTCGGCACGATCTTCAAGAAAACGTGACCAGTCACTCCACCACTTATAGCCAAACGCAAAAGCAGAGTGTGTAGCTTATTCCTCTGCCATATCCGTGTCAGCCACTCCTCCTCGGGCGTCGTTTCGCCCTCTTGCAATTCGATCACAAGCGGCTTACCAAACAAAAACGCCGCGCCCTTGTCCACGATGAGCCTAGCGAGGTTGATGGTAACGTTGTCGTCAGGTTGGCCCCGGCGCACGACGAGCATCTGCTTGTGGAAGCCGTTGTAATACTTCCAGTTCCTGGCTATCTGCTCCAGCCGCTTGCGCCGTTGCTCCAGCATGCGCTCCGCGAACAACTGAGCCTGGAGCGAGGGTCCGCCGAATGTGAGTTGGACTACCATCTTCACCCGTTCGCCTTAGTCCATTCATCGAAACAAGCCCTACAGAAGTTGCGCTGACTCCAGCGTTTGTGCGCTGTCGATGAAGAATGGACCCGGGCGGCCCGTTCACGTCGCGTCAGGCCCAGGTCTGCGTCCGTAATCGGCTCGTAGAGATTCGGCATGGTCGTAACGACGCCCCCGACGTTACAGCCCTTCCACGCCAGGGCCCGCGCCATCACGGTATCATCGTGAACGCCACTCGGCGCGCTATAGGTCGGCCTGCCTGTATTCGCGCTGTACTTCACCTCGTAAGCCTCCAACTCGGCGCTCCACAGTCTGTCATTCTGCCACTGGCACTCGGCCTTCTCGAGTGCCAGTCGAAGGCTCTCGATGAGCGGGGGCTTGCTGGAGGGCGTGGTCGGGAAGGGTTCTATTCTCACGCCATTGAGCCCCGAGTCATGCTTGAGCTCGTCTATCACCGCTTCACCCATCGAGTTCGATTCGGGAACGATGGTCTTCACGCCCCAGCGGTTCACGAGTTCGACCAACCGGCCACGCTGGTAGTGATAGTCGATCTTATTGAACCTGTCCCGCGCCACCTCGACGTGGCAATCCGCGCAAACGGCGCTGAAGGCCGAGTAGTCCTGGAGCTTGCCCCAGTCGATGCCCGCCACGATCCGGTGCTCGGCGTGGTCTCCCGGCCTCACGTCCAACGGCGCATTCATGCAAGCCGCGATGTTTCTGAAAACGAATCCCTCGTTCTCCAGGAATTCCGCGAGTATTTCCTGTCTGTACCCATCCTCGGATAGGTCGCCAGCGATCTCGGCGAGCGCCGCTTGATTCAAGTGAGGATTGTCAAGGCTCGTGAAATGCCAACTGCGCCATCGAACGCCATCTTCCAATGCGCGCACGTAGAACGCGAAGAACTGGTTTTTGCGCCGGGGCGTCGAGATGAACCAAGCATCGCCGTTATTGTCCAGAAGCATCGGCGCACCCACTTTGTCCCAGGCATCCGGACCCATTCCAGCGAATTCGTCGAAGACCAAGAAGTCAGCGTAGTCGCCTCGCAACGTGTCGGCGTCCCATGCGGTTTTCGCTCGGATGCGACCACCCTTGGGAAAGCCCGACAATAGGCGACGATTCTCATTCTTCCGGATCACGCCGTATGTCAACGCATCCCCAAGCCAATCCTTGCATTTGTCCCAGAAGGCGTCCGCCTGCTCCTGGGTTGGGGATGCGAATAGTACCCGCCGGCCAGCCAGCGCCCTTTCCACGCCGACCATCGCCGCGAGTGTAGTTTTGCCCGCCCGCCGTCCGGCGCAGATCACGTTCCGCTTGGCACTACTCGCGCGGATCGCCGCCTGCATCGGATGTGGCTTCGGCAATTTTATCCTTAGTACCGTCGTCTCCATAGCTCACGCTCAAGATAACTTCGCCCTGATGCTCCACCTCTCTGCGTTCCACGAACATGCCCAGGTGCTTGGCCAACATCTCGTCAGCATGTTCTGGGTCTCGCAGTTCTATCGTAGTGCCGTACTGCGTGACCCGCACCCCCTTGATCATCCAACCGAGGCCAGCCTCCTTGAGTGCCTCCACCTCCAGGCCACCCTCCATCACGTAAGGAGAGAAGTCTACAGAGGCGGTTCGCACCCATCGACTGAGAACGGCCAATTCATCGCCCCCAGCCTCATGAAGCCGCTGCCGGATGGCTTCCCGCACCTCAACAAGACTCAACAAACGCGATCCTTGGCGCTGCGGAAATGCGTAACCTGCTTTCTCCGCAGACCTTTTCGCATTGAGAAAAGTCGCTTCGCCCTGGGCCAGAAAAGCGTCTATGAAAACCCGTCGCTTGTAGGTGAGCGCCATCAGTCGATCCAACCAACAGAAAAAGCCACCCGCCCGAGAGACGTACTATCCCTCGATACGGGTGGCTAATGTCCGCGATCAGCCGAGTTGTCCCCGGAAAAGCTTCCGGTGCGGGGTGGCTAATATCCCCGCTGTCAGCCGATTCAATTATAAGCGATTTGATACCTTGCTGTCAAGTCGAATCCAGACATTGAGTTCGCGGCAGAAGGGACAGTGGATAGCGGCCTTGCCGTCCTTTCTCAGCACCACGTCGGCACCTTGCGCCCGTGCCTCCTCATCCCATACCCAGGCCAGGATTCCGTTGCACTTCTTACAGCGCCAGGGTATGGCCCTGGGTTCAGAAGTCACGGCAGCATTATCCTCCGCCAAGCGTCGTAGTGAATGCCCAAGGCTTCCATGCACCGTTTGACCTCCACTTGCAGCATCGGCGGGTCTACGTCGAGCCAAGCCATCCAGTCATAGGCGTCCTGCGAGTGCAGATAGACCCAGTTCCCGTGCATTTTCGCCTCGCCGACGATGGCGCAGGCCAGCGCGTGCCAGGGCGTGGCGAAATCCTCGACGCAGAGGTAGCCCAGATAGGGACGGCGACCGTGACCGAGCTTCCTCACGTTGTCACCGCTATGGTTTGGCGCAGGGCTTCCAACTCAGCCACCAGCCCCGTATCCGCAAGGCTCGCCGCATCCCCGAACCATCGGATGAAATCAAGAAGGCTCATAGAAACCCTGTCATCATCATACCGCATACCCTTCTCATGCTGGATAACCAGCTTCAACTGACCATAGCGAGCGTGCCGCCGACCCTTCCGCACTGCCTCCCAGACATACTCGGGAATCAGGCCAACCTCTACCTCAGCCGAGAACCAACTCCCGTCAATGTCCATGTTGCCGGGGCCACCGATACGCTTCGCGTTCAGGCGTTTGGCGATTGCTCGTTCTACGTGATAGCCCTTATGCGCCATCCCTTTCGACCCTCCTCGCACCAATCCGCTCTAGCAATATCTCTTCACGGAACCACCTTCCTCGGTCCGCAGTAAGTTTCTTCTCGTTCTGGATGATAATATCAGGAGCCTGCAACTCTTCGAGCCGTGCCAGCCTGCCCTCACGATATTTTAGCGCGTACCACGCTCGCCACACCCTCTGCGTTCGCCACTTTTTGCGAGCCACCTTCTGGCGAAAGCCTTTCAACCAACTCTCCAATTTCTCAGCGTGCGAAAGCGAGGCCATCTCAGCATAGAGTCCATAATAGTCATCCTTCAGCTCCTGATATGCTTCGAGCAGCTTTTTGTGCTCTCGCCGATGCTTCTTAGCGGCCTGTTTCCAAGCTAGTGACCATTCACTCATCATTCCACCTCCACGCCCAGCGCGCGTAGCGCGGCGAGGGAGATATGGCGTGGCGCACTCTTCCCTTTGCCGAAACCATACCGACCATCTTCTACATGGTAGAAATTCACATCATCCCCACCCGGCCCATAAATGAAAGTCATGGTGAAGCCCAGGTCGGCCATCCTCTCGATCACCCGTCCCGCGTCGGCCCAGGATTCGAGTGGGTTCCAGGCCTCCGCCACAATACATCCATCATTGTCGAACCAAAGTTCAGTTATTTTGCCCTTATGCCATCCCCCCATGACCTTCTCGGCCACGAGGCTACGCAGCTCTTCGGGTGTCG
>CAZNMJ010000002.1:0-52645 GCA_964573815.1 uncultured Anaerolineales bacterium
ATCGGGCACCATCCGCACGTCGTACAGGGAACGACATCTTACGGAAGCGGGTTCATCGCGTATAGCCTCGGCAACTTCGTCTTCGATCTCGACGTTGTGGAGAGGGCGCGGGAAGGCGCCATACTGCGAGTCCTCCTTGGTGACGACGGTGTTGAGGCAGCGGAACTGATTCCCGTGCGCATCGCAGATGATGTGCAGCCACGGTTCCTCGCCGATGAAGAAGGGCGACCTATTGTGGAGCGGGTGTTCTAGGTCGCCATGAGTGAGGTGAAGGCGGCGATCGGGTTTGACCACGGTTGGGGCTTACACTAGAATTCCGGTGGGACGGTTCGGAGGTTGAACTATGGCCAGACTCGGCCAGATGCTGAGAGAGGCGCGGGAGCGCAAAGCATACTCGTTCCGGGAGATCGAGCAGGCCACGGGGCTGTGGCCGGAGTACATCAAGGCCCTGGAGACCGAGGACTTCCGCGCGTTTACGAGCGTCGCTCATGTGAGGAGTTCGCTCCGACTCTACGCGCGATTCCTTGGATTGAATGTCAAGCACGTATTTGCCCTCTGGGAAGAGGCGCTGGCTGAGCAAACCTCCATTCCGCAGGAGACAACTGCCACCTCCATCAGCCCTCTATACGCGGCGGTGATCAAAGGGTTGCTGGTTTGCCTCGCTGTCTTGCTCTTCGCGACTGGGCTTATTGGTGGCTACAGGTGGCTGGCAAATCGCCCGAGCGCCGACGCTACGCCTCCGGTGATTGGACCGGGGGAGACGCCTCGTCCTCCGTCGGCGAGATCCACCCCGTCGCCCACCCCGTATTCACCTATCAGTAGCACTGCAGTGCCTCGCTATACGATCACGGCCACGTTAGACTACCAAGGGCATCACTTGGACGTGCAGGAGAGGATTGACTATGCGAATCGTACCGACGAGTCGCTGCAGGACGTCGTGTTGAACGTGTTCCCGAACCACGATCCGGACATTTTCACCTTGAATAGTCTTAGCCTGGAGTTCGGTGCCGGTCCAGTGGTTCCCAACCACGCCCTTGAGGACATGACCCTGCGAGTGCCTTTGCCTCAGGAATTGGCACCCGGGCAAGTGGCCACCATATTCCTGGACTTCGCCCTGGACCTGCCCTACATAGATCCGGCGGCAAGCTTCACCACGGGCACCCTGGGCTGGTCGGAGCGAGCGGTAGATGTCGGCCACTGGTATCCAGCGCTGGCACCGTTCCTACCAGGAGAGGGTTGGTATACCTTTAGCTACCACTGGGTTGGTGACCCCTACGTGATGGAGGAAGCTGACTACGAGATACACATCCATGCGCCCGACGGCGTAACAGTGGCGGGCAGCGGGAGCGAGGAGCGTGACGGCAACACATGGCGCTACAGTATGTCGCAGGCTCGCTCCTTCGCCTTCGCCGCCAGCGACCAGTACCTTACCCACAGTACGGAGATAGACGGCATCACTGTCACTTCCTACCATTTCCCCGGCCATGCCGATGCTGGGGTCGAGGTAGCCCGCGTCGCTGCCGAGGCACTACAGACTTACGGCGACCAGTTCGGTGTGCGCTATCCTTATCTTGAGTACAGGGTAGCGGAGACCGAATTCGCCGGCGGCATGGAGTTTTCGGGTCTCTCCTTCCTGGGGTCTCTGTGGTACGCCACATATCCGGGTGGCGTGCGCTGTCAGTTGGTGTCCCTGTTGGTGCACGAGGTGTCTCACCAGTGGTGGTACGGTTTGGTGGGCAACGATCAGGTGAGAGAGCCTTGGCTCGACGAGGCTCTGGCCACTTACAGTGGTCTTCTGTTCTACAGACTAAGGTACCCTGATGACCACCAATGGGCGTGGGAATTCGAGGTGTTGAACTATCAGCCGTCGGGGCCCATAAACGCCACCATCTACGATTTCGACGATCAAGCGTCCTATATGGACACAGTTTACCGTCACGGGGCGCTCTTCCTTGCCGACCTGCGAAACGTTATAGGCGATGAAACGTTCTATGCTTTCCTGCGGGACTACTGCCAGAGCCAGAGCCACACGATGAGCGCCACCGAGGATTTCTTCTTCGTTGCGTCCCGCCACACCAGCCACGATCTTACGCCACTGTTGGATGAGTATTTCACTCCTGAGGAAGGCGAAGGTCAACAGTGAGTCAGCTGCGGAGACGCTCGCGCTGCCTCCTCTCCATCCTCCCGCTGATCGCCCTCGCTCCCCTCGGCTGTGGGACGCCAGTAACTGAATCCACTTCCTCGGCGCCGGCTACCTACTCCGACGAAGCGACGGCGAACGCCGCACGCCCTTGCCTGGCCGTGGCCCAAGATCTGTGGGACGACGAGAGAGAGCTGTTCGGCAGCCTGGAGCGGGCCTATTCTGACTGTCCTGCGGGGCCAGCAGAAGGGTCATCTGAGGCGATGGCTTGGTGGCGCTCTGGCGATTCCGAGCTGGCGCTGGTCAGCGGCCCGTCTCCCGGGGAGGGGGCGGAACCGGTGCGGACGGAGCCTTACGCGCTGATCGCCCATGTGGCTTCTCCCTTTGATGATGTGCCCTTGGCGTGGCTCCGAGACGTCTTCCAGGATCCGGGAGAACATACCGTGGTGCTCGCCAGAGGCGGCCTTGCGGTCAAGGAGCTGCTGCATGTCGATGAACTCGCTATAGATGCCGTACACGTTTCATCTTGGGAAGAGGCGAAGGACTGGGTGGCGCAGGACAGAGCAGCACTCGCCCTGGTGCCGTGGCGAGCGGTTGACTTTCACGTCCGAGTCCTGGCCATCGACGGGCAGGCGATAGGCCCCGGGGATGCAGAGAGCTATGCCTACCACCGGCGCTGGTGGCTGACTGGCGCTGTGGAAGACCACTGGGAGTTGTGCCAGGCACTGCGCGAAGGTCTGGTTGATCACACCGGACCTCTGATCAGCTTCGTTGCCGTCGGCGACGTGATGCTGGGACGGGGGGTCGGCCGACTCATGGCCGCCAACTCACCTCACTATCCCTTTCTCCTCACTCGCGAGCTGACCAATGCTGCGGATGTCGCCTTCGCCAATCTGGAATGCCCTCTGACCTTAAGGGGCGCTCCGCAAGGGGGGATCGCCCTTCGAGCCAGTCCAAGGGCGGTGGAGGGCCTGAGCGATGCGGGGTTTGATGTACTGTCCCTGGCAAACAACCACACCGATGACTACGGGCCAGTCGGCTTGCTGGATACTATGGGTGCTCTGGAAGAAAGGGGGATCGCCTATGTGGGAGTCGGGGGCGACACGAGTGCTGATCGTTCTACCGTTGTGATTGATGCGCGTGGGGTAAAGATTGCCTTTCTGGCCTACAATCACATCGAACCGCGGTATGTTCACGAGCAGGGCAGCGCGGGCGGTCCCGTGTGGCTGGAGCCGGAAGTCGTGTACGATGAGGTGCGACGGGCCAGAGATCTAGCTGATGTCATGGTGGTGTCTTTCCACTGGGGCACCGAGTACGTTCCCGTGCCAGACACCTTCCAAACGGAGGTGGCGCGCAGAACAGTGGAGGCGGGGGCCGACTTGGTCCTCGGGCACCACCCTCACGTGGTAGGAGGGGTAGCCTTCTTGGATCAGGGCTTCGTCGCCTACAGTCTGGGCAACTTCATCTTCGACCAGCCCTTTTCCGTGGAGACGGAGCAAGGGCTGATGCTCCAGGCTTTGTTGGACGGTGCAGGCTTGAAGCAGGTTCGTCTCGTGCCAGTGCACATCGAGGCAGGGCAGGCGAGGGTGCTGCCGCAACCGGAGTCAACTTCCGTCCTGGCAGAGGTCTTCGAGCTAGCGGAAAGCCTGGTGGGTCTGCCCGGTGACTCATACGGCATACTCGGACACGAGAAACGCAGCAGCCATCTGACGGTGGAGTGGACGGCAGAGCTTGGGGAGAAGGTAACAGTTCTGAGGACGAATGACTTGGATGCGGACGGGGAATCCGAGGTCTTGGTGGCCGCCGGAAGGGCCACCGGGCCAGGCCGCGTGTATGCGCTCGGTGCTGACGGTGACATCCGATGGGAGTTCGAGACCGAAGACTGTGTGGAAAGCATAGTCGCCGGCGACGTAGATGGCGATGCTTTGGGCGAGGTCATCGTGAGTTCGGGTTTGCTGGACAACGCTGGGTCCATCCACGCAGTTGACCATGACGGACAACCACAGTGGCGTCATACAGTGGAGGCTGCCGTTCTGGACACCGCGTTGGGCGACGTGGATGGAGACGGGCGATGGGAAGTCGCCGCCGGAGAATGGGGCAGCTTTGGGGATACCATCTACTCGCTGGATGGTGATGGTAGCTTGAGGTGGAAATACCCGACTGGAGGATCGGTGAGCGTGGTCCGCGTCGCCGACCTTGACGGCGATGGTAGTGCAGAGGTGCTCGCAGGTGCCGAAAATGCCTACGTATTGACGAGTGACGGGCGCCTGCTCTGGAGGTATCCAACGGCAGGTTTCGTGAATCACTTGGCCGTCGGGTCGGAGAACAGCCATGGTAGGAAAACGATAGTCGTCACTACTGAGTATCCGGACTCGTCTGTCTTGACCTTCAGTGGCAACGGCGAGCTCTTGTGGCGATATCTAGCGGGGAGTTCGCCCACCGATGTTGTGGCGGCAGATGTGGAAGGTGATGGGGCCACCGAGGTGCTTGTTGGATTGATGGACGGGCGCATTTGCCTGTTGGGCAGCGACGGGTCGCTGCGGTGGGAGTATCAAGCTCGGGATACTGTGAACGATCTGGCCTTGGCCGATCTGGACGGAGATGGGGTCAAAGAACTCGTGGCGGCCACGGGCGACTATTTCTCCTCGGGCGGGGTTTGGGTCCTGGATGTGGCCACTGGCGCGGTTTGTGGGTTCTACGAGGGATTGGGCTGGGTCACCACATTTGACGTGGCTGACCTGGACCACGACGGAGCAGATGAGATAGCGGCTGGCACAGGCGAGGGTGACGTGCTGCTCCTGCGCTGGGGCAGCGGGGTGAGTGGATGCGCAGAGTGATCTTGCCGCTGCTCGTGGCTGCGGTTCTGTGGCCCATCTCTGGCTGTTCTCAGCACAGGAGCCCTGTTCCGACCTCTACGGAGATCGGCACGGCCGTCTCAGCACGCCCAGCGACGTCTCAGGTGGGTGAGCCTACCGTTGTGCCCACACCGACCGAGACCACCGTCCCGGCGCGACGTGGTCAGAAGCTGCTGGGAGAATCGTGGGAGGGGAGGTCGATTTCAGGTCACTGGTTTGGGAGCGGTGAGCAGAAGGTGGTTCTGGTGGGCAACATCCATGGCGGCACCGAGGAGAACACCCATTGGCTGGCCTTGGAGTTGATCAGCTACTTCGACGAACACACTGATGAGGTGCCTTCAGAGGTCACCTTGTGGATCATACCCACCGCCAATCCCGACGGCTTGGCCAACGATACCAGGCGCAACGCTCGCGGCGTGGATCTCAATCGGAACGCAGACAACGACCGCGATTCATGCAAGCGAAACGATTGGGTCAGTGATACGTACACTACGGACGGTGTGATCGAGGGTGGAGGCGGTTCATTTCCCTTCTCCGAAGTGGAGACACGCTTGCTTCGTGACTTCCTGGCCGACGCTCAGGTGGCGATATTCTATCACAGTATGGCCGGCATGATCTCTACCACTTCCTGTGCCGATCACCCTCCTTCGGCAGAATTGGCTCGTCGCCTGTCAGAAGCGACGGGGTATCCTTTCGTGGAGGAGGGCTGGGCTTCCTATCCTGTTACGGGTGCCATGGTCGACTACCTGGCCTATCAAGGCGTGGCCGCAGTGGAAGTGGAGTTGACGGGGAATTTTGACCTGGAGCTCGACAGGAACCTGGCGGGAGTGAGGGCGGTCATGGAGTCGGTGAACGAGATAGTCTCCTCTCGGTGAGGAGGAGAGGGCACGATGTACTCGTTTGTGGAAAGTGTGACATGGAGCTAGTGCCAGCGGAACAACTTCCTGAGGACTACCGCTCGGGTTTCGTGGCTGTCATGGGCAGGCCCAACGTGGGGAAGTCAACTCTGATCAATGGCTACGTGGGACAGAAGGTGGCGATCGTGTCCCCCAAGCCCCAGACTACGCGTCGACGGCTGCGGGGCATACTCACGTTGCCCCAGGCGCAGATTGTGTTCATTGACACGCCAGGCATCCACGAGCCCCGCCACAAACTGGGAGAATACATGGTCGAGGCGGCTGTGAGAGCCATACCTGACGGCGATGTCGTGTTGTTCGTGGTGGATGTCTCGGTGCCACCGCGGGCCGAAGACGTACAACTGGCCCGATTGATAAAGGAACGAGCCGCCGGGCCCTGCATCTTGGTGATGAACAAGGTTGACCTCCTATCGATGGAGAAAGAAGAGGAGCGTCGACAAGCTTACCTCTCCCTGGCGGACTGCGAAGAGTCGATCATGTTCTCTGCCACCGAGGGATACAATCGCGACGAGCTACTCAATCTCATCATCCAGCGCTTGCCGTTGGGGCCACAGCTCTATCCCCCGGACCAGATTACGGACCAGCCCTTACGTTTCATGGCTGCGGAACTCATTCGTGAACAGGTGTTGCACTCCCTGTATCACGAAGTGCCCCACTGGGTGGCTGTGGTGGTCGAGGAGTTCGAGGAGCGACGCGAGGATCTGACGTACATCGAGGCCACAGTGTACGTGGCCAAGGACAGCCAGAAAGGGATTGTCATCGGCGCGGGGGGCAAGATGCTCAAGCGCATCGGACAAGCCGCCCGAAAGGAGATAGAGTGCCTCTTGGGGACGAAGGTCTACCTGGAGCTGTGGGTCAAGGTCCGGAAGCGATGGCTCAGTGACGAGGCTGCATTGCGCCACCTGGGGTATGTAGTGCCCAAGAAGCGATGATGGCCCGATCGGCCAAAGGTCACCTACGGGCTGGCACGCACCGGGGTCTGGCCGGGGGGGAAGTTGAGTGGTATAATCGCTGCCCAGGGCAACCGTACTGCCAGACGGGGAACGACTCCACTCGGCGTCATGATCGGTCGAGAATGAGGTGAATGACATGTCGCAGACGATCGCAGCTTGCGGGTTGGACTGTGCCCAATGTGACATACGGCAGGCCAGAGACGATCCGGCGCTAGCCCAGGAGATCATCGACTGGTTCAAGAGGGAGTTGGACGTAGAGGTCAAGGCGGAGGATCTTCGCTGCGACTGGTGCAAGGGGGACAGAGCCAACCATTGGTCCCCTGACTGCTGGATACTAGAGTGCTGCGTGGATGACAAAGGACTGGAGTTTTGCCATCAGTGCGGGGATTTCCCGTGCCAGGAGCTGAGCGACTGGGCGAAGAAGAGCCAGAAATACAGCGGCGCGTTCGAGAGGCTTAGGAGGATGAGCGTAACAGGAGAGGCTTAAGAGGATGAGTGTAACGCGAGAGGATGCATGGCAACTGGTGAACGAGTTCACCAAGAATCAGAACCTCGTCCGGCATATGTTGGCAGTGGAGGCGGGAATGCGGGCCTATGCCCGTAAGTTTGGTGAGGATGAGGAGCTGTGGGGCATCGTGGGATTGATCCACGACTTCGACTACGAACAGAACCCCGATCTCACAGTGGAAGGGCATCCCGTCACCGGTGCCAAGATACTGCGGGAGAGGAACTGGCCCGAGGACATCGTGAGAGCTGTCCTGTCTCACGCCAGCGAATACACTGGCGTGCCTCGCGAATCACTAATGGAAAAGACGCTCTACGCGGTCGATGACTTGACGGGCCTCTTGGTGGCAGTGGCTCTTGTGCGGCCCAGCAAGGACATTCGCGACGTCAAGCTCAAGTCCGTGCGCAAGAAGTGGAAGGACAAGGCCTTTGCGGCGGCAGTCAATCGTGAGGAGATTGAGAAAGCCGCCGCGGACCTGGAACTTGACCTGAGCGAGCACATTCAGACCGTGCTCGACGCCATGAAGGAGATCGCTCCCGAACTAGCTTTGGCCGGGCAGGCGTAGGCTCAACCTTTGATAACGCCGATGGGAATCAGTTTTGCTACCTTGAGGGCAAGCCCTGCTCCGGCCACTACATCCACCACTCGCTCGACATCCTTGTAGGCCTGGGGGGCCTCCTCGGCCAGGCCCGCCATGCTGCCAGCCTTGACGGCGATTCCATGCTTTCGCAGTTGCCGCATCAAGTCCTCACCCCAGATCGTCTTCTTGGCTTTCGTGCGGCTAAGCACCCGACCGGCTCCGTGGCACGTAGAGCCGAAAGTCAGATCGAGGGCTCTGTCGGTACCTACAAGGACATAGGATGCGGTCCCCATGCTGCCTGGTACGAGAACCGGCTGCCCGACTCCCTGGTAGACCTCGGGTAGCTCTTTGGAGCTCGGGCCGAAGGCGCGGGTGGCTCCCTTGCGGTGCACGACCAACTTTGCGCGCTTGCCATCGATTGTATAATGCTCCACCTTGCCGATGTTGTGGGCCACATCATAGACCTGCGTCAATTCCCACGAGGTTACCTTTCCTGCCAAGACCTCCTCAAAGGCACGACGCATCCAGTGGGCAATCACGTGGCGGTTGGTCCAGGCGAAGTTGGCCGATGCCGCCATGGCACCGAAGTAGTCTTGCCCCTCTGGTGACTCAAAGGGAGCGCAAACCAACTCGCGGTCCGGAAGCTGTATGCCGTACTTCCGGACTGCTTTCTGCAGCAGCCTGACGTAGTCGCTGCAGACCTGATGACCGAGGCCACGAGAGCCGCAATGGATCTGCACGGCGATGAAGCCTTGACGCAGCCCGAAAACCTCGGCAACTTCTTCGTCATACACCTCCGTGACCTCGTCGATCTCCAGGAAGTGGTTCCCAGACCCCAGGGAGCCCAGTTGCCGCAAGCCTCGGTCCTTGGCCTTCTGGCTGACCGCAGAGGCATCGGCTCCGGGCATGCACCCGCGTTCCTCAGTGCGCTCCAGGTCTTCCTTCGTCCCATAGCCTTTTGCCACTGCCCAGGAGACTCCTTGCTCCAGGACTCTGTCGAGATCCTTCTTTGAGATCTTGATTCCGCCTTTACCCAGCCCGGTCGGCACAAGGCGATACATCGCCTGTATTAGGTCCTCAACATACGGGTTCACGGCTTCTCGTTCGATGTCCGAGACCAGCACCCGTACACCGCAGTTGATATCATAACCTATGCCGCCGGGTGATATGACCCCGTCGGGCGGCTTGGTCGCTGCCACGCCGCCGATGGGAAAACCGTACCCTTGATGGATGTCCGGCATGGCCAGCGTGTACTTCAGCACACCCGGTAGAGTGGTGGTGTTGACCAATTGCTCGACGGAGCGATCGGTCAGCGCGGCTTCCAGAAGCTCATTATCGGCGTAGATTCGTGCCGAGACCCGCATGTCATCTCTATGGCTCGCCGGTATCTCGTACAGGTACTTGTCCAGCTTCTTGAAGTCTTTCTTCTGGATCATGATGAAGCTCTCCTTGTCTGGGGGAGTAGCCCGAAGACGCGCCTTGTGGACTGCGGCAACGTGCTCACTCCGGTCCGTAGGCCGCGGCCAGGCCCAATCTACAGTTCTTCCACAATCTCCTGGAATTCGGAGAAGGGGATGGCCGTCAAGGTCTGTGTGCTAGCTGCACCAAACGAGTTGGCGAGGAGGGCGACCTTGGCCGCCTCCCGCGCGTCGGCCGCCTCGAAGATGTGCAGGAAATCGTAGGCACCGAGTAACGCATAGCTCGCGACTCTCTTCGCCCCCGGACACTGGCGCGTAAGTTCAGCACCAAATTCCTTGTCCGTCTCCACGAGCGACTTGACCTGGGTGGCACCTCCAGGAGAGATCTTGGACAGGAGAATAAATGTTGGCATCTCTCAACCTCCCTGCCTTCTCTGACTGCCCGACCGCGCTACGTATCGAACACCACGGTGGCTGTGTATCCCTTGGCTGTCTTCTCAATGTTCAGATCATTGAAGGTCACTGCCTTGATCACCGTCTTGGAGGCCCATCGATCTGTTCCCTGTACGATAGCCTCCAATCTCGTGGGCGATGCCTCGACTATCTCGATCTTCGTATAGACAACACCATCTATCTCGTGAAGGTATAGAAGTTCGCTCAGCCAGTCGACCAGTAGGGTCTCATCATCCATAGCACACAACGATATCTCTTTCCGTGGCGATGATGGGCTGTCCTCCGAGTCGGCTATCAGCCAGAACATGCCGTGGGCAGCGTTGACCAAGAACTCGCTCCAGTCGACGCCATGGACCCTCAGAGCAGCGTCGGCCACATGTTCCAACTCTTCGAATGGCTTGGGAGCCGAGTTCTTCATGGCTCCAGTTCTCGAAGCAGGCGCCGGGTCGCAGTCACGTCCTGCTTCATCTGCGCCATGAGTGCATCGGCGCTCTCGAAGCGACGCTCAGGCCGCAGTCGCTTGACGAAATGAACCTGCAAGGTCTCGCCGTACAAGTCACCAGCGAAATCGAGAACGTGAGCCTCAACAATGCGCCCCCCCCGATCGTCAAAGGTGGGGCGCACCCCCACGTTGACCACCGCCTGATGGTTGGCAGTGCCCCAGCGCACGTGGACAGCGTATATGCCATCGGCAGGAATCATCATTCTCTGGTCCACTGCGAGATTGGCAGTCGGGAACCCCAGTTGGTGCCCCCTCCGAGCACCGCTCACCACTTTTCCCCTCAGCGATGGATACCGTCCGAGAAGGTGGCTTGCTTCACTCACTCTTCCGTCACGCAGCAGGGCGCGGATGGCACTGCTGCTTATCACCTGGCCTTGATGAGTAAGTGGCTCCAGAGCGTGCACGCGGAAGTCCAACTCTTGTCCCAAAGCAGTCAGGTAGGCTGCATCTCCTTGTCTCGCTCGGCCCAGGGCGAAGTCGGGTCCTGTCCATAGCTCGCTCATACGCAACTGCTTCAATAACGAGAGGACGAAATCCCGGGCCGATGTCTGGGATAGTTCCCTGGTGAAAGTGAGAGCCAACACGAAATCGAGGCCCAACTCGCTCAGCAGATCCAGTTTCTCTTCGAATGTAGTCAGGTAGCGAATGTCTCTGGCAGGGGCCAGCAGTTCGTGGGGATGACGGTCAAAGGTGAGCACTCCTGCGAGCAAGTCGCCGGCTCTGGCGTTCTCGATCAGCTTGTCTATCAAATGGCGATGGCCCAGATGCACTCCGTCGAAGACACCGATGCACAGGGCAGACGGTTTCTCGAGAGCCGCGTCGGCCAGTTCACGCATTAGCTTCATAGAGGTCGAATACCTTTCTCGGTTGCCAGAGCTTTCGTTCCACCTCGTATCGGAGCAAAGCGACGAACCTGCCCGAGGACGAATAGGCGCGACAGAAGGGACCGTCCAGCGGGTCCAAACCCGTGACCGCTTGGCCCTGTCTGATCCTCGTCTCCGTATCTGGATCGAGCACGACCGCTTCGAAATGAAGAAGGGCTTCATCAAGGGGATGCAGGATACGAGGCCAGCGTCCGTTGGCGAAGCACTCCTCAACAGCGCTCAGGGACATTGCGTCGTCCAAAGTGAAGGCACCGCTGGCCAGGCGGACGAGGCCCCGCAAGTGAGCGCCGGTACCCAGTGTCTCTCCCAGATCCCTGGCCAAGGCCCGAATGTAGGTGCCCTTGGAGCATTCTACACGCAGTCTGAGAGAAGGAGGCGTCCAATCAGTCAGTTCAAGGTCATAGATCTCCACCAGCCGGGGGCTTCGTTCCACCTCGATACCTCGACGAGCGAGTTCGTAGAGGGCCGTTCCTTTGTGTTTGAGCGCGGAGTGCATGGGCGGTATCTGCTGGATGCGGCCACGAAATTGAATGAGCATGTGCTCGATCTGCTCGCGGGAGATGGTTACCTCAGTAGTCTGGCGGATGACCTTGCCTTCGCTATCACCGGTATCGGTGCTAATGCCCAAGCGAATCTGGGCATCGTATTTCTTCCTGCCTTCCATCAGAAACTCGGTGACTCGCGTGGCCTGGCCCAGGCAAATGAGCAGCACACCAGAGGCCGCCGGATCCAGTGTGCCCGCGTGGCCCACACGTCTTGTGCCCGAGGCTCGGCGAATCCTATCTACGACGTCGTGGGAGGTGATCCCCAACGGTTTGTCGATGTTTAGGATGCCGGCGATGGCCCTTTTCCTCGGTTTGGCGTCGGTCGCAGATGGTGATTCCAGCCCACCTTCGCAGGCGAGACAGAATTCTCTGATCGTGCCACCGCGCTGCATCGTCATCCGTGTCCAGTCCTGGCTCAGTGTATCTAGGCGTTCGAGTCCAATACCTCCTTGGCCTTGGAGAGCACGTCGCGTGTCACCTGGTCAAGATCTCCCTCCACTATGGCGCCCGCGGCCTGGGGGTGCCCCCCACCTCCGAAGTGAACAGCGATCGGTGAGATGTCCACCCCCGGTCTGGATCTGATACTGACGTCTATCTGCCCGTCTTTCTTCTCCTTGAAGACTATCGCCGCCTTCGCATCACGGGCTGTGGCTAGCAGGTTCACAATGCCGTCACCATTGTCCGAGCTAGCTTTGCACTCGTTCTTCATGTCCAGTGTATTGAAGGACCAAACGAGATGTCCATCCATCTGCATCTCATCGAGCATTCTGCCCCACAGGCGCAACGTGGCTAGCCTCCGCTGCCTGAAGTAGTTCTCATTGATCTCTATGAGCGACGCGCCTGCCTTCATCAATTGGGCTGACATCTCCAAAGTGCGAGGTGAGGTGCTTGAAGTGCTGAAAGATCGGGTGTCTGTTACGATTCCCGTCAGCAAGTATGTGGCCAAGAGGGCATCCACGTGGATCTGCCAGTCTAGCAACAAGTCGAAGATAATTTCCGCAGTGGCCGCTGCCTCCGTTCGCACGAGGTTAACAGCCGCAAACATGGTGTTAGTGACATGGTGATCAATGTTCACGGTCGTCGTATCCAGGGATGGCACATGCCGATAGGCATTGCCAAGACGGTCTGGGTCACTGACATCCACGGTGATGATCAGGTCTTCGCCGGTGATCTGTGGCGTCCCGAACGCGTCCGTTCCAGGCAAAAACAGAAGCGCCTCTGGCACTAGGTCGTCGCAGGCCACGCTGCAATCCTTGCCCATCATCCTCAGGGCGCGAGCCAGTGCCAGGGTAGAGCCGATGGTATCTCCATCGGGATCCACATGGGCTATGAGGAACATACGTTGGGCACAGTCAATCAACTGCTGTAGTTGCTCACTCACTCTTCACCCTGCTTCTTGGAGTTGTCTATGTCCCGCAGTATTCTGTCTATGCGCAGACCGTGCTCCACGGAGCGGTCCAAGCGGAAACTCAACTCCGGGACATAACGCAGGTACACCGTCTGTCCCAGTTGTCGCCGCAGGTATCCGGCGGCTTTCTTCAGAGCGCTCAGCCCGTCTTCCTGCTGTTCGGGATCCCCCAGAAAGGTCACGTAGATGTGAGCCTGACGCAGATCAGAAGAGGTCTCTACATCCGTGATGGTTACGAAGTCGAGTCTCGGGTCCGCGACCTCTTTTTGCAGTAATTCACCTAGTGCTTCCCTGATCAGTGCACTCACTCTTCTCTGTCTGCGAGTAACCATAGATCTCCCAACCTTCTCCGCCACTCAGAGATGATTTGTTGGGACTCTGAGCGCTGGAGCGAACTCAGGCGACTCGTTCTTTCTTGTACACCTCCAGGATGTCTCCCTCCTCGAAGTCCGTGAAGTTGTCCAACCCCACCCCGCACTCGAGACCCTCTGTTACCTCCTTGACATCTTCGGTGAAGCGCCTCAAGGAGTTGATGGTTCCGTCGTATATCTCTTCGCTGTCGCGGAGGACTCTGACCTGAGCGTTCCGCTTGACGGTGCCATCCCCCACGTACACACCTGCAACTCGACCTAGCTTTGAGGCGCGGAAGGTAGCTCTGACTTCCGCGTGGCCCAGAACAACCTCTTCATAGACTGGCTCCAGAAGCCCTTTGAGTGCCTTGTCGACGTCTTCGATGAGCCGGTAGATGACTGTGTAGTAACGAATCTGCACGCCCTCGACTTCCGCCATGGTGCGGGCGGCAGGTTCGGCTTGGACATTGAAGCCGATGACTATGGCTTGTGAAGCCACAGCCAGACTGATGTCTGACTCGGTAATGTTGCCTACTCCCTGGTGTATGATCCTCACTTTGAGATCCTCGTCGCCCAACTCCTCCAGTGAATTGGCGACCGGCTCCAGTGTGCCCTGTACGTCAGCCTTCAGGATGACATTGAGCTCCTTGACTGTGCCGGCCTGCATCTGAGCGTAGATCTCGTCAAGGCTCAGAGCCCTCGCAGGCGCTTGCTCATCTGCTCGTATCTGCTCCGCGCGCTCTTCGGCTTGAGCTCGCGCGGTCTTCTCATCCCCCACCACTCTGAATATGTCACCTGGTTGCGGCGCATCGGAGAGCCCCAGTACCACCACGGGAACGGAGGGCGGTGCGGCCTTCACCCTCTTGCCAGCATCGTCGAACATGGCTCGGATGCGTCCATAGATGCCGCCTATCAC
Source organism: uncultured Anaerolineales bacterium (assembly GCA_964573815.1). Taxonomy (GTDB): domain Bacteria; phylum Chloroflexota; class Anaerolineae; order UBA7937; family B3-Chlor; genus CAYGAW01. Next base: position 14,427 of record CAZNMJ010000002.1, read on the forward strand.
GACATGGTCCCCGACACGAAGTGTGCCATTCTGGATCAGCAAAGTGGCTGTGGGGCCTCTGCTCCTATCGAGTTTGCCTTCGAGGACCGTTCCAGCTGCTGGACGATCGGGATTGCCTCTCAGGTCAGACATCTCCGCCACCAAAAGGATCATTTCCAGGAGAGTATCTATTGCCGTCCCCTCCTTGGCCGAAACGGGAACGGCGATTGTCTTGCCTCCCCAGTCCTCGACCGTCAACCCCACATCGGCCAGCTGTTTCTTGACCGCGTCGACATCGGCGCTGGCCATGTCTATTTTGTTGATGGCCACCACTATGGGCACATTGGCAGCTCTAGCGTGATCGATGGCTTCCCTGGTCTGAGGCATGACGCCGTCATCCGCTGCCACGACTAGGACCGCGATATCAGTGACTTGAGCTCCCCGAGCGCGCATGGCTGTGAAAGCCTCGTGACCAGGTGTGTCTATGAACGTGATCTTCTTGCCGTTTCGCTCAACCTGATAGGCACCGGTATGCTGGGTGATCCCGCCGGCCTCACCGGCCACCACATTGGTGTGCCTGATGTAGTCCAGTAGAGAAGTCTTGCCATGATTCACATGACCCAGGACCGTGACGACAGGCGCCCTGGGCTTCATGTCTTCTGGCGCCTCTTCGGCGTAGATCTCCTTGAGGGGTGCTTCCTCGGGGATGGCTGGCGCCTCGGGAGGGGATGGAACTTCCTCAACCTTTTCGAGGATTTCTTGCTGTATCTCGAAGCCCAGATCGGTTGCCACGACGGCTGCTGTGTCGTAGTCGACGGTTTGATTGATGTTCGCCATGATCCCACTGCTGATGAGCAGCTTCATGACTTCTATGGGGCTGACTTCGAGCAAATCGGCCAAGTCTCTGACAGAGAGCTTATCCGGTATGCTGACTACCTTCTTTTCCCCTGCCATGTTCCATCTCCCTTCTGACTCTTTCGCTTCGTGGCTCAAGTCCGTGCAACTAAGGCCGACATTACACGGAGTGTCGTTCTGTCCAACGATGTGGTGTCTAAGCTGTCTTCGGTGAGGGTTTCGAGCAGATGGCGGTGCGTACCACGAACCATAGCGGGGAATGATGAGGCAGTTTTTGGGGAAGGCCCTGAGTTCCGTAGTTGATTCTAGGGACTCACCGTCATCGCTCCCTCGCTTGACTCGAATGGTGCTGGACAGCCGCTCACAACTCCTCTCTCCATGCGACTAGTGACATGTCAACTTGCTTACTCGTTCGAAGGTCGAAGCCATGCTGGGATTCTACCATCATTCCGCACGAAATTGCTACATCGTCCACAGTGGCGTCAAAGCGATTCACTTGGCAGGGAGCGGCAGTACTGCCGCAGATTCTCCTCCTGCTCATTCGTGATCTTGGTCTTCAGAGCATGTTGCACAAGCTTCCGCGAGGAGGCCCTTTCCCAGCAGGCTCTGTTCGGACACAGATAGGCTCCTCGACCTGGTTTCTTTCCCTTCTCATCCACTTCAACGTCGCCACTGGGAAGGCGTACGATCCTAATGAGTTCTCTGGCAGGTTTGACTTGGCGACAAGCGACGCAGGTGCGCTGAGGCACATGCCTACGACGCATCTGGTTCCTCGTCCTGGCTATCGCTCTCTTCGGCCTCTCGGTCGGCCTCCGCAACGCCACTATCTTCTTCCCAGGCCTCGACGGAGGCCCCTTCCCACTCCTCCCGACGTCTTCCCGGCTTGCGCACTTTTCTGGCGACGACCTCACCGAGCGACTCGTCGTACACCAGTGTTCTGCGACGCCGTTTCTTCTTTGCCGGAGGACTGTCTTGAGGGTAAGGTTCCTCAATCTCGTGTGGGGCCTTTGCAGGCTCCGCGGCCTCGACTCCCTCCACCTGTTCAGGGGCAGCTTCTTCGGGCTCTGGCTCCTCCAGTTCCTCAGGGGTCGGTTCTTCCATTACCTCTTCGACAGCCGGTGGTTCGATCACCGTTTCCACAGCTTCTGCAGAAACCGGCGGTGCTTCCTCCGCCGGGGTGGGTACCGCTGCCTCCGGTTCTGGCTCCACCTCCAGCTCAGGTGCCTCTTCTTCCGGAATCACCTTCTCCCTGCCGAGAATTGCCCACACGTCTCGGTCTTCGAGAGCGTCCTTTAACTCCTGCAATGACTTGGGTCCAAAGCCCTTAAACTCCAGAAGGCCCTCATCACCTTCTTGCATTTTGTCGAGTAGTGGTCCCAACTCCGTTATGCCGGCACCGCTCAGAGAGTTGAGGATACGTCGTGACACATCCAGCTTCTCTAGAGGCATGTCCTCAGCTATCTCGGCTCTTGCTGCAAGTCTGATTGCTTCCTGCTTAGCTTTGCGTAGTGCCCTCTCCGCCGCTTCGGTGACGCTTATGATATCGATCCTCCAACCCGTGAGCTTGGCTGCTAGGCGGGCGTTTTGGCCCTCTCTACCGATAGCCAGCGACAGTTCCTTCTCCGGAACGATGACGGTGCCTGTTTTGCCCGTCTCTTTGTCTTCAGAGAGTTCAACGCCAACGGGGCGCGCGGGACTGAGCGACTTGCTGATGAACTCTTTTGGATCGCGGCTCCAGGGGATGACATCTATCTTCTCGCCGTTCAGTTCGCTCACGATGCTTTGGATCCTGACTCCCCGCATCCCCACACACGCTCCGACGGGGTCGATTCCCTGCTGGACAGCAGTCACTGCCACCTTTGCTCGAGAGCCAGCCTCTCGGGCGATGGCTTTGATCTCCACGAGGCCGTTGTAGATCTCGGGTACCTCGACTTCCAGCAACCGCCGCAGCATATCGGGGTGATTGCGCGAGACGATAATCTCGCATCCCCGGCTTGTTCTGTTCACCTCCGTGATGAGCACCCGCAACTTTTGCCTGATGTAGTGCCGTTCGTTCGCCACCTGGTGACTGCGAGGCATGAGAGCCTCGATCCGACCCAGGTTGACTGTGATGCCCCTGGCGTCTATGCTGTGAACGGTTCCACCCACTATCTCACCCTCCCGTCCGGCGTAGGTTTCGTACAGCGCATCGCGTTCAGCTTCTCTGATCCGCTGCAGGATTACCTGCTTGGCCGTTTGAGCTCCGATACGGCCAAAGTCGGGAGGGGTCGTTTCTACAAAGACTATGTCTCCCAGATTCGAGTCGGGCTTGACCTGCTTGGCCTCGGCCAACTCCATCTCGCTCTCCGGATCTTCCACTGTCTCGACAATCTCCTTGCCGGTGAAGATGCTCATCTCTCCGGTGGAAGGGTCGATTTTGGCTTCCAGATGCTGGGCTGGACCGAAGTCACGCTTGTATGCAGAAACTAGCGCTTGCTCAATGGCATCCAGGACCACCTCGACGGTGAGCCCTCTTTCCGCACAGACTTGGTTGATAGCCCTGATGAAATCGGTCGTCATCTTAGATCGATCCTTCGGCGCATAATTCCTCAGCATTGACACGATGTGAGCCTGAGGCTTTGGCCTCCCGTCACCCCCTTCGGTCTTGATAATAAGAAAAGTGGGGCGTGCCCACTTTTCGACGGGGGTGACTGTCTATTTTGTATTATACCACACTTCCCAGAAATGCGCAAGGCGCAATTACGCGAAGAAGGACACGCTCTTGGACGGAAAACGGGGTCTCCTCCCTCCAGTTGAGTGGTTGCTCACCTGCCAGCAGCTTGACTCTGGGACAGGTCTCGAGTGCGAGCATCGAAGGAGTCTCGACCAATCCCCCCCAAGCCAGGAGCGCCCTTCTGCCCGTGTCGAGCTAGGTCAGCATTTGCTTGGCAGCCTCCTCGATGTCGTCGAAATCGATGATCTGGTACTCCTCGGCGTCGCGACGCTTCACTTCCACTCCGCCTGCCTGAAGGCTACGGGAGCTCACAGTAAACCTCAAGGGGATGCCTATGAGGTCGGCGTCGTTGAATTTCACCCCTGCACTCTCATCTCGATCATCGTAGACGATCTCATATCCCTTGGACAGCAGCTGCTCATACAGAGAATCGGCGGCATTGACTACCTCTGGACTGCGTCCCAGGGCGATCAGGTGGACATGATAGGGGGCGATGCTTACAGGCCAGATAATGCCTCGCTCATCATGACGCTGCTCGACAACAGCCGCCATGAGGCGTCCGGTGCCGATGCCGTAGCAACCCATAACCACTGGCAGGCTGCGACCTTCGCTATCCAGGAATGTGGCTCCTAAGGCCTCGCTGTACTTGCTGCCCAGTTTGAATATGTGTCCCAGTTCAATACCTCTGGTTGTTCGTAGTTTGCCGCCACAGTGGGCGCAGAGGTCGCCTTCTTGCACTGCGGCTATGTCGCCCAGTAAGTCTACTTCGAAGTCACGGGGGTAATTCACGTTGAGCAGGTGATACCCCTCCTTGTTAGCTCCAGCGACGAAATTGCTTCCCAAGGTGATTGACTCGTCGGCCACGATCTTGACCTTGCCCTGCTGGCCAATGGGCGATGCGTAGCCCGCCACTATGCCAGCGGCTGAAACTTCTTGCTCGACTGCTAAGCGAAGTTCCGGAGCGCCCAGCATGTTGGCGACCTTCGTCTCATTCACCTCGAGGTCGCCGCGGATAGCCACGAACACTAGTTCATCGCCAGCCATGTAGAAGATGGCTTTCAAGGTCTGCTCGGGCCCGATGCCCAGATATCCTGCTACTTCCTCGATGGTGGTCATGTCTGGAGTGGCCACCTCCTCGGGGGCACGCTGCGGGTCTTTCTGGATCTCCGTTCGCTTGGCTATGGCGCTTTCGGCATTGGCAGCGTAATCGCAGCCATCACAGATGATCAAAGTGTCCTCTCCGGCCTCGTTGACAAGCATAAACTCATGCGAGGCGGCTCCTCCCATGAGGCCCGGATCCGCTTCGACGACCAGCACCTCTGCCCCGCATCGGTGGAAGATGTTGAGATACGCCTGATGAACCTCTGGGTAGTACGAGTCCAGGTCGGCATGGTCAGCATGGAAGCTGTAGCCGTCCTTCATGGTGAACTCTCGCACCCGAATCAAGCCCCCTCGGGAGCGAGGCTCGTCGCGGAACTTGGTCTGTATCTGGTAGATCATGAACGGTAGCTGACGATAGGAGTTTATCTCCCGTCGCGCCAGGTCCGTGATCACTTCTTCGTGAGTAATGCCGAGGACTAGTTCTCGCTGGTTTCTGTCCCGAAACCGGACCAACACCGGGCCGGCCTCGAAGTAACGCCCTGTCTCCTGCCACAATTCGGCTGGGTGTACGGCAGGCATCCTCATTTCCTGCCCGCCGATGGCGTTCATCTCCTCTCGCATGACGTTCTCGATCTTCCGAAGCACTCTCCAACCGAGAGGTAGATAGGTGTATATGCCGGCGGCAAGCTGGCGAATCATCCCTGCTCGAAGCAGCAGCTGGTGGCTCGTCATCTCCGCTTCCGCGGGCACTTCGCGCAGTGTGTTGCCAAAGAGCTTGGACAAGCGCAACTCCTCACCCTCCTTCTGCGATCATACTGTGTTTGACAAAGCATACCCGAAGGCATAGAATCCGTCCAGTACATCCACGGCAAGGGACAGCTAGATGATCATCGAAAGGCTCGTGGTCGGCATGCTGCAGTGCAACTGCTACATTGTCGGTTGCGAGGAAAGCAAGGTTGGCATCATTGTTGACCCGGGTGGTGATGCACCCACAATCCTGGACAGAGTCGAGGAACTCAGTCTCACCATCAAACTCATCGTCAATACTCACGGCCACATAGACCACATAGCGGCCAATCGCCCTGTGAAGGAAGCCACAGGTGCGCAGATAGCCATTCATCGCGAGGATGCCCAGTGGCTGGTCACCGACCAAGGAGATTATGCTCGCATGCTCGGTGTTCTTTCCCCGGGTCCCGCTGCGGATATCCTGCTAGATGAGGGAAATGAAGTCGCCTTTGGAAACGAGGGCTTGCAGGTGATTCACACGCCTGGGCATAGCCTGGGTGGCATCTCCCTGGTTGGTGACGGTTTGGTCTTCTGTGGGGACACCCTTTTTGCCATGGGTGTTGGTCGCGTTGACCTACCTGGAGGCAGCTGGGAAACTCTGATGGATAGCATCAAGACGCAGCTCTTCACCATGCCCGACGACACCACGGTCCATACTGGCCACGGGCCCCCCACGACCATTGGTCGTGAGAAGCGGCTCAACCCCTGGTTCACCTGAAATATATCACAGCCGTTTACCTTTGACCACTGTCTGCCATAAGCTGGGGAGGAGGAGCGCACAGATGCCTAGGAAGACCGAGGGTGCGAAGACTGGGATCGATTGGAGGGTCGTCAGCCAGAATGTGGCCCTGGGCGTGGTGATTGTCATACTCAGCTACCTCGCGGTGGGCGTGGGCTTGCATCGCCTGCCACTAGTGGGTGTGGTATTTCAGTTCTTCGTGCCCTTCGCTTTCGTCGTTTTGATGACTTACTACAGGAGTGAACAGAAGACCAGGGCTCAGTCAGTCACCGAAGGCATCTTCGCTGGGTGCATCTTTCTGCTGATCATGAGTTTGGTGTTTGCACTGTTTAGCCTGGTTCGCCCCCCGACGGCTTAGCCGTTTCCTCACACGTGCGTACCGCACTTGTCCACTGAGGTGACGATTGTAGGAGTCGCTGCGCTGTGCGCCGTACGGAAAAGGAGAGAACCGTGGAGGAATTCTATGCCTTCGTCGATGCCAATGCTGACCGATTCATCGCTCAATTGAAGCGGTTGTGTAGCCAACCGAGTGTCGCTGCTCAGAACCTGGGTGTAAAGCAGGCGGCGCAAATGGTGCTGGAGATGGTGAAAGCCATAGGGGCCGATGCTCGCCTCATCGAAGTGGCTGATGCGCCTCCTGTCGTGTACGGAGAGCTTGGCGGAGGCGACAGGACCTTGATTATCTACGACCACTACGATGTGCAACCACCAGAGCCCTTGGACCAGTGGGAATCGGACCCGTTTACCCCGGAGATCCGAGAGGGCTTCTTGTATGGCAGGGGAGTGTCGGACAACAAAGGGGATCTAGTCTCCCGATTGCAGGCCATAGAGGCCTACCAGGAAACAATGGGGGACTTGCCTCTGAAGATCAAGTTCGTTTTCGAGGGAGAGGAGGAGGTAGGCAGCCCCCATCTGGCCCAGTTCGTAGAGGAGAACAGGGAGATGCTGCTAAGGGCCGATGGCTGCTTGTGGGAGGGTGGGCGCAAAGACATGTCAGGGAGACCTGAGATTTACTTGGGCCTCAAGGGCATCCTATACGTGGAATTGCGGGCCAGAGGCGCTTCCAGGGATCTTCACTCTGCATGGGCGCCCTTGGTGCCCAACCCTGCATGGCGTCTGGTGTGGGCGTTGAATACGCTCAAGGATGAGCGAGACCGGATCATCGTTGATGGATTGATGGACCACGTGGCTCCACCACCAGAACAGGATCTCGAGCTTCTCCGCGGAATTCCATTCGAGGAAGACAAGATCAAGGGAGATCTCAGAATCTCTGACTTCCTGGGCGGGGTGAAGGGGACCAACGCTTTGCAGAGGCTCTTGTATGCTCCGACCTGCACCGTCTGCGGGATCGTGGCTGGTTACACTGGTGAAGGCTCCAAGACGGTGCTGCCCAGTGAAGCCATGGTGAAGCTCGATTTTCGCTTGGTCCCCCATCTGGAGCCCGACCTGGTGCTGGAGCTGCTGCGCAAGCATCTGGACCGCCGGGGGTTTCAAGACGTAGAGATCTCTCCCTTCTCCGGCGAGCATCCGTCCAAGTCTTCTCCAGAGGCGCCGATCGCGCGGGCAGCTATCGAGGCAGCCAGGGTAGTCTACGGAGAGGATCCCGTGGTCTATCCTTTGATGGCGGGAAGTGGCCCCATGTATCCCTTGAGTGAGGCCTTGGGGATACCCGCAGTGTCCGGCGTGGGAGTGGGCCACGCTCAGTCAAGGATCCATGCTCCCAACGAGAACATCCGCCTCGACGACTACTTCCAGTCCATTAAGTTTACGGGTCAGCTCATCCGTCTCTTCGCCGCCACGGAGTAGGCGCGCAGGCTTGAGCCTCATACACGCTCTCTTGCTCTCTGCCGCCGGGCCGAGTCACTCGTGGCAGTGCCAGGAGGCGACGCGGATTCTCTGCTAGCCGAGGAGCATGCCGGTCGTAAGCCCATGAGTGCACCTTCCGCGACCTTAGTTGTGATGTCGGTCGTCAGTCGTTCGCTCAGCGAATCCCGCAGGTCGCGGGCCAGGAACCGGTTCCGCGGGGCAGTGTGAGAGAAAAGACGAGTCGGGCGTCTAGTGCCTAGTGGCCAAGGAGCTTCTCGCTCTCCTCTCGAGGTTGCCAGGTGATCTCGACAGATCCCATGCGAGCCAATAGCTCCTCCACTCTGTCTCGCAACGGCATCAAGTTCAGGCTCTTGGTCTTCCAGGAGCCCTGTATCTGGTTCAGCACCAATTTGCTGTCGCCCCTGATCTCCACGGAGAAGGTGTTGGGAGAGCGCCCGGCTTTCCGGATGGTCCCGATGAGGTCTTCCAGGGCGGCAATCAGCGCTCTGTATTCGGCTTGGTTGGATGTCACCAGTTCTCCAAACCTCAGGCGCTTCTTCCTGACCTTACCATCGACGTTACGCCTTAGCGCGTAGCTACCGTATCCCACACCGGGATTTCCCCGACTCCCTCCGTCGAAGACGATCATGTAGTCCGTGTTCGCGTTGTCAAGAGACATCGGTCGCCCGTTGAGCATGTTCTACAGCGGGATGTTGCCGTGCTTCTTGGGCGGATTATGATCCCGCTTGTTCTGGAGCATTTCCAAGGCTTCTATCAGGCGCGGGCGGGTTTCCCGCGGTTCGATGATATCGTCGATGTAACCACGCGAGGCGGCGATGTATGGATGGGCGAACTTCTCCCGATAGTCCTGCCCGAGCCTTTCTGCTTCGGCCTGGGGATCTTCTGCTGCGGCTATCTCCTTGCGAAAGATGATGTTGACGGCTCCGTCTGGCCCCATCACCGCGATTTCGGCACTTGGCCAGGCGTAGCTCACATCACCTCGGATGTGCTTGGAGCTCATAACGACATACGCCCCCCCATATGCTTTGCGAGTGATGATGGTGATCTTGGGTACCGTTGCCTCGCAATATGCATAGAGCAGCTTGGCTCCGTGCCGAATGATGCCTCCGTGCTCCTGCGAGACCCCGGGCAGAAAACCAGGTACGTCTACGAAGGTGATTATGGGGATGTTGAAGCAGTCGCAGAAGCGCACGAAACGAGCAGCCTTGTCAGAAGAGTCTGTGTCTAGCACACCGGCCAGCACGGCGGGCTGCTGAGCGACAATACCCACTGAACGGCCGTTGAGCCGAGAAAAGCCGACGACGATGTTCTGAGCCCAGTGCTCATGGACTTCAAAGAAGTCTGCATCGTCCACCACGTGGCGGATGATCTCCTTCATATCGTATGGTTTGGTGGGGCTGTCGGGGACCATCGAGTCCAGGTCTTCATCCATGCGCAGCGGGTCGTCTGTCGGGATGACCAGGGGCGGGTCTTCCATGTTATTCTGGGGAATGTAGCTGAGGAGCTTGCGGATGAGGTACATGCAGTCCTCTTCGTCCTCTGCAGCGAAGTGCGCGACTCCGCTGACGGTGTTGTGCGCCCTGGCCCCTCCCAATTCCTCGAAAGTCACCTCCTCGCGAGTCACCGCCTTGATCACATCGGGTCCCGTGATGAACATGTAACTGCTTCCTTTGACCATGACGGTGAAGTCGGTTATAGCTGGGGAGTACACAGCACCGCCTGCACAGGGCCCCATGATCGCGGAGATTTGAGGGATTACTCCCGAAGAAAGGGTGTTGCGCAAGAATATGTCGGCGTAAGCGCCCAAGGACACGACACCCTCTTGGATGCGAGCGCCGCCAGAGTCATTGAGACCGATAACTGGTGCGCCATTCTTCGCCGCCAGGTCCATAATCTTGCAGATCTTCTCGGCGTGCACCTCCCCCAGCGAGCCGCCGAAGACGGTGAAATCCTGGGAGAACGCGTACACGGGGCGGCCGCCAATTGTCCCCCAGCCGGCTATTACGCTATCGCTGAGGAATCTCTTCTCCTCCAAACCGAAGCCGGTGCTGCGGTGTGTGACAAACGTGTCCAGCTCGCGGAACGAGCCCTGGTCTAGGAGCAGATCCATGCGCTCGCGGGCTGTGAGCTTGCCTTTCGCGTGTTGTGCGTCTATGCGGGCCTGTCCGCCGCCAAACTGTGCCTGCTGTCGCATTTCGCGAAGCTTCTGGATCTTGGGGTCTACCGTCATCGTCTACTCCTGATCTTCTTCCATTCCCGACGTGGCAGTGAGTGTCAGTCCCTCAACAAATGTCTGGCGATGATCATGCGCTGCACTTCCGAGGTACCCTCGTAGATATCGGTGATCTTGGCATCTCGGTAGTATCGTTCCACGTTGTATTCCCTGATGTACCCATAGCCCCCGTGGATCTGGACGGCCTTGTTGGCGGCCCACACCGCCGTCTCCGAAGCATAGAGTTTGGCCATGGAGGCTTCAAGACTGTACCTCTCCTTGCGTTGCTTCTTTAGTGCCGCTTTGAAGGTCAGAAGCCGCGCCGCCTCGAGCCTAGTGGCCATGTCTGCGATCATGAATTGAATAGCCTGATGTCGAGCCAGGGGCTTGCCGAACTGCTCCCGTTCCAGCGCGTATTGTGAGGAGGCCTCGAGGGCCGCCTGACCTATTCCAAGCGCCTGCGCGGCGATGCCGATGCGCCCAGCGTCCAAGACCTCCATTGCTATCTTGAAGCCTTCTCCCTCGTCACCCAGGCGGTTGGATACGGCGACACGACAGTCCTCGAAAGACAGGGCGGTGGTGTTCGCCGCTCGGATGCCCAGCTTCTCCTCAGGTTTTCCAGCGGAGAAACCGGGTGTGTCGGCATCTATCAGCAGGCAACTGATGCCATGGTGCTTCGGGGTGGCATCTGGGTCGGTGACGCAAAAGACGAGGTGGAAGTCGGCTACTCCGCCACTACTGATGAAGTTCTTGGCGCCGTTGACTACGTAGTAGTTGCCATCGCGGACAGCCTTCGTGCGCTGGCTGGCGGCGTCGGAACCTGCCTGAGGTTCTGAGAGCGAAAAAGTCCCGATGCGTTCGAAGGATGCTGCGGGACGCAAGTATCTCTCTCGCTGCTCTGGCGTGCCGTGCATCACCAGGCCGTGGCAGACCAGTGAGTTGTTGACCGACATGATCGTCCCGGTGGCGCCACAAGCCTTGGACACCTCTTCCAGTGCCAGCACGTAGCTCACCGTGTCTGCACCGGTGCCACCATCCTCATACGGTACCTCTATCCCCATGAGGCCCAGTTCCCCCATGCGCCGGCAGTTGTCGAACGGGTATTCCTCGGTCTGATCGATGATAGGGGCCGCAGGGACCAGGATCTCAGTTGCGAAGTCCCTGGCCAACTCCCGAATCATACGTTGTTCGTCGGTTAGAGCAAAGTCCATAGGAGTTGCTCCTGCTCGGTTGATTCACTACTTCCAGCTACATTCTCCATCCACCGGTGACTTCAATAGTGGCACCGGTGATATAGCTAGCCTCATCTGAGGCCAGAAATGCTGCTACATGGCCGATATCTTCCGGGGTGCCTACCCGTCGCAGAGGGATCTCCTTGATCATGGGCCGCAGGTACTCATCTGGAATCCCTTGCAAGAGCGGGGTGTCAACCATTCCAGGTAGTATCGCGTTGACGTTGATATTGTGGCGCGCCAACTCGCGAGCCACACTCTTGGTGAAGCCTACGATGCCAGCCTTGGAGGCGACATAATTGGAATCGCCTATGGTGCCGGTGCGACCGTAGATGGAAGAGATGTTGATGATCTTTCCGTAGCGCGCGTTCATCATGTGAGGGGCTACGGCTTGAGTGGTGTAGAAGATACCCTTCAGATTCACATCCAGGACTTCATCCCACGCCTCGTCGGTGAGTTTCAGCAGCGTGGCGCTGCGAGCGATGCCAGCATTGTTGACCAGGATGTCTATCTTGCCGAGCTCGGCCACTACGTTAGTGACCATGTTCTCGACTTGGCTTCGCCGAGCGACGTCAACCTCCACTGCGAGAGTTCTGCCGCCCAAAGCCTTCACTTCTTTGGCTGTCTGCCTTGCCGTCTGCGCGTTGATGTCCGACACTATTACGTCAGCACCCTTCTCTGCCAGCTTCACAGCGATTCCGCGACCGATGCCCTGTCCAGCGCCGGTGACGACGGCTACCTTCCCCCTGAGTATCATCCCTTCCTCTCTCCGAGACAGAGGCGATCCTCAGCAGCCAGCACGAGTCTGTATCTAGAGAGGTCGCCCTTCATTATACGAAGCATTCGTTTGCGAAGTCGAGCGGGTAAGTGGCGGCAGCTGGACTGCCTATGGCGCCATGGGCACTACATCTCGATGCTCATGGCTACGGCTTCCCCTCCGCCCAGGCAGAGAGCGGCTAGGCCCAGAGTTGCACCGCGCTCCTTCATCGCATGGACTAGTGTCACCAGGAGGCGAGTACCGCTGCAACCTATAGGATGTCCAAGGGCGATGGCTCCTCCATGGATATTCAGCTTGTCCCAGTCCAGGCCCAGTTTCCTGCCATCGGCTATGCTTTGGGAAGCAAAAGCCTCGTTGATCTCGAAGAGGTCAAAGTCATCCAACTCATAGCCAGTCTTCTTGAGCAGGTTCTCAATGGCGTGCACCGGGGCAAAGAAAACCCATTTGGGTTCTACCGCGGCTTGAGCAAACCCCGTGATTCTGGCCAGAGGCTCAATGCCCAACTCCTTCGCTCTCCGAACGCCGGTAATGACCACGGCTGCCGCGCCATCAGTGATTGCCGAGGAGTTCCCGGCGGTGCACTTGCCATCCTCCTTGAAGGCTGGTCGAAGCTTGGACAATGCCTCCACATTGGTGTCCGCACGAGGGTTCTCGTCCGTATCGAAGATCACAGGCTCCCCCTTGCGTTGGGGGACGGTGATGGGCACGATCTCCGCCTTGAACTTCCCTTCGCTGATCGCTTTCGTCGCTTTCTGGTGGCTCCCCAGGGCGAACTCGTCCATCTCCTCGCGAGTGATGTTCATGGTATCTGCAATGAGCTCAGCCGCGTTCCCCATGTGCCAGTTCTCGATCGGGCACCACAGTCCATCGTGGACGGTGGCATCGAGAAGTTCGGCGTTTCCTAGACGATAGCCCGTGCGAGCGTGCGCCAGTATGTGAGGGCCCAGGTTCATGTTCTCCATGCCCGCCGCGACAACGACCTCGGCCTCACCAGCTACGATGGCGTTGGCACCCATGGCAACCGTCTTTAGCCCCGACCCGCAAACCTTGTTCACGGTCGTGGCTCCAACGGAGGGAGGCAGGCCCGCCTCAAGGGCCGCCTGGCGCGCGGGCGCCTGGCCACTTCCGGCTTGGACGACTTGTCCAACAAGCACCTCATCGACGGTGCCAGGGTCTATGCCAGCTCGTTCGACCGCTCCCGCGATGGCCACGCCCGCCAGCTCCGTGGCAGGCATCTGAGAGAGTGTGCCACCAAAGCGACCGATTGCCGTCCTGGCTGCACTGATGATGACGACCTCTGTGTTCCTCGACATTCTTGTCCTTTCCGTGCCCCGTGGGCTCAGCGGAATAGTGATTGGGAAGCTGTGCGCTATCTGGCAACCACCGCAGCCATGCCTTGCCCGCCGCCGATGCACATGGTAACCAGCCCCCATTCCAGGTCTCTTCTTTGCATCTCGTGCATGATGGTGACCATGAGTCGGACGCCCGTGCAGCCTATGGGATGTCCCAGCGAGATGCCGCCCCCGAGGAGGTTTGTGTTGTCGAAAGTCAGCCCCAGTTCTCGCATGCAGGCTATCGTCTGTGCAGCGAAAGCCTCGTTCAGTTCGACAACATCCATGTCTTTGATACTCAGACTCGCCTTATCCAGTGCTTTCCTCACGCTGGGGACGAGGCCCAAGCCCATGTAGGCCGGATCGACTGCACCAGAGGCATACGATTTGATGCTCACCATGGGCTTGAGACCCAGCTCGTCTGCCTTCGGTCGCGACATCAATACCACCGCTGCAGCAGCGTCGTTGATTCCGGAAGCATTGCCAGCGGTGACCGTCCCGTCCTCCTTGAAGGCTGGCCTAAGCTTGGCCATCTTCTCCAGGCTGGTGTCCATGGGGCGCTCGTCGGTGTCGAAGATCAGTGGCTCTCCCTTTCGCTGAGGGATAGGCACCGGCACGATTTCGTGCTTGAATATGCCATCGGCTATGGCCCTCCTGGCACGCTGATGGCTGAGAAGCCCCAACTTATCCTGCTCCTCCCTGCTGATGTCATACTTCTCTGCTATGTTTTCGGCTGTGACGCCCATATGATAGCCATAGAATATCTCCCACAGTCCATCGTGAACCATGAGGTCTGTGGCCTCACCGGCGCCAGTGATGTCCATCCTGTAGCCCCACCTCGCCTTGGGGAGGGCGTAGGGAGCATAGCTCATGTTCTCCATGCCGCCCGCCACCACGACGTCGGCCTCCCCCAGCTCTATCGCCTGTGTACCTAGCGTGATGGCCTTCAATCCCGAGGCACAGACCTTGTTAACTGTGAAGGCGTTGGTTTCCTTAGGAAGCCCGGCATATATCGTGGCCTGCCGTGCCGTGTTCTGCCCCTGGCCTCCCTGAATCACATGCCCCATGATTACTTCGTCGACCTGCACCTCTTTCAGCGATTCATCCCAATCGTAGTGCTGCTTCTCGAGATCGACCATGCCAGCACCCCTGAGGCTGTGAGGCGCGTACTGGAGTAGTTTCTCACTCGACTTGGGCCTCAACCCTGCCTTTTTCAGCGCCTCTCGAATTGCCAGTGCGCCGAGCTTGACCACCGGAACATCTTTCAATGAGCCGCCGAAGACCCCGATGGGTGTTCTCACCCCATTGATGATCACCACCTCTGTCATGCTGTCACCTCCCTTGTGAGTCTGGGGTTTCCAGCCTGGCTGGAACAACCACCAATGATACCAGATAAGGCAGCATCTGGCTAGTTGAGGGCGTAAGTGAGCCAAGACATCGTGCCCACTTCTTCAGGCTTGTGAAGGCTGTTCTGACTCTCTACCGGAGATCGTCGCCGAGGGGGCCGGTAGACATATGCCCAGGCATCTAGCCAAGAGGGCGAAGAGGGAGGGCTTCTGCCAAACGGAGTCTGCCGCCAATCCCGGCCGGCAGCAATGGAGGCGTCCCAACAGTTCTGCTTCCAATTACCTGACTGCACCGAGCAGATCGTGGCTCGCTTTGCGGTCGCCAGGGTCCTCGAGCGAGGAGCTCACCACGAGGGATACGCCCCGAATCGCACGAAGCTTGAGTCTGTTCGTATGCGGTTGGGTCTTGTACGGTGTCCTGCAACTGCCGGCCGTCATTGTGGTCTGAGGATTTCGTCGATCGCGCTTGCCAAATCCTCAATTCTGAATGGTTTGGACACGTACGGTGTCTGTACGCTCTGCAAGAAAGCCCTCGTGGGATTGCTGATGGTGTCTCCGGTCGTGAAGATGAGGCGCTTCAACAGGCCCGGATGTTGTGTCCGCAAATGCCGGTACAGCTCCTGGCCTCCTATCCCCGGCATCCTCACATCGCAGATAATCACGTCGTATTCTTGAGTGGCCAAAGCGTCAAGGGCTGCTTCGGCCGTGGGGACGGCGACCGCTTCATGCCCCATCTGCTGTAGGACACGGCTGACAAGCTCAAGGATCTCGTCTTCGTCGTCGACGACAAGTATCCTGTTGCCAGGATGGCGCCCCGTGCTTCTGGTCGGCTCCGGCTGGCTGAGTGAATCCTCGGGAGGCTCAAGGATGGGTAGCTCAACGGTGAAGGTGGTTCCGCTTCCTACCTCGCTCTCCGCCCATATGCGTCCCCCGTGGTCTCGCACTATCCCAAAGGCAATGGATAACCCCAGACCTGTGCCCTGGCCAACTTCCTTGGTTGTGAAGAAGGGATCGAAGATCTTGCTCAGGGTGTCCTCTGGGATGCCAGGCCCGTTGTCGATGACCTTGACCTTGATGACTTGGCCATCAGTCTCTGATCTCACCACGAGGCGTCCTCCGCCCCGGTAGTCCAACATGGCCTGATGGGCGTTGTTTATCAGGTTCAGAAGCACCTGTTGCAGCTGGTGAGGCGCGGTCATGGTCCAGGGCAAGTGCTCGTCGAGTTCTCTCACCAGTTCGATGTTGTCCACCCTGAGCTGGTACGCCCTCAGGTTCATGGTGTCGATGAGGACTTGGTTGATGTCTGTGTAAAGTTTCTCGGCTGTCTCCTTGCGGGCAAACGTCAGGAGGCTCTGGATGATCCTTGCACTTCGCTGAGCCTCCTGGTAGACTCTCCGCAGATCGTCTCTGACGTCCTCGCTGACGTCCGCGGCCTGCAGAAGTTGCGCGTATCCCATGACCGACGTCAGGGGGTTGTTGAGCTCGTGAGCGACACCTGAAACGAGTTGTCCTATCGCCGCTAGCTTCTCCGTCTGTAACAGCTGTGCCCGCAGGGCTTTCTCGCCAGTGATATCCCGAACGGTGTGTACAGCACCCTTGAACTTCCCACCTTCATCATAGATGGGGAAGCTGGTAATGTCAAGGGTCTTGCCAAGGTCCGGCACGTCTACCTCGATGGACGTTGACGCCCTGGCCTCCATAGCCCGCCGGTGGGGGCAGGAGGCGTTCGTCGGACCCTGGCAGTGAGGGAATATCTCGAAACAGTGCTTGCCTTTGAAGGCTTCAGGAGTACTTTCCAGAATGTGGGCCAGAGCTGGATTGGCCTTGAGTATCCTGAATTCAGCATCATAGATCGCTATGCCGTCGGTGATAGCCTGGAATGTATTCTCCCAGTCTTTCTCGCCTTGAGCTACCTGCTGGAAGAGTCGAGCGTTCTCGACCAAAACCGCCAGTTGTCCGGCCAATGTCGAAAGAAAACGCACATCATCATCGGTGAATGCGGCTGGCTCGACGCTCTCCACGTTGAGGACGCCGATGATCCTCTCGCCTGTCTTCAGAGGAATGCACAGTTCAGAACGTATCTTGTCGTCGCCCACGATGTAGCGGGAATCGGCCGTCACATCGGGCACATTCAAGGGCTCGCCCGTCTGCGCTACCCACCCGGTTATGCCCTCTCCGAGCCCGGGCTGTATTCTCTCGGCGACTTCAGGGCCATAGCCCGTGCCCGCCTTGATCTTCAACCTTTGCTCCTTTTCGTCAATCAGCATCAGGCTGAGATTGGTGAAGCCTAGAGTGCGTCTCAGAGCCCCGATGATGCGATCTAAGATCTCTGAGAAATCAAGGCTTGAGGTAGCGGCGAGGGCCATCTCGTGGAGTGTTGAGAGTTCGTTCAGTGTTCTCTTGGTTTCCTCAAAGAGCCGAGCGTTCCGCATCGCCACACTCAACTGATCCGCTATGGCCTGCATGGACAGGAGGTCGGCGGAGTCGAAGGCGTTGACGTCAGCTGATTGGATATCCAGTACAGCGGCAACTGTGGTCTCCAGTCTAATGGGCACAACGAGTTCCGACTTCGTGAACGGTCTTGCCGGGAAGCCCTCCAAGTAACGCGTGTCTAGTGCTACGTCGTTCACCAAGAGAGGTTCGCCTTTCCTGGCTACCCAGCCTATGAGCCCTTCATCCAGGCTCTGACGATAACCAGGTGCCTGCATGTAGACATAGCGGGCTGCTTCCGCTCTCTGTTCAAGCTCTCCAGCTTCCTCATTCACCATCAGGATGGAGACAAAGTGGTAGCTGAACCCTTCTCGGATGGCGACCGCTGTCTCCTGCAGCAGTTCATCAAGATCGAGACTTGACGTGGCGCGCCGGCCCACGCCGTTGATGACGCTCAACTGGGTAGCTCGCTTTCTCTCCTGTTCGTACAAGCGTGCGTTCTCGATGGTGATCGCCACCTGGCTCCCTATGGTCGTGGCCAGATCGACTTGCGGGGCAGTGAACTGCTGGCCTTTGGTCGTGTAGTCGAGGGCGAGAAGGCCGATGGTTTGGTCCCTGCTCACCAGGGGGACTAGAAGAAGACTCTTGATGCCAAAGGGCTCGGTCCACCTTTCGGGCAGGCGAGACTTGGAGTCTTCGTCGAGAACTACCGTCTTGCCGTTCCTGATCACTTCCCTCATGACAGGAACATCTTCCACCTTCTCAGCCAACGTCTCGTTCTTGAAGATTCTCCACAGCTGAGCGTCTGCGTCACCAGAGGCGAATTGGGACATCATTGGCACCAGTTCTCTTTTCTGGTTCTCAAGAAGAAGGATACTGCACCGCTCGGCGTTGCATATCGCAGCCGTCTTCTGGGCCACGAGCTTCAATACCTGGGTCAGGTCCAAAGTCGAACTGATGGCTTGGCCAATCTCGTTCAGGGCGGCCAACTCGCTCACGCGCCGCTCTTTCTCTTCAAACAGGCGAGCGTTCTCGACGGCGGTAGCCACCTGGTCGGCAACGGCGCTCAACATCTGCACATCGAGTGACGTGAAGTGCCGTGGCTCAGAACTGAGCACGGCGATGGTGCCCAGTGTCCGCCCCCTAGCTCGCAGTGGCAGGCAGACCAACGAGCGGTATTTCTCCGTCTCAACCACTTCGGGCGTAGCCCGGCCATCAGTTGTGGACTCCTCTATGACGGTCGGCTCACCGCTCTCCGCGGTTTTCCCCACGACGTGCTCACCTAGTTTCAGCCGGCGATGGGCGCGCAGATAACCGGGTGACAGCCCACGCTGGGTGTGAAGTACCAGCTCCTGGTTGTCGCTGTCCAAGAGGTGTATCAGTCCCTTGTCGGCCTCTGACACTTCCATCACTGCGTCAAGCGCCCTGCTCAGCACTTGATCCAGTTCAATGACACCGCTCACGGCTGAGGCCACTGCACTGAGCGTCTCAAGATTCTTCAACCTCAGCTCCACTGCTTCTGGCGATTCGTCTTTCACTTTGCTCCTGCTGTGTCGAGGGCGGATAATGATGAGGAGGCGGAGCTGTGGGTATCGAGCTCTGTCCTCTTGCGCCAGGACGCTCGAAATCTGTTAGTCTCCTCCGCGACCTGGATCTTCTGCTTCTGCAAAGTGGTCAAGGGCACCTTCAGATTGAACAGTTCTATTCTCTCGTTCAGTTGCTCCGCCCGCTGCGTGAAGGTCGCGATGGTCCACTGATACCTGTGGTTGAGTTGGGCCTCAACTTGCCGCTTGCTCTCGGTCGAGATCAGCGCTTCACTGGCCCATGTCAGTTGATCTTCGAGCAACTCTCGGCATTGTAGTAATTCTGCGCGTATCGACCTGTCCAGCTCGATCCAATCCAAGGTGAAGCCTGCGTTCTTCAGCACCCTGTGGGCCAGCTGCCACCCAGGTTTGACGAAGGGGTGTTCCTCGACGGGCAAGGGCCTTCCCCTCCCAGGTAGATCATCGAATAGGCCGTCTTCCTGGGCTTCGTGGATCCTACGTTCTACAAGATCTCCCCAGCTGATTGGACTTGCCTTCCATCCTCGGGGAAGCTGTGCTTCAGCTCCCCTCAGGTTCGTGAATCAGTCTGTATAGCTGCAACGGTTGACGCAGGCTCATGGTGCTCCCCTTCGCTGCTATCCAGACAACGCGTTGCCGCGCACCGCTCACGGCATCTCTGCGCACCATCCTCTGTGCCGCCCATCTCGATCGCCCAGGCTTTGGAGCGCACCTCCCGCCCGCGGTCGCGGATCCGAAGGGGCGTGGCTCGCACCTGACGTCAGGATCCAGTGAAGAGCAACTCCTGGACCTTCCTCTTCAGGTCCTCGAGCTTCAAGGGCTTTGCCAGGTAGTCATCAGCGCCATAGTCCAGGATCCTCTGGATATTCTCCTCAGTGGCGAAGCCCGTCACCGCGAGGACCTTCACGTGAGAGGTTTTTGGATCCGCTTTCACCCTCCGACAGATCTCGAAACCATCCATGCCGGGTAGCATGATATCCAGGACTATCAGGTCTGGCTCGAAGATCGCGAGTTGGTGTCCGGCCTCGAAACCGTCGTAAGCTGTAGAAAGCTCATACTCGCCCTCAAGGCTCAACGCGCCTTCGATGAATGAAACCACCGCTGGCTCATCATCAACGATCAGGATGCGCTTCCTATTCTGGCCTTTTCCAAAGTAACCTTCATCTACGAACATGCCGTGCCTCACCAGAAAGTCCCTGAAGTCGGTCCGCAGCACGCGATAGTGTCCGCCAGGCGTGGTGAAGGAAGGCAGCTTGCCGGAGTCGATCCACTTGAGGACAGCCGCAGTGGTGACCTCGCAGTAGTCCGCTATGTCGCCGGTAGTAAGGAACCTTTCTTTTCTCAATGCTCTGTGCTCCATGCCTGAGTTGTCATCGTTGTAGTTGTTAGAATTATGCTCATTATTGGCGATGTTTCTATTAGTGTATCATGCTTTTGAGTGCGCGGCAATAGGAAGATAGTAGTTTTTCTCTTTCGATCCGACTTATGGTAGAATGGCCTGAAGGACGGGGACAGAGAAAGAGTATGTTCAACAGAGTACTTTATGGAACCAGCCTAGCGCTGATCGCGGCCTTGACGTGGTCCGGCCATGCGGGGGCGTCAGGGCTGGTCGGGTCCGCAGATGCGGCAAGGAGTAGCCTAGACTTCTCTGTGCTGGCGACTTCTCTGGTCCTGCTGATCCCGGCGGGCCTGACCATGATGGCGGTGGCGGCTTCTGACCAGAAACAGGCTGCGAGCGTTGCTGCCGTGGGCTTGGTGGGCACAGCGCTGGGCGTTGTCATCTATGGATTGATAGGGTTCGGGCTGCAGTTCGGTGGTCTGGGCCTAATCTCCGATCTTCGAGGCTTGGTGCCACTGGTCTCAGAGTGGTCGCCGGTGGACAGGATCTGGGGGCCCGGGTGGGGAATGATAGGTTTGGACGGGTTCCTTCTCTATGCAGAGACCCTGGACGAGGACCTACTCACCGTGTTCCTCTATTACGGGGTCCTGGCTGGTGCAGCAGCCTGCATCCCTTTGCTGGCTTTGGCCAGACGTTTGACTTTCTTGGTTCTGTTGGGTTTCGGGGTGATGTTCGCTCTCTTCGTCTACCCGATGTATGGTAACTGGGTGTGGGGAGGTGGCTGGCTATCCCAGCTGGGCTCCACTGTGGGATTAGGCCACGGCTTCATCGACTTCGCGGGTTCTGGAACAATCCATGCGCTGGGCGGGTTCTTTGCACTGGCGGGCATCTTGGTCTTCGGTGTCAGACCACATGAGGTGGACGAGGAGGCTAAACCGCCCCCTGTTCACTTTCCGCTGCTGGGCGTGCTTGGCGCCCTTCTTCTGTTGATCGGATGGTTCGGCCTAGTTACCGGCAAGCCGTTGCTGCTGGGCAGTCTACCCTACCCGCAGCTAGCGGTCAATGTGCTTCTGGCCGCATGTGGGGGGATCTTGACGGGCACATTGTACACCTGGTTTGTCACGGGCTACCCGGACTTGCTCATGACCGTGCGGAGCGCGTTGGCGGCTCTGGTAGCGATCAGCGCTTCTTGCCCCTTTGTTCCTCCATGGGCGGCACTGGTTATCGGTGGTCTGGCCGGACTGCTCGTCCCTCTGACCATCTACTTGTTGCGGGTGAAGTTCCGACTTGAGGATCCGACGGGCGCGGTCGCCGTACACGGCTTCGCCGGCCTGTGGGGACTGCTAGCCGTGGGCATATTCGCAGACGGAGCCAGCGGCCAAGGGTGGAATGGAGTGGGAGTTGGCGCATATCTGGATGTGGCCGGGCAAGGAGTATCCGGTCTCTTGGTAAGTTCTGGCTTCCAGCCGGATTGGCCGCAGCAGCTCTATGCCCAGGTACTGGGCATCGTGGTCCTGCTCCTTCTTGGTCTTGCGCTGCCGTGGCTGGTTCTTCGCGGCTTGAAGAGCCTTGCCCTCAGATTTGCGGCCCTGCGATCACAGATGGCTGGAGTGAACGATTGCACTCCGGCCGAGGAGTAGACTCGGGAGGGGTTGGGCTTACTCAGGTTGCTGTTGATCGCTCTGTAGGAGGGTCTTCACTTCCTCGTCAGAAGTCTGGTCAAAGACGTTGTAGAAGGCTCCTACGGCCCAGAAGATCTCCGGTGCGTGGAGACAATACAGTTCGTCAACTTCGCGCCTCAATCTTTGTATGGTGTCCCGCGGTCCCACCGGCACAGCAAGCACTAGCTTGGCCGGCTCTTGAGCGCGAATCGCCTGGATGGTGGCCAACGTAGTGGCCCCCGTGGCAACACCGTCGTCCGCCAGGATGACTACTTTGCCCTTCAGTTCGAGGTCTGGCAGTTCGCCTCTGTATTCGGACGTGCGCCTCTTGATCTCCTGCGTTTGGCGCTCCGATTCCCTGTCGATGTAGTCCTGCGAGACGCCGAGTCGGTTTGCCAACTCGTGGTCCAAGATCAGTGTTCCGTCGCTGGCTACTGCGCCGATAGCTAACTCGGGGTTGCGTGGCGCCCCTATCTTCCGCGTGATGTAGACGTCGAGAGGCAAGTCCAGGGCCTCGGCGACCTCGTGACCGACCACTACCCCACCTCGCGGGATGCCTAGGACTATCACATTGTCCTGTCCTTTGAACGGGGCTAGCTCTTGTGCCAGTGCCTTTCCTGCTTCGCGGCGATCCTCGAACAGCATTGCGGCCTCCCTCTCACCCCTGGGCTAACGCCAGCGCCTTCCGCACCGCGTCGGCCGGGTCGGTGGCGGCAGTGATGCCACGTTCCCTATCCGAGCCTTCTTTGCTAAGCCGCCATGAGCCCAGCCCTACAACGGGAATGCCTAACTTCAGGGCGTGCGCTATCTCGGACAAGGTGCCATATCCTCCACTGACGGCGATGACCGATTGGGCCGAACTCACCACCACAACATTGCGCGCTTCTCCCATGCCCGTAACGATGGGAATGTCGACATAGGGATTGGCATCCTGCCAACTGCTACCGGGGAGGATACCGACGGTCAGTCCTCCAGCGGCCTTCGCCCCCCGGCAAGCGGCCTCCATGACCCCCCCCAATCCTCCGCATATGACGACGGCTCCTTTTTCAGCCAAGTGTTGGCCCACTTCCTCCGCCAATCTGGCAGTCTCAGCCGAGCAGAGCCCATCACCAATGACCGCCACGAACATGTCTATCGCTCCAGATCAATGGCGGCTAGGCGAGTATACTTCGCACCTGCCGGGGAGAGTTCGCTCTTCATCAGACTGACCTTGAGAACTGTCATTTCGCCAAGAAGATCGATACTTTGCTTCTCGATCAATCTGCCCAAGTGACGGCGTTCCCCGGTCTCGACGTGCCTGGCCACTCTCCCCAAGGTCAAATGAGGGGTGTACTTTCGCTTCTCGGGGGGATACCCCAAGACCGACAGGCGATCCTCGATGCTACCCTGCAAACGAGTAAGCGTCTCGGTGTCTCCATCCACACCGATCCAGATCACATTCGGCCTACTTGGACTGGGAAAGCAGCCAAGGCCTCCAAAACTCAATGCAAACGGCCGAATACCTTGGCTCCCCTGACTGATGGCGACAACTATCTCGTTGATCGTATCGGCTGGCACGTTGCCGAGGAACTTGAGGGTCAGATGGATGCCCCCGGACTTCACCCAGCGCACCAAATCGGCGATGCCTCTGCCTTTGAGCAGGTCCTGCGTCTCCGTCAGCCCTCTCTTGAGGTCATCGTCCAGCTCTATGGCGACAAAAGTACGGATCTGTTCCATGACTTGCCGAGACTGATTATATCACATGTTTGTGCCTTGCTTCAACCGATCACGCGGGCTGTAATCCAGTGTTGACCATCTTGTCAGCTGACAGGCACCAGTATCTCTCGCCGTAGTCTTGTTCCGAACCCAGTGCCGCTGTGTAGTCGCGTACCCGAGTGGCCATCATCTCGACACTCTCGAAGAGGACGTGGATCTGAGAGGCGTAGGTGGCGATCGCATCGATCTTTGCTGTCAAACATTCTTCGCCAAAGCCCCGGATCTGCGACCTCCAAGTGTCGACGCAGATTCCTTCCAGTGCTCGAGTGAGGGCGCCGGGCACCTCCACGTACGGGTAGTCCTCGTAGAAGACAACCTCGCGGAATCTGCCTTGGAACGTCAGGACCGCCTCTCTCAGTAACTGATGGTCGACGTGATTGCCTACGCCCAGCGGGGCGAAGACCTCTGGCTGCTGCCCAGAGCATATTTCCAAGATGGAGTCTGCTACGTGTGTCAGCAATTCAAGGTCTGAGCGATGCACGGAGCCAAACAGGTCTTCATCGCGTTCGTAGAGAAAGGAGTCTCCATCATGACGATAGATGGCATCCAAGTATTCAAGATGCCAGCAGTGTGCGCGCAAGAGTCCGCTCGCTTCGTCATCCTCCCGTCTTCGCACTGCCATAGGATTGGCAAGGCCACCCCAACGCACACGCAGTTGAGCGGCGAGAGGTGAGATATCGGGCCGCGACGGAGAACCGGCGAAGACGGTCAGCACCAGCACGCTTCTCCCCGCTTGGGTTTGGCGACGGATTGACCCTCCGCAAGACAGGATCGCATCATCCAAGTGTGGTGAGAGATAGACCACATCTGGTACCACAGCTTCATCCCCAGTGGTTAAGACTATCACGTTCTTGGCGTCGAGTCCACAAAGTCAACTGCGTCCACTTGACATCGTTGTAGAGTGTGGTATGATACTCTCAAAAATGGAGGCTTTGACAAACGTGAATAGGACGCTGTTTGGAACCCTCATCGTCATTGCCATGCTGGCAGCAGCATGTGGTCCCCCGGAGGTTCCCACTGTGCCGGGCGAGATTCCGTCGCCGCGACCCCGGGGCACAGATACTCCTACGCCGGCTAGCGACGAAGAAGCGATCAGGCAGCTATTGAACGCGGAAGGAGAGGGTGTCGTTTCTCAAGACATTGATCGCTTGATGGAGATCTGGGACTCCGGCGGGGAGGTGAGAGATGCCAACCACACGCCTGACAACCCGGACGACGATCGTGTCTGGCCTGGGATAACTGCCATACGAGAGAGATACGTCAATGAGATCTTTCCCTCTGCTCCCAGCTCGGTGACCCACCCCGATGTCGAATTGACGATAGAGGGCAATTCCGCGACCGCCCTCACCACGACAACCATAGGTATAGATCACGCCCCTGGCGGTGACCGGTGGACATTCGCCAAGAAGGATGGTCGCTGGCTCATTGTGAGCCTGACCTTCAATCTGGAACCGCAGTAGGTACTGCATTATGGCCAGCCATGGATAGGTGACACCGAGGTGGCGGTGGGGAGCGACATTGTTCCCTGCCGCCTTCTTGTCACCAATCTGCTTCGATGATAAGGGAGGGACTTGGTGGGGAAACTGGATAGGATCATCAGAGTGGCGCGGGGTGAGGAAGAGGCTGATCTTCTGTTGCAGAATGTTCGCCTCGTCAACGTCCTGTCTGGCGAGATTCACGAAGCTGACGTGGCTGTCGCTGACACTCGTGTGGCGGGGATGGGTGATTACGAAGCCAAGGAAGTCCTGGACCTGGATGGCGCATATCTGTGCCCTGGTCTGATAGATGGTCATCTCCACATCGAGAGTTCCATGCTGCGCATTCCCGAATTTGCACGGGTGGTGGTGCCGCATGGGACGACGACGGTCATCACCGATCCACACGAGATAGCCAATGTGTTGGGGCTGGACGGAATCAAGTACATGATGGAGTCGAGCAAGGGCAATCCGCTGGGGGTGTACTTCATGTTGCCCTCCTGTGTGCCGTCAACTGACCTGGAGACCACAGGCTCCCGATTGATGTCCTACGATCTTGCTCCGCTGCTCCACGAGGAATGGGTGGTTGGAGTCGCCGAGATGATGAACTATCCGGGTGTCTTGGATAGGAGTCCCGATGTCTTGGAGCGGATAGGCATCGCCAGTGATAAGCGGATTGATGGTCATGCACCCCATCTAGGCGGAAAAGACCTGAATGCCTATATCGCCGCCGGCATATGCTCTGATCACGAGAGTACCTCCTTCGAAGAGGCGAAGGAGAAGCTTCAGCGAGGGATGCGTATCATGATTCGCGAAGGCAGCGTGGCCAAGAATATGGAGGAACTCCTACCCCTGGTGACGGCCGAGAATGCTCGTCGCTGCATGTTCGTGAGCGACGATAATGATCCGGCAGACCTGTTGGACAACGGGCACATGGACCGTGTCGTCAGGAAGGCGATCAGGCTGGGCCTGGAGCCGATGCTGGCCATTCAGCTGGCGACTATCAATCCGGCTGAGTACTTTGGACTACGCCAGCTGGGGGCTCTCGCTCCGGGCTATCGAGCTGACATGGTGGTCGTCGATGACCTCGAGAGTTTTGAAGTGAAGAAGGTCTTTCGCGGGGGGCAGCTGGTGGCCGAGGACGGGAAGATGCTGGCAACCATCGGCAAGCGTCCTCCGGTACCGCTCAGAGGTACTGTCAACGTGGCGTGGATAGAACTGGAGCATTTCCGCATCGAGGCGGGCAGCGGGCGGGCCAGGGTGATCGGCCTCACGGCGAATCAACTGGTGACGAAGCAGTTCTTAGAGGAGGTCAGGACGGTCGACCGGCTGGCAGTGGCTGACGTGGGGCGGGACATCCTGAAGCTGGCCGTGATAGAAAGGCATTTGGCCTCGGGGAACATGGGCCTGGGGTTTGTGAAGGGGTTTGGGCTGAAAGAGGGCGCCTTAGCTTCCTCAGTGGCGCATGATTCTCACAATATCATTGTCGTGGGCACCAACGATCTGGACATGATGACCGCTGCGGTCCAAATCGTGAAGATGCAGGGCGGTCTGGTCGTGGCGGCCGACGGCAGCGTCGTGGCGACTCTTCCCCTGCCCATCGCTGGTCTGATGTCCGAAAAGTCGGCGGAGGAGCTAAGGGCTGAGATGGAGGGGATCGAGCGGACGGCAAGAGATCTAGGTTGCACTGTCCCCACCCCTTTCATGGCTATGTCATTTCTGGCCCTGCCGGTGATCCCCAGGTTGAAGCTGACCGACAAGGGCTTGGTTGATGTCAAGGAGTTTGATTTCGTTCCCTTGTTCGAGGATGGCGGCTGACCATTCAGGTTCAGACTGCGGTCGTTTGAGAGACCGAGCCGTTATCTGAGTGGCCAGCCAAGGACCGCCGGCGGCTTCGCCCTGACCTCGCCGCGCCTGCAGAATGATTCCGGCTGGGTTATGGTGCTTCCAGCCCGTGTTGCTCAAGAAGCTGGATGTCTTCAAGTAGTTGCTCCGTCAGTCCGTCAGCAACCACCTTTCCTCTATCAAGGATAACGGTACGAGGTAGTAGTTCTTTCACCAGGCGCATGTCGTGGGTCGCAACCACCATGGTCTGTGGCAATTCCCTCAGGAGGCGGATTAGCCCCCGTCGCGCCCGTGGATCGAGTTCTCCGGTGGGCTCGTCGAGCGCCAAGATTTCCGGCTGCATAGCCAACACAGTCGCTATACCTATGCGCTTCTTCTCCCCCAGACTGAGGTGGTGGGACACCCGATTCTCGAATCCTGCCATCCCCACTTGATCTAGAGCCCATCTCACCCGTTCGAGGACCTCTTCCTCTTCAAAGTTCATATGCAGCGGTCCGAAAGCAACGTCCTCAAGAACGGTCGGGGAGAAGAGTTGATCGTCGGGATGCTGGAACACAAGGCCGACTTGGCTGCGAACGGCTCCTAAGTTGCCGTCGCCCACTTCGGTCCCCATGATTCTCACCATCCCTTGGCCCCTCAGTATGCCGTTGAGATGTAGCAGTAGGGTTGATTTCCCCGCGCCATTTGGTCCCACCAGCGCTACTTTCTCCCCCTCCCACACAGCTAGACTGATGCCATCCAGCGCCTTCCTGCCGTCCGGATAACTGAAGGTCAGCGCATCTAGCTCAATGGCTGGACGACCCTGTTGCTCTGGCTGGTCAAGATACCTGCCTCTGGCAAGACCTGTGCTTGGCCGGTTGCGTAGTACCTCTGACATCGCCACGCCTCTAGATTCTCAAGGGGACTCTGCTCAGGGTTACGATCGCAAGCAGGTAGGTAATGAATCCCAGGCAGACCACGAAATCGGTCAGACTCAGTTCTTGTGCCCTCATGGCACGGATGGTCCCATCGAAGCCTCTGGACACCATGGCGGCGTAGATGCGTTCGCTCCTCTCATAGCTCCGCAGGAAAAGGGAGCCGACCATACCTCCTAGTACTCTGGCCTTCCACACGATGCTGCCACCGCCTTTGCCATCAGGATCGGCACTGCGAGCTTCTCTGGCGCGCTGCAGGCGTAGGGCTTCGTCGGCGATCACAAAGATGTAGCGATACATGAACGAGAGTATGGAGATGATAACTCTGGGCAGTCTAAGCCCTCTCATGGCGACCAGGAGATCTGGGAAGGTTGTTGTGGTGGTCAGCAGTGTGGCCACAAGGACCGCCAGCCAAGCTTTGATCATGATGCTCGTGAAGGCAACCACACCCTGATGGGTTATCGAGATATGCCAAGAAGCCACTTTGAAACTACCGAGTGGTGTTCCGTCGATGGTGAACACGAGAGTCACCGCAGCAAGGGCGAACGGTAGGGCGACCATGGACCGCCTCACTATGACAAGCGGAGGAACGCGGGAGAGAACCACGACGATACCTATAGTCCCTAGGAGTAGCAGAAATGAGGGCCAGGCTCCGTGAGGGATGGCCGTGATGGCCACGACGAAGGCCAGCGTGACGACGAGCTTCGGCCGCGCGTCTAGCCGGTGTATCGAACTATCTTGTTCGTGATACTGATCGAGGGCGTGGATGTGAGACATTGATGCTCTTGAGAACGCACCGCACCAGTCCGGGAACAGAGACCTTCCGTCGACCGGATCCGGTCAGCGCGATGCCATTGGTTAGACTTGCTGGGTCTGGTCAGTAGATCGTCTGATGCGCAGAAGGTAGCCTACTCCGAAACCGACCCCGAATAGGACCAAGACGCCAATGATTCCAGCCAGGATAGCAGCAAGTTGTTCGTGTCCCACCCCGGGCAGAACATAGTCGGGAATCAGCTCGTAGAGGGGATCCTGTGCCAAGTCTATGAACCCTTGGTCCACAGCTACCCTCTCCAGTCCGTCGGGCCAAGCAGAGGCCAAGGGAGAGAGCAGGACGACCCCCAGGGCGATAACCAGACCGACTGCCCACCACACTTTGTTTCTCATCGGTCCTCCCTCCTAGACCTGCGCCTGTGGCTCGAGAAGATCCCTCCGGGTGGCGGCGATGAAGGCCACGGCGGCTACAGTAATCAGCCCCTCGCCGATCCCTATCAAGGCGTGGATGCCTGCCATGGCAGGCAGAGCTATCTGGAGGGGCGACGTGCCAGAGATGGCCAATTGCACTGCGCAGGCGATGGAGGCGACAAGGACCGAACACCAGGCAGCCGTAAAAGCACCGGCCAGGTTGGCCCAAGGCCTACTTCCCACAATCCTCCGCATGCCCACATAGACGTAGTGGCCCACCAGACAGGCGATCACTGCCATGTTGAGGATGTTGGCGCCCAGAGCGATCAGTCCACCGTCTTGGAAGAGGAGGGCCTGGATCGCTACCACACTGGTCATGACGAGCATTCCCGCCCAAGGCCCCAACAGGATGGCGGCCAGAGCGCCTCCGATGAGATGCCCGGACGTTCCGCCGGCCACCGGGAAGTTCAGCATCTGGGCAGCGAAAATGAAGGCGGCCATCACACCCATCAGGGGTACCTGTCTTTCACCCAGTTGACGGTTCGTGCGGACGACGGCGTACGCCAGGGCCAGTATGGACACTACCCAGGCGCCTGCTGCCACTACGAGCGTCAAGAAACCGTCGGGGATGTGCATCGCCTTTGCTGACATTATGGGAATCAGCCACGTAGTAGCAAATATCATCGTCCTATCTCCCTTTTCCCGGTAAGCTGTCTCCCGAGTTGGCTTGCCAGCGAAGCCTGTCGGTCATTGGCGCGAGGGGCTCAGTCACTTGCGAGCCGACCTCGCTACCCTCTGGTGTTCCCAGGATTCTGTTTGCAGCCACTGCATATGCCGAATACCGCTAGATGCTCTATCTCTGCATGGAAGTCGTACTCTTTCCCTATGGCCTGTCGCAAAGGGTCTAGGAAGGGGTTCTCCATGTCCAGTATTGCGCCACATTCTCTGCAGATCAAGTGGTGGTGCAGCCCCTTGCTCAGCAATTCGTACTGGGCGTGCCCTCGTCCGAGATCCGTCTCGCTTGCCAGATGCAAGCCCTTCAGTAGGTCCAGCGTTCTGTAAACGGTGGAAATGTCCAGGTAGGGATAGGCCACGCGAACCGTGTCATGGATCTCTTCAGCGCTGATGTGTCCATCGCTGCTGGCAATAGCATCCAGGATCATCATGCGCTGTGGTGTCAGCCGATACCCAATCTGTTGCAGTGCTTCGACTGTTTCGTGATGATGACTCATAGGTGTCCCATATGCAATTATACCTCAAATGCTATCTCGTGTCAAGTGCAAGTGAGTTGCAGCAACCAGACGAGGGGAGCTAGAGCACGTTCTCACGCGCTGTGGGCGGAGGAGTGCGTGTGAGGAGGGATGAGGATGAACCTACGGGGTTAGCAGGCGTTGTTTTCCGGGCCGCTGGCGTGCTGACGATCCAGTTCCACAGCGATGGCTTCGGCTTCTTTCACTAGTTGGGGGGCCATCTCGAAGATAGCCACGCCTTTCATGTCTGCTTCAATCGCTGCTGGGCTGTAGGAGAGGAAGCCTAGAATAGGGAGGTCAGGGCCCTGCTCCCGAATGAACTGCCGGTCTGCTTCATCGCGAACGCTGTTGCCCACGAGATAGAGCCGAGGAATGCCGATGTCTTGCGCCAGCTTCCGAATCAACTCCGCTGTCTGGAGGCTTCGGCGGCCTGGTTCCACCACGATGACGAAGGCATCCACCGCCTGGGCTGTGGCGCGACCGAGATGCTCCACACCAGCCTCCATGTCCATGATCACCTCTTCAGAGCCCCGCTGAAGCAGGAGGTGAGTTACGAGCGTCTTCAAGAGGACACTTTCGGGGCAGATGCAACCTGCGCCCCCTTTCTTGACAGTGCCGAGTTGGAGCAGCCTTATGCCCTGGTGAGTGGCACTGAAGCGGTCCGGAATGTCGTCGACCCTGGGGTTCATCTTGAACCACCCGCCGACGCCCCCCGGCCTCGCACCCGTGCGCTCTTCAATCAAGTCTTCCATCTCAGCGATAGGTGTGATCTGGTCTACGAGCTCGCGAGGAAACCCCAAGGCCCAGGCCAAGTTGGGTGAGGGATCGGCATCGATGAGTATGACCTTTCTTCCCTGCTGGGCATAGGTGTGGGCCAACAGACTGGTGAGTGTGGTCTTCCCCACTCCACCTTTTCCGGTTACAGCTATCTTGGACAAAATGCAACCTCCGTGATCCGAGTTGGAACTCCCATTCGCGGCGCTAGAGCAACCCGTCTAGGGAGTCGAAGGCCGCTTTCACCGCGCGGCGTGCAGGCGTATCCTCGGGTAGCTCCACCAGAGGACGACCTATGGCATCGAACTCGGCCACCAAGGGATCCAAGGGAATTAGACCTGCCAGCCTGAGCTGCCTATCGGCGATGAACTGCTGCAGTTGGGGAGCCAAAGTTGGGACAGCTTGCTCATCAGTCGGCACCCGGTTCACCATGAGGCGAATGTGACCCACGTGGGTCTTCAGTTCGTGGATCAACTGGGCCACCCTCTCTGCCGTGGCCAAGCCTCGCATCGTGGGGTCGGAGATAATGAGAAGCAGGTCAACATTCTGAGTTGTGCGACGGCTTAGATGCTCTAGGCCGGCCTCATTGTCGATGATCACATAGTCATAGGACCTGGAGAGGCGATCAATCGTGGCACGTAGCATATTGTTGGCAGCGCAGTAGCAGCCTGGGCCTTCCGGACGTCCCATTGCCAGTAGATCGAAACCTTCTTCCTCGACCAGGGCCTGATTGATTCGTAACTCCAGATACTCGGGCTTGCTGATGCCACTCATGAAAGTTCCCGAGCTAACCTGCTCCGCGGTCTCCTCTCGGATGCCCCCCACGGTCTCGTCA
Organism: uncultured Anaerolineales bacterium; assembly: GCA_964573815.1. GTDB lineage: Bacteria > Chloroflexota > Anaerolineae > UBA7937 > B3-Chlor > CAYGAW01. The sequence goes on from CAZNMJ010000002.1 coordinate 46,348, forward strand.
ATGGAGGTGCCCAAGGTAAGGTCGAGGTTGGTACTGGGGTCAGCATCTATGGCCAGCACTGTCCTCCGCTGGTCGTCTACCAGGTACTTTATCAGCAAGGCGGATACCATAGTCTTGCCGGTGCCGCCTTTGCCGGCGACAGCAATTATCTTTCCCATGTTGCTTCCCTTACTGCACTATCAAGTAGCGAGGTGTTGTGACATTCGCTGGTACACAACTCCTCTCGCGACCACAGCGTCGCCCCAGCGATCAAGCCTCATCTTGGATGATCGTGTAGCTACTGGTAATCTCTGCAATGCCCGATAGGGTGGAGCCCACAGAGCAGTACTTCTCTTGCGAGAGCATGATTGCCTGTTCTACCACGGGCCTGGTTAACCCGGTCCCGCGCAGCGTGTACTCCAGGTGGATCTTCCGGAAGGTCCACGGTGGATCAGGATCTTGTTCGCCGGTCACCTGGATTTCCAGACCAGACAGATTCTGCCGTCGCTTCTTAAGAGTGGAGACCACATCTATGCCCGTGCATCCTGCCAGCGCGACTAGCAGCAATTCCGAGGGCTTCAGGCCGGCGGCCTTCTCTCGCGGTTGCCCAGACATGACCACACTATGCCGTGTGCTGTCCGTGCCCACAAACTCCCGTTCTCCTATCCACTTGACCATTGCCTCAGCCACGACTACCTCCGGGGTTATACGCTAGATGTTGATGAATTGTGCCCCCACGCGAAATAGGAAGGGAGTACTATTGACTGGCAATACGAAACCTGCTAAGATTGTGAGAGGGGAGGTTTCTCCTCTTTTTCCTCTAAGTGAGAGACGAGGTGCCGGGACCTCGCCTCTCATTTCATTAGGCCACATTTGTCGTTCCTCGAACTGCGGGCCTCTCAGCCGGAAGGCCAATGAGGGTGACCACGAAGTCACCCATGGGATGGCCACGGGGTACAAAGTTCGGGGCAGCCCTTTCTTGCCTAGGCGGCTATCCTCCTCCACTGTGCTGTCGGTGGGGAGCTGCGCTGTATTGCCTCATGACCGGTCCTCTGTCAAACCAGACCATGTCGACGCTGGTACGCCGCTCATCTCAGTGTTGGAGGTGGTTTGCCACCAACTGTTGGCTGCTATGGGGCCGCAAACCGCTGACTGGGCACAGTCCAGGTCTTGGACCTCGAGACCTGCTATTGTACCTTGTACACTGTGTCGTTCGGACGCACCTTCTGATCGAGCTTGAGGGCAATCTCCTGGCCAGCTTCGGCCTTCTCGATGGGCTGGTGCTCGATCTGCATTGATTCCACCGTCTGTGTGAAATCTCGGTTGCCTCCCTTGATGCGAACCGCATCCCCGAGTTGGAGCGGCGCCGTCAGCTCGATGACCGCTACGCCAATCTTGGAGAAGTAGTTCGTGATCCTTCCGATTTCCTTTTCCGCCATTGGTAGATCCCTCCCTTCAATCGTCCATCAGAGGCTCAGCATTCTGCAACATCCACCAGACCTCTGCGTTGCACGGCTCGACACCCTATCGCAGATCCCCCAAATACTTCCTTTTCGCGTTCCCAGGGCAAGCTCTCAACGAGCCCAAGAGGGCCTCTGAGCGAGCTGTGATTCTATTGGTACTGTCGCTGAGCAATACACTCACGGGGTCCCCAAGTCCTCGACAGCGATATCGACGTATTTGTCTCCCTCTTCGATGAGCATGATGGGGATACCGTCACGAATCGGATACTTACGTCGACACTCGTCGTTGCTGCAAATCAGCCAAGAGTCCTTGGCCAGTTGCACCTTGGTCTTGCAGGCAGGGCAAGCCAGGATGGCCAACAAGTCATCACTGATCATGTCCGTTTCTCCTCTCTCTTCATGCGGAGCCCTCCGATGCAACTACTATATCATAGATCGAACCCAAGCTCAAACCTTAAGGGCGGGGTTGCTTGTTGGTGCGCTCTATGCTATGCTATGATATTAGGGATATGCATAGAAAACACGCCTTCGGACCGAGCGGGGGGTGCCTGTATTATCCTGCGTCGGGTTGGTCAGGTTCCTGCCAGGGGCGATGAAGGCGGAAGTCTAAAACGAAAAAGGCGGTGCAAACATGGCGATAGTAGAAATGAAGGAGTTACTGGAGGCCGGTGTCCACTTTGGTCACCGCGTGAAACGATGGCACCCCAAGATGCGTTCCTACATCTTCACGGAGCGCAACGGGATCCACATCATTGACATCCAGCAGACCATACGGAGGTTGGAGGCTGCCACCGATCTGATCAAGGACGACATCAGCGATGGTGGGATGATCCTGTTCGTCGGCACGAAGAAGCAAGCACAGGAGCATGTTGCCGAGGCAGCTGAGAGGTGCGGGATGCCCTACGTCAACCAACGTTGGCTAGGCGGGACACTCACCAATTACCGCACCATTCGTCAGCGCATTGACTACTTGATCGGCTTGGAGCAGAGCTTTGAAAGGGGAGAGTTCGAGAAGCTCACCAAGAAGGAGATCCTTGGTCTCGAGCGAAAGATGTCCAAGCTGAATCGAAGGTTGGGGGGCATCAAGAACATGGATCGTCTACCCAGTATGGTGTTCATCACCGATGTTCGACGGGAGCACATCGCGGTCAAGGAAGCGAATAAGTTGGACATCCCGATCATTGCCATGGTCGACACCAATTGTGATCCCACGCCGATCGACCATGTGATTCCAGCCAATGATGATGCTATCCGATCCATCAAGCTGATATCGAGCAAGCTCGCTGATGCAGTTCTCGAGGGACAACAGATACGGGCTGCTCTTCTGGCTGAGGAGGAAGAGGAGGTGTTGGAGCCGACCGACGAATTGGCTGAGCGCCTGCCGGAAGAGGAGGTGCCTGTGCTAGTTGAGGAGTTTGTGGCTCCAGAGGAGACGCCGCTGGAGCTGGCCGAGGAACAGGTCGTCCAGGGAGAGGTTGATTCAGTTGAGGTCTCGCAGGACGACGAAGTCGTTGACCTGGATGTTGAATCGGCAAGCACTGAGGAGACAGGCGAAGGAGAATAGATGGCTATCACCACTGAGATGGTAAAGGACCTCCGGGAGCGAACGGGTGCCGGAGTATTGGACTGCAAGAAGGCTCTCGAAGAAGTGGATGGCGACATGGAAAAGGCGATGGAGCTCTTGCAGGAGAAAGGCTTCGCCATCGCCGCGAAGAAGGCTGAGCGGGAGGCCAATGAAGGACTGGTGGAGGCGTATATCCACGCCGGGGGCAAGCTCGGAGTCCTCCTGGAGTTGAATTGTGAGACGGATTTCGTAGCCCGGACAGAGGATTTCCGAGGATTGGCTCACGATCTGGCGATGCAGGTTGCCGCAACGAGCCCGCGCTATCTAGCGCCAGAGGATATTCCGGCGGAGGTGTTGCAACGGGAACGGCAGTGGCAGCGCGAGCACGTGGGAGAGGGCAAGTCCGAAGATGTTATTGAGAGGATTGTGGAAGGCAAACTGCGGAAGTACTATGAGGAGGTTTGTCTTCTTGAACAGCCCTTTATCAAGGACGAAGGCGTGACCGTACGGGATCTAGTCACCAGCAAGATAGCTAAATTGGGCGAGAACATCAAAGTGCGACGGTTCGCACGGTTCGAGCTTGGGGAAGACTCGGCCACGTGGGCGTTGGCGTGAGCTGGTTGACGAGACGGCACGTGCAGATGTGGTCCTTGCACTTGTAGGGACTCTGTCTACACTAGTGCGTCGCGGTGAATTAGCGTGTGTAAAGGCGCTGAACTCAAGTATAAGAGAATACTGCTGAAGCTGGGAGGTGAAGCGCTCGCCGAGGCAGATGGCGACGGCATAGATGCCCAGAGGCTGGAGGAGGTTGCCTCGTTAATCAAGACGGTCAAGGACTGTGGCGTTGAGGTGGCCATCGTCATCGGTGCAGGAAACATCTGGCGAGGTCAGGATGGCATAGCCCAGGGCATGGACCGCTCCACCGCCGATCACATGGGCATGTTGGCCACGGTGATCAACGCTTTGGCACTACAGGATGCTCTTGAAAGGATCGGCGTAACGACACGAGTGCAGACGGCGATTGAGATGCGAGCCGTGGCTGAACCATACATCAGGCTCAGGGCTATCCGCCACCTAGAGAAAGGGCGGGTGGTGATTATGGGGGCGGGCACGGGCAACCCCTATTTCACTACAGACTCCGCCGCTGCGCTGAGAGCCATGGAAGTTGACGCGGATATCTTGATCAAGGCCACCAAGGTGGACGCCGTCTATGATGCTGACCCAGAGGTGGAGCCGGATGCCAGGAAGCTAGATCGACTGACTTATCTTGAGGCGCTCGAACTGAGGGTGGGTGTGATGGACAGTACTGCTATCTCATTGTGTATGGACAACGACATGCCCATCATCGTTGTCAATCTCTGGGTTCCGGACAGTCTGGTTAGACTCGTCCGGGGTGAGAGTTTGGGCACCTTGGTGAGCGCTGGCTGACCACTGTCGAGTGGGAGGGGGAGGGTCCCTATGATAGATGACGTGTTGAAGGAGACCGAGGAACGGATGCGGAAAAGTGTCGAGGTCCTGCAGAGTGATCTCAGGAACATCAGAACTGGAAGGGCGTCTCCCGCACTGGTCGAACGCCTTCAGGTTGACTACTACGGTACTCAGGTCCCTCTCAACCAGCTATCCAGCATTTCTGTACCCGAGGCACGGCTATTGGTCATCCGTCCGTATGATCCGTCTTCTTTGCCCGAGATCGAGAAAGCGATCCTGAAGTCGGAACTGGGTTTGACCCCTGCCAATGACGGCAAGGTCATCCGCCTGTCGATCCCGCGCCTGACTGAAGAACGTCGTCTCGAGCTCGTCAGGATGGTACAGAAGAGGGTTGAGGAAGGGAGGGTCGCAGTCCGCAACTGCAGGCGGGATGGTCTGCAGGACATGAAGGAACTAGAGAAGGAGAAACTCATCTCCGAAGATGATTTCTACCGCGGCAAGGACAGGATACAAGAGTTGACAGACAAGTATGTGGATAAGATGGAAGAGATTGGCGCGGCGAAGGAAGAGCAGATAATGGAAGTCTAGAGGGGGGATATGGACGTCACTGAGCCGACATCAACCATACCCCATCACATCGGCATCATCATGGATGGCAATGGTCGCTGGGCCCAAGAGCACGGTCTTCCGCGCCTGGAAGGGCATCGGGCAGGCACCGAGAATATCCGACGCGTCTTAGAGGCCTGCGGCGAATACGGGATAAAGATCGTCACTATCTACGCCTTTTCCACGGAGAATTGGCAGCGCCCTTTGGAAGAGGTGCGGGGCCTGATGAAGATCTTGGAGCGCGTTCTGGAGAGAGAGGTCGAGAAGTTGCACCGCGAAGGTGTCAAGCTGCGCCACATCGGTGAATTGGAGGGTTTGTCCGATAGTTTGAGAGAGGCAGTGTTGAACGCTATCGAGTTGACCAAGGACAACGACCGCCTGACGTTGAACGTCGCTTTCAACTACGGCGGGCGCACAGAGATAGTGCGTGGCGCGCGGAAGTTGGTGGAAATGAACGTCGACCCTTCCGATGTAGATGAGGAGCTCTTCAGTCAGTACCTATACACGGCTGGACTACCCGACCCCGACCTGATCATCCGCACCGGCGGTGAGATGAGACTGAGCAACTTTCTCATCTGGCAGTCTGCCTATGCGGAGTACTACTCTACTCCTACCTATTGGCCCGATTTCGACAAGGAGGAGCTCTACAGAGCGCTGCAGGCTTACGCTCAGCGAGACAGACGCTTTGGCAGGCTGAAGGTGTAGGTTGTCCGTTCTCCACCGTCGCATCACAAGTGGTGTGGTCTATGGGTTGCTGACCCTCTCGGTGGTGTGCCTCGGTGGGCTACCATTCTATGCCGCAGTGCTTGCCATGGTCATCTTGGCTGGGCGCGAGTATCAGCGGATGCTAGCTATCGGCGGGTATCGGCCCTTCTATGCACTTCAGTATGGATTGACGGCGTTCCTCTTGCTTGGCGTTGTCTTTCTCCCTCCGGAAGCGATTCTGGGTGGGTTTACCCTGATTCTAATCTCTTCCTTCGCTTGGCAGCTGACGAGGACCGCTGAGGCAGAAGAGCCGTTTGTTGACTGGGCGCTGAGTCTGGCCGGCGCGCTGTACGTGGGTTGGCTGGCCAGCCATTTCATACTGCTCAGGGAACTGCCAGGCGGGTTGGGTTGGGTATTGCTGGCGGTGCTTGCGACGTGGCTCTGCGACAGCTTTGCCTACATATTTGGCAGGGTCTGGGGGAAGTATCCCTTCTTTCCTCGCATCAGTCCCAAGAAGACCTGGGAAGGAACCTTGGGAGGATGGGTGGGGGGT
>CAZNMJ010000003.1:0-44560 GCA_964573815.1 uncultured Anaerolineales bacterium
CCAGCAATCATGCGGCTTTCTTCGAGGTGAGGCGGGCCGGGCCAAAGAGAGTGGAGTGGGCCTGTAAGCCGAGTTGCCGGTCCACAGGTGGCGGAGTGGTACCGGTTGGGTAGCGGAATTGCGGGGCTTGTGCGGCATTCCCGCGCATTTTCCGCAGGGTGGCCATAATCAGCGAGAGGCGATTTACCCGCATGATTGCTGGGAAAACGAGCTCCGCGAGACTCGCGATGCAGGGTCCGGGCGAGACTGCTTGGGGTAGCGGATCGGTAGCGCTCTGGTACCGGATCGGTAGCGCTTCACGGCCCTAGAGGGTGTCGGTCTGGTGGCGGATCGGTAGCGGACATTGGCCGTCTTCGACGGCAGGCGCTCCGCGCCAGGGCGCCAAGCGGCGAGCCGGGCCTGAGGAACCTCGCTCATCGTAGTGATGGCACTCGGGCTAGCGGGAACGCGCCTTCTTTGCGCGATACCGGCGACTGGCCATGAGCGCGTGGACGCGGGGGTTGCTGCATTTGGGGCAGTAGCGTCGGCCGCGATGCGCCGTGGCGAAGGTCTCCCCACACTCGGGGTATGCGCAGACCCGCAGTTCGATGGGCGTGTCACTGTGTTGGGGATAGGCGGCCGCGAGCGCGAGGCAGTCGAGCAGCTCGCCCCACAGCCGTGCCGCGGGTGGCCCGCCCCGCGGGCTAGGGTCTGGTTCGCGGGGCAGGAGGCTGTCGGGGAGCAAGCGCATTGCCGCCAGTCTGCTCGCCAGGAAGAGCTGGCAACCGGGCCACTCCGGGTGCCGCTGCAACGCGGTGAGCATAGAGGCCGCCCACAGGTAGAAGCCGACAGGAGCAGGGACGAGCAAGGGCGGGTCGCGGCGCGCCGACAGCTTGGTGTGGATGTCATGGGCCCAGCGAAGCCACTGCGCAGGCCACAGCCGGGCGTCCGCGCCGAGCCGAGCAAGAGGCGAGCCCCACAAGGGTTCCAGGTTGGGGTGACCGCGGCCCAGGCGAACCCGCTCGCCCGCGGCAAGCCAGGCGCCGAAGTCCACCACCAGCGGTCCCCAGCGGCAGACGAACTGGCGCACACCCTCGGCCGACCGTTCGGCGCGCTGAGGCTGGAAGAAGAAGCCGACGGGCTCAGGATGACCGGCCTGGCGCTTTCGCTCCTCCCGCGCCTGTTCGGTCCAACCCGCCAGGTAACCAGCTATGCCCTGGGCAGTCTCCCGCCCGACATGCCAGTCTGAGTAGGTCTGCACCTGGCGCTTGAGGGTCGTGTCGTCCGCGCCGGCTGACCGCGCCAGGTGGAACAGGTCTTCTAGGATGCGATGGGCGTTGTCGTGGATGGGATAGAGGACTAGCTCAGGCGCATAGGGGGACCCCCACACCACCGCCAGGCCCGCTGGGGGCCGCGAGAGGCGCGGGCGGTTGCGGCCCAGAGGCCTAGCCTTCTCGCGAAAGCGCCGGTGGTGGGCGCTCGCCGGCATCACCTCCGCCCATTCCGTGGTGAACCACCAGCCCGGCTTGACCTCGCTCACCCGTGCCATGCTCCCGCTCCTGCGTCATGGTAGCGTCATGGTCTTCTGCGGGGGTTCGACTAGGTGCCGTGGTATCCTCTCGGGCGTCAGCGCGGAGAGCGAGGTCTGTGTGGCGGGCGGCGCCTCGTGTCCTCTGGCGACAGGAGCGGATGATGGGGACAACTGCCGGTGAAGCCAAGGTGTGGGAGCAGGTGCAGGCCGAGTCCGGTCAGGCCTACGCGGCATTCGTTGCGTACCGAGACATGGGCCCCAGACGAACCTTCGTGGGCGCGGCACGGCTGGTGGGCAGGAGCGAGAGCTTGCTGCGGCGGTGGGCCGGACGGCACAACTGGCGGGAGAGGGTATGGCAGTGGGACCTGCAGCAAGCGAGACAGGATGAGACAGTGGTGCGCCAGCATCGCGCAGCGGTGTTGAGCGAGCGCTTGGACGATCTTGATCGAATGGGCCTGGCCTGCCTGGCATTCTTCCGTACGATGGTCAGGCGCGATCCGGCGACCGGCGAGGTGGCATTCGATCCGCGCTTCACGCCGCAGGTCGCTCTGCGATTCCTGGAGCTTGCGCTGAAGGCGCAGGGCGCGTTCGATCGGCCCTCCCGTGATGAGAAGGCTGAAGAGCGGCCGGCGGCCGATCTCTTCGGGATGGCCGACGCGGAGCTGATGGAGCTTATCGAGCTAGCCCGGCAGCGGGCGGGCCAGCAAGACCCCGGACAGGAGACAGACGATGAGTCAGACCAGGGAGCCACGAGTCAAGAACAGCAGCGGAAGGACACGGATCGACAGGACGAGGCCGATGGCGACTGATCGCCAGTCGCTTCGGGTTGTCGAGGTGCGGATCGATCATCTCCGGCCGTGGTCGGGCAATCCGCGGATCATGGGCGAGGCCGAGATGCGCAAGCTGATGCGGTCGATAGAGAGCTTCGGCCTGGTCGAGCCGTTGGTCGTGCGGCGATCCGACCAGCTTGTGATCGGCGGCCACCAGCGATTGGAGGCCGCCAAAGCCTTGGGCCTGACGAAGGTCCCTGTGGTCTTCGTCGAGGTAAGCGACGAGCGAGCAAAAGCACTGAACCTCGCGCTCAACCGCATCCAGGGGGAGTGGGATCTTCCCAAGCTGGGGGAACTGCTGGACGAACTCCGCGAGCTGCCTGACTTCGATGTCGCTCTGACCGGCTTCGATGGGCCGGAGATCGAGGACCTACTCGCAGAGCTGGAGCACCAGCAGCCGCTGCCCGAGTTCGAGGAGAGCTTCGACGTCGAGCAGGCGATGGCGGAAGCGGAGAGGAGAGCCGGTCCCACCCGCGTGCAGCCCGGCGATCTCTGGGCGCTGGGCAAGCACCGCCTGCTGTGCGGGGATGCGACTGATCCCGCGTGCTGGCAACGGATGATGCAGGGCAAGAAGGCACACGCGGTCATCACCGATCCGCCCTATGCGGTCCACTATATCGGAGGTCGCGCTGCACAGCAGGAGCGCATCGGCCGGGCGAGGCGGGGAGTGGATGGCCCCTCCGATGTCTACTGGGATGATCTGAACCCAGAGGCATACCGGAGTCTGCTGCTCTCGAGTCTCTCGCTCGCCTATTCCCACACTGACGCCAAGGCTCCCCTGTATCTGTGGTTCGGCACCAGCCATTTGCGGGATGTACTTGACTGCCTGAAGGAAGCCGGCTGGCAGGAACGGAGCCTGCTGGTGTGGGTGAAGAACAACGGCGCCGGCGCGCTCTTTGCGCAGTACAAACACTGGTACGAGCCGTGCTTCTACGCCTTCAAGACGGGCAAGTCGCCCCGCTGGCACGGGCCAAGCAGCGAACGCACCGTATGGCTCCATGACAAGCCGACCGTCAATGAGCTCCATCCGACGATGAAGCCGGTGGCCCTGATCGAGCGCTCGGTCCTCAACTCCACCTCCCGCAGACAGCTGGTGGTGGACTGCTTCCTGGGATCGGGCACCGCTATCATTGCCGCCCAGCGGACAGAGCGGATCTGCTACGGGATGGAGCGTGATGCGCGCTATTGCGACGTCATCCTGGCCCGCTGGGAAGCACTCACCGGCGAGCAGGCCGCGCGGGCGGAGTGAGGAGCGGAACATGGCCAAGACCAGACCATTGTCTCCTTCATCGCGCGAGGAATACCTGGCGCTGGCTGAACGGGCGCAGGAACTGCTGAACCAGAGAAACGATCCGCGCGCTTGGATCGAAGCCAACCTCTGGCTACGCAGCAAAGACCAAAGGATGGTGCCCTTTCACCTGTGGCCGGCGCAGGCCCATTGGTATGAACATCGCTCCCGCCACGATGTGATCCTGAAGGCCCGCCAGTTAGGCTTCACGAGCATCATCGAGGCCTGCTTCTTCGCCGACACGGTGCTGCGGCCCAACACCACCTCGGTGATCGTCGCCTACGAACTGGACTCGGCAGAGAAGATCTTCGCTGCAGTCAGGGGATTCTGGGAAAGACTCCCCGAGGAGGAGCAGCGGCGGATCGGGCAGCCCCGTTATGTGACCAGGAGGGAGATGTACTGGCCGGAACTCAATAGCCGCTTCTGGGTGGGAACGGCAGGGTCGACCGCCTCCGGGCGGGGGCACACCATTCACAACCTCCACTGCTCTGAGTTCGCCTACTGGCCCCGCCCGGAGAAGGTGCTGGCAGGACTGACCGAAGCGGTGCCCGTGGGCGGACGGATCTGCATCGAGTCCACGGCCAGCGGCCTTGGTGGCTACTTCCACGACCTCTGGCTCCAGGCCAAGCAGGGCGAGAACCTCTACCGGCCCCACTTCTACCCATGGTTCTGGGATGCAAGCTATCGGATGTCAGGCCCGCCGTTGGGAGAGCTGACCGAGGAGGAACTGCGACTGAGGCGGGCCCACGGCCTTGGCGATGACCAGCTGCGATGGCGCCGGGTCAAGATGCGGGAACTGCGAGATCGGTTTGCGCAGGAGTACCCGGAAGATGATGTCAGCTGCTTCCTCGCCAGCGGCCGCGGCCGCTTCAACGCGGCCGTGTTGGCCCAGCTCCAGAGCCGTATAGCGACCGAGCCCGAGCCAGAATCCGTGGCGATCATCCATCTGCCGGACGGGAGGTCATTGCCTCTGGGCCCGGCTGAGCTTGTCATCTGGAGGGAACCGGAGCCCGGGCGCCGTTACGTCATCGGCGCGGACATCGGGGAAGGGCTCGCCCACGGCGATCCCTCCTCCGCCGTCGTGCTCGAGGAGGCAACCGGCGAGCAGGTGGCCGAGCTGCACGGCCGGTTGCCGCCGGCGCAGTTCGCTAGGCTACTGGGCGCGTTGGGCTACTACTACCTGGAGGCCCTACTGGGGGTGGAGCGGAACAACCACGGCCACAGCGCCCTCAATACGCTGATGAACGAGGTCCAGTACAGCAACCTCTATCGACATATCGACTACCACGATCCCCGCAACTACGGACAGCTCCCGGGCTGGCCGACAAATGCGAAGACCAAGCCTGTGATGATCGACGATCTGGACGAAGCGATCGCGGAAGGACACCTCCGCGTTCACTCGGCGGAGCTGGTGCGGGAGTGCCTCACATATGTGGTCGACGATGCCGGGGCCACTGGAGCCCAGCCCGGCCACCACGACGACAGAGTCATCGCGGCCGCCATCGCCTGAGTGTCAATCGGCATCCAAAACTGACCCACCATCGGCGTCCAATATTGACCCACCCAGAATGGTGTTTCAGTGCTTCTCGCTCCTGGCGTTCCTGGTCTTGATCCGCCAGCTGTCGTTGCCGGTTTCGATGATCTCGCAGTGATGGGTGAGGCGGTCCAGCAGGGCGGTGGTCATCTTCGCGTCCCCGAAGACCTGGGGCCACTCTCCGAAGGTGAGGTTGGTGGTGATGATGACCGAGGTGCGCTCATACAGCTTGGAGACCAGGTGAAACAGCAGCTGGCCGCCGTTGCTGGAGAAGGGCAGGTAGCCCAGCTCGTCCAGGATCACCAGCTCGATGCGAGCCAGCCTCTCTGCGGTGCGCCCCCCCTTGCCCCGCCAGCTTCTCCTGTTCCAGCCGGTTGACCAGATCCACCACGTTGTAGAAGTGGACCCGGTGCGCGTCTCGGATCGCCTGGCGGCCGATGGCGATGGCGAGGTGGGTCTTGCCGGTGCCAGTGCCGCCCACGAAGATCACATTCGTGTGCTGGGCGAGGAAGGCGCCCTCGCACAGGGACCTGAGGCGGGGCTCCTGCTGGGGCAGGGCGCTCCAGTCGAAGCTGTCCAGGTCCTTGGAGATGGGGAATCTGGCCTGCCCCATGCGATAGCGGATGCTGCGGGCCTCGCGATGAGCCGCCTCCGCCAGCAGCAGCTCATGCAGGATCTTCTCCGGGGTCGCCCGCCGCTTGAGCCCCACCGGGACGATCTCGTCGTAAGCCGCCAGCATCCCTTTGAGCTTCAGCTGCGCCAGGTGGGCGTGGATCTGCTCACGAAGCATGGGTGCCCCCCTCCAGCAGCCGGTCATAGCGGCTGCAGTCGGCGATCGGAAGGTGGCGGATCGTCAGATGCTCCGGGACATGCTCGGCGGGCGGGGGAGGCGGCGGCTCCAGCTGCCGGGAGAGCAGGTTAAAGATGACATCGAAGCTGATCGCGCCCAGGGAGATCGCTTCCCGGGCGGCTCCCGCCACCGCCTCGCTGCCGTGGGTATTGATAGCGGAGAGCAGGTCGACGAATTCCCGGTCGCCCCCGGGCCGTTGCTTCAGCACCTTCCAGACGGTCTGGATCGGCGCCGGCAGATCCCAGCCCTTGAAGGGAGCGCCGTTGCGCAGGGCTCCGGGCTTGCGCTCCAACACCGGCAGATAGTGCCAGGGGTCGTAGACGGTCTTGTCCCGGCCGAATTGGCGCCGGTGCTCCCCAATCACCTCTCCATCGCTGAGGATGACCACGCGGTCGGCGTAGGCCCGTACCTGCGCCGTGCGTTTGGCCTTGGCGCTGTCGACACTGTAGTGGTTCCGGTCGAAGGCCACCAGGGAGGTCGTGCTGACGCGGACATTGCACTCCACGAAGCCGTCAAAGGGGAGCTCCACCCGGATCAGCTGGGGCCGCTCCTGCTGCTGGTACACCTCCCAGATGGTCCGCTCCCGCTGCTCGGGGTGGGGCTGAGTCCTCGCCCAGGCCAGACACTGCGAGACCAGGAAGCCGTTGAGATCCTCCAGGTCCTCGAAGCGGCGTCGCCCACAGAAGAATCGCCTCCTGGCCAGCCCCACCTGGTTCTCCACCTGGCCCTTCTCCCACCCCGCCGCCGGCGTGCAGGCCACCGGCTCGAACAGGTAGTGTCCCGCCAAGGCCAGGAAGCGGGGGTTGAAGGTCCGCTCCTTGCCCAGCAGGATCTTGCCCACCACCGTCTTCATATTGTCGTAGATGCCCCGACGACACACCCCGCCGAAGAAGGCGAAAGCCTGCCGATGGGCATCCATCACCATCTCCAGGCTCTCCCGCACATACCCCACGCAGATCGGCAGCCGGCTGTGGCAGAGCCGGAAGTGGGCGAGGCTAACCTTCGTGGTCCGGCCCCCAAGGATCAGCGTCTCGGCACTCCAGTCGAACTGGAAGGCTTCCCCCGGCTCGAAGCACAGGGGGATGAACACATCGCCCACTGATCTGCGCCCAGCCTTCCACGCCTTCACCTGCCGCCGTACGCTGTCGTAAGCCCCCTCATAGCCCCGTCGCTGCAGCTCCTCAAACAGCAGCAGCGCACTCCGGCGCTCGGGCTTGGGCAGCTTCGCATCCTCCTCCAGCAGCTGCTCGAGATCCCCCAGAAACGGACCCAGCTTGGGTTTTGCCTCCTGCCGGCGCCGGTACCGGGGCTCCACCTCACCCCGGCGCAGGTACTTGCGCACGGTGTTGCGAGAGAGACGGTACTTCTTCGCGATTTCCCGCACCGACTCGCCATCTCGTCTCGCCAGACGGACCTTCAACACGGTTTCCACGGTCAGCATCTCCCTTGGCTGCTCCCTTCGCTATGGGGTCTTCCCCCACAGCAGAAGCAGCGCCAGGGGTGGGTCACTTTTCGACGCCGATTACCTCTCTAGGTGGGTCATTATTGCACGCCGACTAACAGGATTACTAGCGAGCCTCCGATATCCAGCTTGACATGCCGTCCCATTTGGCATAGAATACCCCTTGCTGGGGCGATTTCCTCGTCTCGTTGGTGCCTCACGCCTCCCTAATCTGGGGCCCCTGCAGCCTACTGCGGCAGAGATGCGGATCCAGAGTTAAAACATTTTAACTCTGGCGCAGTGAGACCGTTCACCTTGCAGAGGCATCCATGGCTGCCACTGATGCAGGCGCGGACTCGGCACAGTTAGTCAGTCTTCCCCTCAGTCAACTCCATCCGAGTCCGTATCAACCCCGTCGTACCCACTCACAGACCAGCATCGAGGAACTCGCGGTCTCTCTACGCGAGGTGGGTCTGCTAGAGCCAGTGTGCGTTCGGCCAGTAGAGGAGTGCACATACGAGATCATCGCAGGCGAACGTCGCTGGCGAGCGGCCGGATTGGCCGGATTCACACGTATTCTCTGTCGCCTCTTTCATGTTTCGGCGGACACGGCTTTCGTCATGGCCGTGACCGAGAACCTGCAGCGACGTTCACTGGCACCATTGGAAGAGGCCCTGGCCTATCAGGCGATGCTCGACCGCGGGATTGCGAGGAATCGGGCGACAATCGCGCGACTGCTGGGGGTGAATCGGCCTCGCATCACTCAGCGTATGAAGCTTCTCGAGCTGGACGAAGGCACTCAACGTAGGATGCAGGAGCACAGAGACATCCTGACTGAGTACCATGGCCGCCTGTTGTGGGGAGTGAAGACGCTGGCTGACCGTCACCGGATCGCTGACGAAGCGATCGAGGGGCAGTGGTCGGGACGGCAACTGAAGCAGAGAGTCGACGAGTACCTTCGGATGCGAGAGATTGATGCGTGGCAGTTGCATGCAGGGGGCCTGCCGCGCACGTGGAGTGTCTCTCTCCCGGGCTTCTCTGTGAGAATCAACTTCCTGCGCGCCGACGTGTATCGGGCTCTCGAGGAAACGCGCAATATGGTAAGTCGCCTGGAAGATCTGCTGACAGTTGATAGTCAGAGTACATCTTGTCACCACGTCCAAGCCGATGCAGATCAAGGGCCCGAATCCTGAGACGCCTTCCTTCCGGAAGTCTCCTAAGCAGGGAACTACTGATCCGATGACTGGTGGAATGGAGCATACGCCAAACTGCAGTTGTCGGCGTCATGCGTTCCTCACTCTGATGATCGCAGCAGCTGCGTCTGCGGCCGTCTTCTGCTGGACGGTGCAGTTCGTTTTCCTCTTGCTAGCTGCTGGTGTCTTCTTGCGCCTGATAGAGCGCGATATCGACCAAGCTCCGCTGGCCTTCCACGCCGTTGCCGTTGTGGGGGCCGCTGTGGGTGCCAGTGCCATCGCGTGCATGATTGCCGAGCGACGAGGAGGCGCGCGACGTAGCCTTCTGGCAGTGTTGGGAGCAGCGATCGGCGCGGGTTCAATCGTCCTCATGGGATTGACAGGCGCGCCTTGGCTGTGGCCTCTCCAACGCACGGGCTTGGGTGGGGTAGTGGCACTGGTGGTGCTCATGACCGGGCTCCCTAACCTTGGCATCTGGCGCATCGCGGTCAGTCGCCTCTACGGTGTAGGTGATCGAGCGTATTGCAGGATGCACGCTGGGATTCTGTTGGCGATTTGGCTCATCGGTGGGTTCATAGCATACATGGGACCGCATAGTCTTCTGTTAAGCACCGGTGCGGTACTGTTCGCTCTCCATAGCTACCCTCGCCTAAACTCATTCCCACGTGTGCATCTCGCTAAGAACGCTGTCTTGGCCATAGCCGCTGTAGTCCTTCTGTGCGTCCCTGCCCGCGATCTTGTTCTACTTACTCAGGGCGTCAGTTACGGCTCCTACTCAAGCCCGAACTTCACCGTCTTGGGCTATCTACCCCACCTGGGACTGGTCGGAGCGTTCATTCTCTCATTGGGGGCTGCAGTTGCTGTGACCACGCTTCTCGCAGACGGAGAGGGCGAGCAAGTGCGCCATCGGTCGGCGCTTGCACACGGCGGTCTAGCGATGCTCGTGCTCGCGCCAACGGCATTCACCGACCAGTTGTTTCACCACCTCCCCCAGATGCTGCTCCTGCTGCTCTACACCTACTATCTGTTTGCGAATGGGCTCGCGCTCCGCCCGTTCTTCTTCTGGACAGTAGCCGTTGTGGCGTGGGTGCCATTCGTGGGTCTGGCACAATACGGCTGGCACTATGTGATGCAGTGGCAGTCGACATCTAGTCTACCTACTCTCTGGGCACATACGATTGGATGCTCGGATCCCTTCATGTGGCACGACTGCTTGGCAACGAGCTTGTGTGTCACGCTGATCATTGCGTATGGATTGTGGCGCACGAGTAAGAACTCGTCCGAACGTCGGTTTCTCGGATACATTATGCCCCTGTTCCTTGCGACGTTCGTCCTAGCATTCGCGCGAGGGGCGATGGTCTCATTGCTATCGGCAGTCGCTGTTGGTGCCGTGCTTATAGGTGGTCGTAGACGCTGGTGGGTGCCAGCCATCGTCATTGCAGCCGTAGTTGCGTTCATCATTGTACAGGTCACGGGTGCAGTTCCACTCGAGCGCGTATTCGATCGGGAAGGGTCAACTGCATTTCGCGTTCGCACGGCGCAGACTGCATGGGAAGTAGCGCGACAGCATCCACTATTCGGCGTTGCGCCGATGGAGTGGGATCGACTTCAGACCGAGCGAGGACACTCCTACGGAAGAAGGAGTATTCTCGGATGGCTACAAGTGCCGGCCCAAGGGGGGGGTGTCGCCACGATGGCGCTGCTCGTATTGCTCGCAACGTTCGGAGGGAAGCTCCGCCGAGTGATCGCAGATGCACCGAATTCTGAGGACCGCCTTCTGGTCAAGTGCGCCGTGCTCGCAATAATAGCGCTGGTTGTTGGCAACTTCTTCGACATTGTGATGTTGGAGGAGGGCGTCCACATGCTGCCGATTCTGCTAGGAGCGGCGCTGGGGGCGAGGTCCGCGTGGTGTTCCACGTAAACGTCTCCAGGGACGCGAGGAATTACGCTTGTCCGACGCGGCGGAGTTGATCTGCTTCCTGGTCTGTCCCTCCCGTCATCGTAGAACCGTAGCAGAAACCATGCATAATGCCATGTTGACGAACGGTCACACATCCCCAGAACCGCCATAACCTACGTATTGCCGGGCGCGCCAATTGCATGGCCTACCTTACGTTGCTTAACCCTAACACTCTCCGGCGTGCATGCGCATGGTACACGCATCTATGAGGTGTCATGATGATAGCGGGCGTGTAGACACATAGTAACGACCCTATCTCGCGCCGTAAACCTAAGCACGATGGCGTGTCATGTGCTTGCTGACGACAACGAACGAATGGGCTGAATAAACAGTGCCCACAACAGACTTAGGAGGTCAAACTGAGGATCCCATTCACTAGATCTCTTTGGAGACTTGCGCAGCTTGGTTTGTGTCTTGTCGTAACAGGACTTCTCACCGGGCCGCTGTGCGCGCAGGAGATCCACCCAGGACTAGCCATCCACCAGCTTACAAATGATGGTAAATCGCACACTGAGCGAGGGGCAGGTTTCGCGCCAACCGGTGACCACATCGCCTTCTTCAAGGAGGTCAGCAAAAGTGACCGCCAGCTCTGGCTCGCGCGCGGTGACGGCACTAAGGCACAAGCCATCAGTCCGGTGGGCTGGCCTATGGTCTGCGCATGGTCCCCGGACGGGACCAAGCTCGCCTATGTCTTCGCTAACAAGAACGAGAGTAGCAGCGATGCCTGTGTCTGCATCTACGATCTCGCCACTGGTGAGACGAAGAAGATCTCGGGCGGCTACAAACGCAGCGACTTCGGTGAAGGAGAAGATGCGCCCCCCGCTTGGTCTCCGAACGGAAAGCACTTCGCGTACCACATTGCGGATCACGGCTCCGGCCTCATACACCTCTGGAGCTTCCGAGCATCCGATGGGGAGGCCAAGAGACTTACACCGAATCTTCAGGGCACGAATAGCTGGGATCTGACGGCATCCTGGTCACCAGACAGCACTTGGATTGCGTTCTTGGCCTTCGCCTCTAAACAGGAGCGAGAGAAGTGGGGGAACCGTGAGATCTGGAAGTGCCGCGCGGACGGTTCGGAACTGACACAGGTAACCCATGATCTCTGCACGCTGGGCGATCCCGCTTGGTCACCGAGAGGGGATTGGATACTCTATCACTCAGACAAAGACCGCACTCCAGAGGAACGGCGCGCCGGGTATAACTGGGACATATGGATGATGCGGCCAGACGGCTCAGACGCCCGTGCGATCACCCATGGTGGCAGTCTTGGCAGATCGGGACGCTGGTCGTACGTGCATGTGAAGTGGCTACCCGATGGGAGCGGTGCGTACTTCCATGGCTGGCGCAGGGATGAGTTTGGGCGAGGCACCGTCATCTTCATCTGCGATGCGGATGGGAGCAATGTGCGGGAGTCTATAGGGTATCCAGAGCGCGATCGCCGAGTGAGTGGATACCGCAAGTGGGCCTCGCCAGATAGTACCAAGCTAATGCGTCACGCGGTGGAGTACACGCGGCGCGGAGAAGGCGACAACGCTCATTGGGAAGAGATTGATGATGTTATCAAGATATCCGATGTCGCCACCGGGGAGGTGACGAGTCTCATTCGCGCGCGGCGCAATGAAGATGCCGTGCACATATATGTGGACTCAGAGTCATGGGCACCGGATAGCAGGCGGATTCTGTTCACCCAGGCCAAGGTCATTAGTTGGCAGCAGGAGCAGTGCGAGCCTGACCTCTATGTGCTGGAGCTGCCGGACGAAGAAGTCGAAGGAACCGAGCCCGAGGGGGGTGAGTTGCGATCAGAGGAGGAAGCTCCTGTCGAAGCGCCGATCTCAGCCGGGAGTACCGCGGCAGAGGTCGAGCTTATCCGCCCCGAGTACCTCACTGTGCAACAGGCTCTTGACTGCCTGCCCGAGGCCGACAAAGCATTCCTGGAAGCTAACCCGGAGCGGAATCTGTTGATCGTCAACGGATCGCCGGAAGCGGCGCAACGAATCCGAGATTATCTTGCGAAGGTCGATACGCCGGCGCCGCAAGTGACCCTGGACGTGCTGGTCATGGAGATGTCCAAGACGGCCAGCCGCGAGCTGGGTCTAGACTGGGTGCACAGTGAGGGCCACATCGGAGGGCAACTCCCGCTGACCGAACTTGGCGCGGGGCAGGTCTTCTATCGCGGGGTCGAGACGCTGGAGGAGGAGTTCTTCGTCAGTCTGAACGCACTGGAGCAGAACGGCGAAGTCTCCATCCGTGCCAACCCGCGCCTGGTAGCGCTGAGCGGCAGTCCTGCCACCATGAATGTGCGGCGCACGAAGTATTACTTCTACACCCAGGGATATGATCAGTACGGACGGCCTTACTTGCAGCAGAGTGATATCTCGGCCGACATCACCGGCAAGGTGACCCCTACCGTGCTGGGTGACGGGAATATCCTGGTGGAGGTTGCGGTAGGGGTGGGCAACTTCACCTTCACCTCCGCCAGCAGTCTACCGGATGTGACGACGCGTCAGGCCTCTGCCCGCGTGATGGTGAGAGAAGGGGAGACAATTACGATTGGAGGGCTAGTGCTTTCACAGGAGACTCGGTCGGTCAGCAAGACGCCGATCCTGGGAGACTTGCCGTTGCTCGGTCAGCTCTTCCGCTCCACACATCGACAGGTGGAGGAGAACATACTGACGATTATGATAACGCCACGACTGGGGTTAGAAAGGGACTGAAGCTGCGGATCATTCCGCAACTGGTACGAAGCGCACATCACACCTGCGTCAGACGAATGCGTCGCTATTCTGGAAGCTTTCAGTAGCTGTGAACGTAACGACTTCAACAGAGGTGAAAATCCCTCTTTCTCGACCCTCGGTGGGAGAAGAGGAGCTCGCTCGTATAGCCGAGGTATTGGCGACCGGCTACCTCGGCTGCGGACCTGCCGTGGAGTGCTTCGAAGAACGCGTCAAAGCTCTTCTGGGGGCCAAACACTTCGTGGCGACGGCGACTGGCAGCGCGGCACTTCACCTGTCGTTGGAGGCACTAGGCTTACCGTCCGACTGTGAAGTGATAGTGCCATCACTGACCTTCGCATCAGCTGTTCAGGCAGTACTGATGGCAAGGTTGCGGCCGGTGTTCTGTGAAGTGGGAGAAGATCTGCTTCTCGACATTGACGATGCCCGAAGGCGTTTGACGCCGCAGGTAAGGGTCGTGATGCCAGTCCATTACGGCGGGCGCGTTTGCGACGTGACCGAACTCCGAGAAGAACTCGGTCTGGAAGTTGTGGAGGACGCGGCACACGCCTTCGGATCCTGTTGCGACGGTAAGTGTCTGGGCAGCCGAGGCCGAGCCGTGTGCTTCAGCTTCGATCCCGTGAAAACGGTCACTTGCGGCGACGGAGGCGGTATCGCCACCGATGACGGCGACTTGGCGGATCATCTACGACTCCTCCGATCAGGTGGCGTAGCTCATCCACGGCGCGGGTCTTCGGGATCAGGTCATTCAGTGATGGGATTCGGCTATCGCTATAACATGAACGACATCGCGGCCTCAATTGGTCTCGCCCAGTTAGACAAGTTCAAGTACTCACGCCAGCGCAGGCAAGAGATATGCAAGCGCTATGTGGAGAGTCTACAGCCGCTTCCAGGAATCCGTATTCCTCCCGCCGATTATGATGAGATCGTTCCGTACAATTTTGCGATCTTAGTGCTCAACGGAAAGCGGCCTGCGCTGCAACAGTGCCTGAATGCGCGCGGAATCGTTACCGGGGTGCACTACGCCCCGAACCATCTGCAGCCGGCATTCCAAGACTTCTACACCCCGCTTCCCGCCACGGAACAGATTGGAAGACAAGTCCTGGCACTTCCACTCTATTCGAGGATGGTTGATGAGGAAGTCGATGCTGTGGTAAACGCGATTGACAGTTTCTTCCGTGATAGCACAAACTGAACGCAGCACGGGGGAGGGTGCCGTACCTCTCCTCGCGATCCACGATTTGTGGGTGCGATACCCGAAGGCGCGACGTTTTCAGGACGCGCTCCGCCAACCGTTTCGCAGGGAGTATGTCTCTGCTCTAAAAGGCCTTTCCCTGGAGATCCTAGAGGGGGAAGTTCTCACAGTGGTGGGGGCAAATGGCGCGGGCAAGACGACGCTGTGCCGGGTCGTGGCAGGACTCCTGGAGCACTCATGTGGTGAGATCTCATTCTTGGGGAAGCGGATCGAGAAATCGAACGAATTACGCGGGAAGGTCGGCATCACATCCAGTGAGGAACGGAGCTTCTTGTTCCGCTTAAGCGGCTACGAGAACCTCCTTCTATTCGGCATGCTATCCGGCCTCACGCTCTCGCGGGCAAAGCACCGGGCCGAGGATAGCCTGAAGGCGCTAGACGCGTGGGCCTATGCTCACCTACCGTTCATGTACTGTTCAACCGGAATGCGACAACGGGTGAATATCGCCCGCGCCATGCTCTCTCT
The DNA here is from genome assembly GCA_964573815.1 of uncultured Anaerolineales bacterium. GTDB lineage: Bacteria > Chloroflexota > Anaerolineae > UBA7937 > B3-Chlor > CAYGAW01. Next base: position 15,062 of record CAZNMJ010000003.1, read on the forward strand.
CTCTCCGCTCATCATCCTTGATGAGCCGACCAAGTCCGTAGACCCAGTATCAGCCCGACAGCTTCGCCAGTATGCCCGTGACAAGTTGGCTGGTCGCGGCCGAGCGGTCCTCTGGTGCACACACATCCTTTCTGAAGTGGAAGAATTCGGCGGTCGTACGGCGGTGTTGCATCGCGGCAATCTGGTGTATTTCGGAAGCCCCGAGTATCTGCAGCAGACGGTGAACGGACCCTCCGAGGGCGAGGCCGGGCGCACCCCTTCCGTGACGGAGGCAATCTACGCCCTGCTGGAGAGCACGCCATGAACTGCTTCTGGCGATGCTATGCCCTGCTGCGTGCGCAGCTCCTGGTGGCGGTGAGCTATCCGATCGATCTGACGCTGAGTCTGGTGAATGCGATCTTCGTCATTGCCGCCTTCCATTTCCTGGCGAAGTACCTGCTGCCAAGTCAATCCGGTGCAGTTGGCGCCCAGACCTACTTCTCGTTCGTCGCGCTGGGGATCGTGTTCTCCTCCCTATTGAGCACCTGGTTTTCGACGTTCTCTCGGGAGCTGCGAGAGTTCCAGACCACGGGAGCGCTGGAAATGCTGTTGGCCACTGGTGCGAGACCGACGCTCGTTATTGTGGGGATGACTCTGGGAGGGCTGACTTTGGCCGGCCTCGAGAGTGTGGGAGCCCTGGTCGCGGCGAAAGTGTTGTTCCAACTCAACGTAGCCGTGGCCTTCTGGGGGGCACTCCTGACCGCGCTTGTGCTCGGAATAGGCATCTACTGTTGCCTCGGCCTCATGTCTGCAAGCTTCGTGCTTCTGTTTAAGCGCGGGAATCCGGTGGCTTTTCTGTTCGATAAGGCGTCAGTCCTGCTGGGTGGGGTCTACTTCCCTGTCACGGTACTGCCCCTCCATCTGCGGCAGTGCGCCGAGTTCTTCCCCCTTACCCACTTGCTCCGATTGCTGCGGACCGCGGTGGGGACGAATAGCACAGGCGTCGGGATCGCGTCGGAGAGTCTCTTGCTGCTGGGCCTGCTGGTCGCACTAGTGCTGGCGGCGGGGATTACCTTTCGCGGGTGCCTGACAATAGTGCTACGACATGGCACAGTCGCGCACTACTGATAGTGGAGACTGCGCCCTCTGTGCCGCGAAGTGCGGCGCAGCGCCGAGGCCTTTCTCCGAGGGCATCCGGTGGCTCGCGCGCGTCGGAATCCAGGGTACGGTGGTAGTTGCCGGTTGCACCTCGGCCCACTGGGCGTCCCGGGCAGGAGTGCGAGTGCTCTCCGAACGGGAGGCGTCGGACAGCAAGACATTGTTTGACGCGGTCTGGCTGACCAATAGTGCGTGCTGCTCCCAGGCACACTTCCTCTCCTTGATCTATCGGGTGAGGCCGGGAGGAGGCATTCTCATCACCGATCCTCACCTGTGGGAGGAGACGCCTTCTGCTCTCCTCGCGATGGTGGCGGAAATCCAAGCGGTATGTCGGTTGCCTCACCTCTTCTTGGCGCTTCGCAAGGTGGCCGCACCCGAGACTGAATTGGCGCGACTGGTGGCGCGGTATGCCCCGCGAGGATGGAATCGGGCTTTCACGCGCACGGTTGATCTTCTCTTGGGGGGCCTGGGATTGGTGGTGAGCCTTCCCCTGATGGCCGGCGTCGCCGCGCTGATTCTCCTTACAAGTCGCGGGCCTGCGCTGATGCGCCAGGTGCGCGTGAAGCAAGGGGGAGAGCTCTTCACCTTCTATAAGTTCCGAACCATGCCCATTGATTCGAAGCTGCGCTTCCCCGCGATGTACGCTTATGAGTATAGCGAGGAAGACCTTCAGCAAAAACCTTTTAAGGTTCCTGAGGACCCTCGCAATACGCCAATAGGCCGATTCATCCGCCGGTTCAGTATTGACGAACTGCCGAATCTAATCAACTGCGTACGCGGAGATATCAGCCTGGTAGGACCGAGACCCGACCTTCCGGAGATGATCTCATACTACACGAAAGAAGATTTGGCGGTGTTGGCCGTTAAACCCGGCATCACGGGGGCCGCGCAGGTCAGTGGACGCGGCGATCTATGTGTGCGCAGCCAACTCGCGATCGACCGTGAGTATGTGCTGACGCATTCTCTCTGGAGGGACGCTACCATATTGATGAAAACCGTCATGAGAGTTCTCCGGCGAGTGGGTGCCTATTAGCACCATCAGTGAGGTAATGCGTGCGGGCCACACCATCAACACCCTCCTCTGACAGAGTGAAGATCAGCCCAGTCATCTGGGAGGACGAAGGGATTCAGTTGCACGGCATGCTCTTCTTACCGAGAATCCCTTTCTCCCAGGTGGCGATACTATGCAACGCGACCTGGGAGGAAGGCGAGTGTAGTCGTCGTGCGCTCACCGGCCTCGCCCTCCAATTGGCCGATACAGGAGTGGCGGCCCTTCGTTTCGACTACGCTGGAACCGGAGAGAGCGCGGGGGAGGACTTCGAGGCGAGTCTGGAAACGTACCGGGGCAACATACGGTCGGCGATACAGTGGGTGAACGGTGCCTTCTCTGGAGCCGCCATCTGTCTGGTAGGAGTGAGAGTGGGGGCCAACCTCTTGGCGACGATGGAACTGCCTCCCCACGACCTGGTGCTCATTGCGCCCATTGCAGAGGTCCGGCGCTTCTGGCGAGATCAGCGACTGGCCACCATCGTGGTCTGTCCAGGAGCGCCCTTGGGCCTCATTGCCGACGATTCCCACTGTCCGACGGTGCGCTACCTCCTCCGCTACGGGCATCGTCTCCACCACCGCGTGACTGAGGAAGTCCGCCACCTTACCCTGCCCGAGAGTCTGCTCCAGGGGATTTCTCACACTCTCGTAGTATCCACGCAAGCTGAAAAAGAGAGTCGCCAGTTCCGGAAGTTGGTCTCGCGCTGGCAGTACGACAACGCCCGTCTCAAACATATTGCCTGTGATGCTCCTCCCTTCTGGATGTCCCATGATCGCGATAGGATCGAACTCTACCGTTATCAAGGCCTCTATCAGACTATCTGCGAGTGGCAGGTCCGGGTAGGCCCGAGAGCGCGGCCGGCTGCCCACGTGCCTCCTCCGTTCCAGCTGACCTCCGCCGCGCTCCCGGCGCTGCCGAGGCATGAGATCGAGACGCGCTTTGTCTACACGGAGGCAGAGCGGATCTGCCTGGCTATTCATAAACCCCGGAACGCCACCCCGGTGGCAGATGTCGCCGTCCTACTCCTCCCGGCGACGCCTCAGGACAGAAGCGGGCCGCAACGTCTGTACCTCCGCATGGCGAACGCCCTGAGCGAGTCAGGATTATGGACCTGCCGGGTGGATCACGTCGGCTGCGGTGATAGCTCAGGAACCGGGGAGTTCATGGAACAGCAAGCGCTTGGGCATCACGTAGAAGCCTGCATGGAGGAGTTGCGGACACGTGGTTTCACCCGGTTCATTCTCATTGGGCTCTGCGGTGGTGCCTCTATGGGGGTTCGAGTGGCGTTGCGACGGCGTGACGTCGTCGGCGTTGCGATGCTGAACGCCTATCGAGGAGAAGGCGGGGCCGCCTGGCAAGTCATGAAGAGCGCGCTTCGCCGCGGTGTACACATGATGCGTCGAGGAGTAAACCCCCTTGCGATACTCAGGCTGTTTAGCATAGCCTCAATCATACACCGAGTTGGTCTCCCCACCCGCCCGGAGCAGCCGCAGGAAGATCTGCCTGCGAAGGAGAAGACCAAGATTCTCCCCGAGTACGTCGTGCTGAGTAGGCTGCACTGTTCGCTGCTGGTCGTCTACGGCGAGGCGAGTCGATATCGGGACGCTTTTCAGGAGCAACTCCGGCACGGGAGTCTGGCCTTTCTGCAGCAACGCAGCAACACCGGCTTCTGCGTCGTCCCAGGTGGTACCGATGTGTTTCATCTACCGGAGAGCCGCGCCCTCCTCTTTCGGGAGTTGGTGGATTGGTGTCTTAGATTGGTAGAGCCGTTAGCGAGTCGTTTACAGGCCGCTGCCACCGCCACGGACTGTGACGGCCTCCCGTAGTGCACGTCGTCAGAGACTGCGCGCGGGAGGCTAGATGGCGGGAACTCCGCCGCCAGGGAAACATACGCATTGGATGGTCTGGACCAGTGAATATCTTGATGGTTACGTTTGACTATCCACCCGAGCCAGCATGGGGGATGGGATGGAACGTATATGATTTGCGACGGGCGCTCGAGGCCACTGGCCACGCGGTCAGGGTTGTCACCGTAGATCGCTACGCGAAGATCCGCGACGGCGCTAAGGAGGTCATCTTCCACCCCTGTGCTCGGGTGGCGGAGAACCTGCGGAGCAAAGGAGAAGCTTGCGCGTGCAGCACCGGCGAAGCCACTTGCCTTGACCGGTTGCCGGATACCGTGCTTTCGGTACTGCAGGATGAGGGTTTTCGGCCGGACATCATCCATTGCCATGGGTGGATGATCTTTCCCGTCGCCCAACAGCTATCGAGGCAGTATATCACCCCTGTTGTCAGCACGCTGCATTTTCTCGAGATCCAGTTTGGGAGTCTCTCAACCCACCCCTTTAAGCATGAGTTGGCTGGCATCCTGGCGCGAGAAGCGCAGATGATCGGTGGCTCGACGGCCCTAATCTGCATCAGTGACTATGGCCGAGAGCTTCTGGAGAGAGCGTATCCAGGAAACGCGCACAAGGCCGCTCTCGTGCCTCACGGGATTGAACTCGGAGCCTGTCCCTCCTTCGCGCGGAACCGTAATCCGGCACGGAGGACCTTCACCTTTGTCGGAAGGCTCGAGGAGGAAAAGGGCATCACCTCTTTGTGCGAGGCCTTCGCGGGAGGTCCTTTTCACATGAATGCAGCACTGGATATCGTGGGGACCGGTTCTCTGGAGGCTTGTCTGAGAGATACGTACGGCCAGAGGTTTACCTTCTACGGGCATCTCGAGAGGAGTGCCGTCAGAGAAATCCTCCTGTCGAGTGAATTCCTGGTCGCTCCCTCTCTTGAGGAGCAACTCGGTCTCGTGGTCCTGGAGGCCATGGCCTCGGGGGCCGTTCCGATCGTCGCCAATACCGGTGGGCTCAAGGAACTCGTCCGAGATGGAGAGAACGGCTTCTTGTGCGACTTGGGTGGACCTCGGCCCTATGTGGATACGCAGGCCTTGTCGGTGGCCCTGCACAGGGCGCTGATGACCTCGGAACGCGACCTGATCGCCATCAGGAAGCGGAATCGTGCCGCGATAGAGAATCACTATTCGCTAGAAGTGATGGCGCAGCGGACGATCGAGATGTATTATCGCGCGCGGGAGGCGCTGTGCATACACCCACAGTAGGCCCAGGCGACTTATTCCCGGGCAAAGAACGAGACGGTACTGCAGAGCCGTCAGTACTCGAGGTTGCGCCTGGAGGTGTTATGGCACGTCACAGACGCAAGGCTGCATGAGGAGGAGGCAAAGCTGGATTCCGTCATGAGTGATCGTATGTTGGAGCAGGTAATTCGTGTGATTGTGAGCACCTGCATTGTGCCAGTGCCGAAGGAGCAAATCCGGGAGGATACGGATCTTCTGACGGACCTGGGCCTGGAGTCGATCCAGATTGTGGAACTCGTGCTCTCGCTCGAAGAAGAGTTCGGTATCGAGTTTGATGATGACGACCTCAACCCCGATAACTTCCAGATCGTCGGGAGCATCGTTCGTACCATTGAACTGCTGACCGAGAATGCCACCTCATAGGCGTGTCTCCGCGCCATAAGATACGAGTAGGAGGCAGCTCTTGGATACGATCGAACTGCTGCGTACACGATGTAGTGTACGCAGGTATACCGACAGGCCCATCGAGCAGGGGGTGATCGAGGCCATCGTTGACTGTGGTAGGCTTGCGCCTTCGTCGCATAACCTGCAACCGTGGCACTTCGTCGTAGTGACAAAGGCCTCCACGCTGGCCGACCTTGCCGCACTTGCGGACAACGGGAGGTTTATCGCTTCCTCAGCCGCGTGCATCGCGGTCTTCGGGAACACCGCCGCCCAACGCTACCTCGAAGATGGGGCGGCCGCAACGGAGAACATGATCATTGCGGCGTGGACGTATGGCATCGGATCGTGCTGGGTCGCGGGATACGACACGGAGTACGCGACCGAGGTGCGATTGTTGCTTGGAGTTCCAGAGGATTATCGTCTAGTCTCCTTAGTAGCGCTTGGCTATCCGGTTGGGGCGAAGCTGCTCCGATGCTCCAAGAAATCTCTCTCGGAGATGCTCCACTGGAACTACTTCCAGGGAGCGAGCAAGGACGGTTCGCGCGGGAACGTCTGAATCCGTAGCATCCGGCCGAGGAGACGCGTGCCGAGTTCGCCCGGCAGTGATGGATTCTTCGAGAGGTATTCTTATGTAGCCCTCTCGTGCTCCTTTTGAAAGGTCTATAGAGTGGTCATTCTTCTTTGTCGCGCGAGTCGGCGAGGACAGAGCTAGAACCTTTGGAAAGCCGCCTTGCCTATTCCGACATCGCCCATGGCTGCACGCGCATCCTCGCACTTGCCCCTCACCCAGATGATGAGGTTTTCGGATGCGGTGGGTTGCTGTACAGGCTACGGAACACCGACCATGTATCGGTGAAGGTGGTGTTCTTCTCCGACGGGGCAAAGGGGACGCCCGAGAGCGCGCCGAGTCAGCAGCTGTCGGAGAGGCGACGAACCGAGGCGTGTCAAGTGCTCTCGAACATGAATATTGAGGAGCACCGCTTCCTGCAACTGCCCGACGGCTTCTTACTGCAGCATATCAAAGTCATGGCGGAAGCCATCAGCAGCGAACTAGGCAGCCATGCGCCGGAGGCGGTGCTGTTTCCGCACCGGGGGGATCGTCATCCGGATCACCTCGCAGTGACGCAGGCCTCGCTTCGCGCGTGCAGAGGAACGGAAACGCCCTTCCTCATCGGGTACGAGGTCTGGAACAGGATCAGAGATCCCAATTTGTACCTCCCGCTCAGCGCAGAGGACTACGCGACGCTGCAGGGTTTGTCGCGCCAATACGAATCACAACATCAGCTGTTTAACTATGACGCGATGCTATTCAGGTCTCGGTCCAGCCGAGGCGCGGAGATCGGGATGGAATTTGCGGAGGCGTATCATGTGGTCGAGCACGGTCTACACCACCCCCAGAGGTGAGCGCGCCGTCTCTCTCCACGTGGAGGGTCGAGTGCGTCGTGTGGCGCGGTCGCGTCGCGTGCTTCCCAGCCTTTCCGAGGGGGCGCGTTGACCATCCTCAACATAGCAGCCGCTCGCTCCTGCCTCGCGGAAATTGGTATTCCCGAGGACTGCCTCTGCAAGCTTACGGAGGTCTTACGGCAGATCGCCGCCAGCGACGAACTCAAGCGACTCTTCACGAGCTACTATCGTGATGAGGTGCTCAGCGGTCGATGGAAGCAGAAATGGAGCATTGTGAGACCGCACCATCCGCTCATCTACCAGACCTTTGGTGCAGAATTCTCGCTGTTCTACTTGTTGTGCTGCCTGGAACGGCTATATGACGCAAAGGAGGAGTATGCCGCGCGTGGATATCCTCACTCCCTCTATGTGCGGACTATGGGAGATATTGCCTATTGGATACGGTACTGGCGGGACACCTACGGCACGTACTGCTTCCCGAATATTGGTTGGATCTGGCAGCACCTTTCTTGCGAACTCTTCCAGTTGGGAGCATTCCAGTTTCGGCTCATCACTTATGAGGGGGATATAGTAGCTTTCGTGGATGCCCGCAATCAGCGCACCATGGTCTTTCGTTCATCACCTTGCGACATTAACAAGAATGGTGACGTGGTCGGGGCCGGAGGCGGCGACTCTGAACCGGCCTTTCGCACCTCCTATGATGAGGACAATGAGGTGGTGCGTGCGAATTTGGTTACCCCTTACGGAAAGGTCACACCAGAAACAGTCACTTTGAAGAAGGCGGAATGGCAATGCGTCTTCAGAACAGGGAGTGATATCCTCGACTTTCACATCCCCCGGATAGATGCCCTCACGACGGAAGTGTGCGTGGAGACGCTCAACCTGGCGGAAAGGTTCTACGCAACGCACTTCAAGGAGAGGCCTCCGGTTGGGCTACTCGGTATGCCCTCCTGGTTATTCGCGCCGCAACTCCAGGACATGTTGGGTCGTGAAACGAACATCGTCAAGTTTCAGCGGGAATTCTTCCTGTTGCCTCACGCGGGAAGCTATCGAAGCATCTGGAATTTCGTCTTCAGTCCCGCGACGACCCTCGCCACTGCACCACGAGATACCTCCCTGAGAAGAAAAGTCATTGAGTATATTGAGAACAAACGACCGCTGTTCGACCTCGGAGGTCTCTACTTGCAGCCGTTCCACGAATGGGGTGCACAGAGATACATGACAGACTACGACAATGAGGTTCAGTAGCCAGCGGCCCTGCATCTTTCGCCTCTCTTCTGCCTTTAGCATTGGCAAAGTACAGACTTGAAATGCGAGGCGCGCAGATGAGCAAATATCTGCATCGGCGAACGTCGACATCTGGGCACCTAAATACTGCTACGGATGTGGCGAACGACGTCTGCCTGGTATCCTCGAGCGAATCTCCGACATACAGATGTCACCGACGACGATTTGTAAAACTGTGGAGGAACTGAGACGCAAGCGACTTATCATGGATGTCGATGGGAGGGTGATCGCGCTGGCTACCCAAGGCCTTCCTTTAGACCTACCGTCGTGGGATAATGCCCCGTTTGGAAGAGTACTGGATGGCGAGGGAAGGGAGGATACCTCAAACTGAGCACGTCGCTTCTTCGGGGAGGGATCTTCATCGCGTTTACATAGAAACTAAGCGAATTGCGCAGTTTGGATTCATCCGTTCGCCGACGAGTAGCAAGGCCTGAATCTCGAGGGGTCAGAATGGAGAACGAAGTCGAGCATCCAGTTTCCATAGCGTCCACGGACAGAGAGCTATATGGGATCTACCACGAGAGCCTTCCGTGTCGTGGAGCAGTCTTGATCTGCCATGGCCTGGGAGGAACGCGCGTTGATGTGCATAGGATATGTGTCCGACTGGCAAGGTCACTTGTAGAAAGGCAGTTCTCTTGTCTCCGCATAGATCTGACTGGATCCGGGATCAGCCAGGGCAGATTCTACGAGTGTACCCTTCCGCAGCAGCATTGTGATATGCAACACGCGCTGGATTGGCTGCGGCACGAGAGGCGCGCAACCCGTCTGTATCTCCTGGGATTCAGTGACGGGGCGATTGTCGTGCATAATCTTGGAGCACAGAGTAGTCACGTGAGTGGCATGGTGTTTTGGAGCCCCACCTTCTTTCCCGAGGGTGAGGCCGCCGCTGAACCGGAGGCGAGGTTTGCACGAAGGTTGCACCGGGTGGACAACAGAGCCGTCTGGCCGGTGCTAGGTCACTGGCTATACAAGGACTACTTTGAGGATAAGGAGAGAGAACGCGCTGGCATTGACCTGGAGGAGATGGATAAGAGGTGCCTTCTCGTGTATGGCGAGCACGATGAGTACCTCCGGATGAGGGTAGGAGAGATTCGTAACCCGCTCATACGAGTTGAGCAGATTCCGGAAGCTAACCACCTGTTCTTCTCTCCCACGTGGACGCGCCGTGTCATTGATCTGACGATAGACTGGCTTGCTGATGATGCATAGCAAGCTATCGTACAGTTGTCTGGTACACGCATCGCTTTGAGAACAGATATGAACACGCAGCAGCTCTTTCTTAAGGTGCCTTCCGGAGAGAGGTTGTTCTGCTTCCTCCAGAACGCGCGAGCCGGCAATACCTGGGCTCTCTGTTGTCATGGACTGTTCCAGGACAAGTGTGAAAGCTGGTTCCTACTCTCAAAGCTTTCAGTGGCCTTGATGGAGCTAGGTGTGAGTGTCTGCAGATATGACGCGCGGGGATGTGGGGATAGCACGGGTAGCCTAAGCCAACTCGGCGTTCGAGATCTATACGATGACGCCTGCAGTGCCCTTGATTTCGTCGAGCACAACTACGCTCCGGCTAGAACAGTTGTGATTGGTGTGGGATTCGGATGCGTCACTGCCTGCGAAATTGCAGACGCCAGAACGCTCGATTCCGTCGTACTCGTCAATCCCACTTTCGCCCCCATCTTTGACTATCAGCAGGCATTCAAACCCTCCGCAGTGGTCGAGCTGCTGGAGACCAAGCAGCTCGATATGAGAGAAGGCGCGATTGAATTGGCTTGGCTAGAACGGCTTCACGAGTCCGGTTCGCAGTATTGGAATGTGTTGGGTCAGAGTGTGGGGCTGCAGCTCTTGCAGGAGATCTCGGAAGTCAGCCTGGAGAGGGTGATGGAGGGCAATCCGTCCCTCCGATGGTTCGCCATCGTAAGCTCGTGCAAAGAACAATGCGTCGCGCGCGGTGCCCAGTTGCTGCAAGGCGGCCTGAACGAGCTGCAACTCGTGGACTCCGACCCTCTATTCACCCACCCCAAGGCACAAATGGAAGTCGTCGGACGGATCCGAGACTGGGTAGCGACGCGTGTACTCACCGCCCCCGAGTAGCCGTGGGGACGGTGTGGGGCATTGTGCGTAGATGCTCGAGGCAGCGGAAGCTCGTGAGAATCACGAAGACACCCATTGGGGTCCAAACATGAAGGTCTGCTTGGTAAATCCTCCCGACGGTAACAAACGGGAAAGGAATATGGATTACTGCGAGACCGCCTACAACTTCGCCCACCTGGGTCTCGGTTACATCGCGGCCGTGCTGGAGGACAGCGGAATACAGGCTGACATATATGAGTGCATGGGCATGGATATCTCGCCGAAGGAACTCTGCGAGGTGATACAAAGAGAGCATTACCGAATCGTCGGGATATCAACCTATGTGTACAACAGCCATTACGCACTCAAGATAGTGCGGCAGATAAGGAAGATTGACCCTTCCATCTTTGTCTTCCTGGGGGGCTACTATGCGACGCTATGCCATGAGTCCATCCTTACCTCGGTGCGTGGCGTCGACTGCTGCGTCCTGGGTGAGGGGGAGCATACCTGCTTGGAGCTGGTGAAAGCAGTCGCCACACATGGCCACTACAAGGACATCGCTGGCCTGGCCTATCTCGAGGACGGAGTAGTGGTCAGAACGGCGCCACGACCACTCGTTGATGATCTCGATACCTTGCCTTTCCCTCGGAGGGCCTTCATCTCTAAGAAGAAGAGAGCCAGCATGGTCACGTCAAGAGGATGTTATGGCCATTGCTCGTTCTGTTCCATACGTGCCTTCTACAAGGGGCTACCTGGCAGAATGATCCGGATGAGAACGGCCGAGAATGTCGTCGCTGAGATCGAGCATCTCGTACGAGATAAGGGGGTAGAGTTCCTCAATTTCTACGACGACAATTTCCTCGTATCATCCTCCGCAAACACCCGGAGAGTAGCACGGATGTGCCAACTGATTCGAGACAGGAAGATTCCCGTCTCTTTTTCGATATCCGCGCGAGCCACGGACGTCATCAAGAACAGGGAACTCCTTCCGAGGTTGAAAGAGGCTGGTCTGCAGTACGTGTTTGTCGGAGTGGAAACGATGGACCAGAGGCAACTGGAGTTTCTCTCCAAGAACACGACTGTGGAGGAGAACGCGGAAGCCATCAAGGTGCTCGCCGAGGTTGGCCTCAAGGTCGCCGTTGGATTCATAATGCTTGACCCGTTCAGCACGATCGAAGAGGTGTCGCGCAGCATCGTCGGGCTCAAGGAGACCGGCTACTTCTCACACATGGCCGACGCGGCTTTTCCGTTGTCCCAGTATTCGGTGCTCCAAGTTGTACATGGCACTCCTTTCCACGAACTGATGAAGAGCCAAGGGTCATTAGTGAACAACGAAGTCGGGTACGAGTTCGTCGATGAGGCCGTGCGTCTCTTCTATAGGGTAAGGAAGGCTTGGGCCCAGAATGTATACCCGGTGAATCTGGCCACCTATGCGCTTGCCGAGGCGGAGGAACTAGGCTGGCACGACATTGCCGATGAGTTCAGACGAGAGAAGCGCAAGCTGGTCGAGCTTGACGTGGAGTTTCTCTTGGACCTTTGTGCCCGGATCCAGCGCGGCCTCTTGACGGAAGCACACGTGGAGGCCTACGTCCTGAACTGGGCGAGGAAGCTAGCGCCGATCCAGGAAAGCATGGCCCTCGCAACGGACATGTTACGACAATCTACATGCAATCCTGTCGCGATCGAGAATTTCCCTCCTGGAGGGATCCCCTGCTAGGCGTCCGTCTCCTCACGCGGGGCTACCGCCACTGCCCAGGCAGAGCAATCGCATCTAGCTGGACCGTGTGAAGAAGACCCCTGAGGAAGGGCCTTGAAGCTCCAGAAGGACCTTCAAGTGGAATTCGGGGGCTTATTGGTTGCCAGAGCTGCTCAAGCTGCTGGACGTGCAGGGCTGTGCGGTGACGATGGATGCCATGGGCTGCAAGAGAGACCTAGCGGGACAGATCAAGAAGCAAGTATGTGTCTTGCCTCAAGCGGAATCAAGAGAGCCTGGACGAAGAATCGCGCCACTTCTTCGAGGAAGCCAAGCAACGGCAATTCCGCGACCTTCCCTATCGCAATCACGAGAGCGTAGAAAAGGACTATGGCGCACTGAGACGCGCCGCGTCTGGATGGTAGAAGAGGCGGCGATCACCGGCTTCCGCGCCAGGATCAATAGCCTGGGCTGGCCAGTCTCGTGATGGTGGAGACAGAGCGACTGGTCGGCCAGAAGCAGACCAAAGGGGCGCGTTACTTCCTCTCCAGTCTCATGGAGAATGTGAAGCAAGTGGCAGCGGCCCGTGCCCGCTAGGAAATCGAGAACTCTCTGCACTTGGTGCTGGATGTAACTATGAACGAAGATCAGGGTGGGGGCGCAAAGACCATGCCCCCCGAGAACCTGGCTCTATTGCGGCGCCTTGCGTTCAACCTCATCAGGAAAACCAAATCCGCCAAGCAGAGCGTGCGCGCCAGCCTTAAGAAAACCGGGTCGAACAACTCCTTCCTGGAAGCGATTCTGGTGGCAAGATAAGATGCGATTACCCTGACTGTCCAGGGGACTTGCGGTCGAGAGTGGAGACGCGGCAAGGGACAGGGCGCGACTATACGCGTGCTCAGGAACGTCGGTCCGAGGCGATATGCACCTCTCAGAGAGAACCCGCGCGGCCATACGTCGCGCACTGCTTGCAACAGCGCGACGGAGAACGTCTGTAATTCGCGGGAGATAGTGACCTCCACGTGCCGAAAAGGAACAGACTATCTGCTGATGGGGTGCTGACATTTGTAGAAACTCTCTTTCGCGCGGATTCCTTTAGATCGCGAGGAAGTGCATCTATCCAGTAGAGTTCTTGCCGTATACAGATCTGCTCCATGATTTCTTCCCTGAGCGGGACTAGGCGCTCTGCATCAACTCCTATGCCCAGGATCTCATTGCTACGGGCCATCGCCACCCCACAGTACCCGTCCGTGTGCGTGACGCTTCCGACCACACCTGGAGGCCAGGTAGGGAAACGATCTAGCTCTATGAGCACCGACCAACGCGCGATTCCCAACTGGGACAGCGCCGCGCGGGCACAATGTCATCCTGCCATAGACTCGTCGCGTCGCTTCGGAACCATGTTCCTGGTGCACCGTTCTTCGTCGGGGTATAGGGGTTCGAGGCGAGCCGGCCTATATAGCTCCCGCGTTACAATTTCCGCCGGAAAAAGCTTTCGGATCGGCAATCCTTGGGCTTCTCTTCTCATACGCTGCTCCCCACTCTGTCTGTTGGCACGCCGGCTCCTGGACCTCTTTTTCACTCGACCGCGGTCCACAGCACTCATAATACTCCATCCATTCGGCGCTGGACAAGCGCGCGGCGCGACGCCATACATGAGGTCCACGGGTCTGTTCCCAAAGCGAGTAGGGTGCGTGGCGGAACCCCCTGGCACTGGAAGGCCCGCCTTAGACGGCTTTTTCTGATCCTGGTGCACGAAAGGGGACTTCCATGCGTTTAGAGACAAGCGCACTCACTTCTCACTTCGGTCGTGCCGGAGTGGCCTTAACGGACGGGAAGACCGAGCTTACCTATCTGGAGTTGCCTCAGCAGATCGAGGCAGCGATCCACTCATTCAGGCAACAGGATGTCCGGAGTCTCGCGATCTACGCAAGGAACTCCATTGCCTGGTGCATCGCCTACCTGGCATGCCTTATTGCGGACATAAAAGTCTTCCCGGTGGCACGGCAGTCCAGCAGAAAGGTCCTGCTCGACCTTTGCCAGAGATGCCGGATAAACGCCATCCTCAGCGATGAACCACTTGGCGATATCGGCCAGGACTGCGACCTTCTCCCCGGCCTCCCGGATATGTGGTTCACCCTGCTCAATAAGCTGGAATACACCCCACAGCTTTCCGACGTTGTCACAGTGCTCTTCACATCAGGCACCACCGGCCAACACAAAGGCGTGATGCTGACCAAGGAAAACATCACGTGTAACGCGCAATCCGTGGTGCGTTATATGGGGTACTCTCCTCGCGATTGCCTGCTCGTGGTCAAACCCCTATGTCATTCATCGACGTTGACCGCAGAGTTCTTGGCTGGGATACAGAGTGGCGCGACGTTGTACATCATGAGAGAGAAGTTCAGCGCGCCCGGTGTTATGAAGGTTCTCAACGCTTCTCCCATCTCTATCCTCTGTGGTGTACCCACGATGTTTGTCCTGCTGGTGAGGCACGCCGCGAAATACGCGGGTGCATTGCGGGCCGTGTCCATCAGCGCATCACCGGCACATAGAGAACTGCTCTTGGACATACAGGAGACGTTTCGGTGTGATGTCTATCACGTTTATGGGCTCACTGAAGCATCACCTCGAGTCGCCTATCTCGACCCGAAGCACCTCGCGGCGAAATCCGGGTCAATCGGGAAGGCTATTCCCGATGTAGAGGTATGCTTGGTAGACAAGCAAGGGAATTCCATCAATGCCCCCCATTCCGTCGGGGAGCTTGTCGTGCAGGGTCGGAACGTCATGAAGGGCTACTACGGAGATGATGGACTCACGCGAGAAGTGCTGACAAATGGGTTGCTGCACACTGGGGACTTAGCCTACATGGATGAAGAAGGATTCTTGTACCTGTGTGGGAGGAAAGACGATATGATCGCACGGGGAGGAGTGAATATCTGGCCTGAACCAATCGAGCGCGCCATCAAGCAACTCGGCTACATTGAGGATGTGGCCGTCATCGGAGTCGAGAACTACCTCTTCTCGCAGAAGATAGTCGCGCTGGTCTCGTCGAGGGTTCCCATCGAGGAGAGCGAGATCGCCAAGATATGCCAAGCAAACGACGTGGTCTGTCCGGATGCCGTCGTTCGTGTCGATGCGGTGCCAAGGAACTCCGTGGGCAAGATTGACAGGGCTCTCCTGAGAGATCGCTGGTCCCGTGCCGGAAGTCCTCCTTAGGGGCTGAAGAGTCTCATCCCCCGTGGTACAGAAACGGGGAGCACCACATAGGCCGTGGGATTGACATGACGCGTGGCATCACGTGTCGGGGCAGGCCCCCTTTTTCTCACATTCTTTCAGCCGCCACTATGAGGAGTTCGCCATGCCATCACCTTCACTTCAGTCGCTCACCGAGGAGTTCCGCAAGCGGTATAGTCACGACTGTCAGGTGAATCAAGGAGCCAGTCTGATCATCCTGCAGGATGACGGTCTGTACTTCTCTCTCGTCAAGACGAAGTTCTGGAAACGCGCGGAGGCCGCAGCAGACAAGACAATCATCGATTTCAGTGGCATCGGGGGAGCCATCGAACACGGCGAAACCCCCTTCGCCTGCCTGGAAAGAGAGCTTCGGGAAGAAATCCAACTCCCTCTGAGCGCCTTTCGCTTTGCCTTTCCGAGGAAGACGCTCCTCCTCAATCCCGATGATCACCTGGAGGAGATCTCCTTCGCGGAGGATGCTGACGAACCAGCCCCCATTTACGTGCTAGAGTTGCTCCTCCCCTTGCGGAGCGACGCGAAGGATGAGGGAAAGACCCACTCGTGTCTGCAGTTGTTCGTGTACTTGGCCGAGTTGAAAGATGGACATCACCCCCTGCTCTCAGACAGAGAGGACATACCGGCCTTGTTATTCGTGCGGGCCGGGGCACTCGAGGCGCTGCTGCGGGGAGAGCTAGAGGTGTGGAACGGACAAACCCCAGACGGGTTGACCCTCTTTTGGAGGAAGGAGAAGTTCGCCCTTCCCGACCATATCGTTCTCACACCGAAGTTCACCCCGTCAGGATTAAGGGAAGCGCGGCTAAGCTTTGACATGTTGACCGACATGCTTCGCGACACGAGCGAGAGGAGCTGAGGATGATACTCAACCGCGACAACCATACGCTGGCAAGAGAGTATCTCAAGAAGATCGTTGATACCTGCATTGATTTCAAGTTGCAGGAATGCGTCCGTTCTGAGGTGATTGAGCAGGCCGCGGGGCAGAGCCTCCTGGAGGCAATGCCTCAAGAAGGCATGGAGTTGCGGGGTGTCCTCAAAGAGTTTGAGGAGAGGCTGCTTCGCTACTGTACGAATTTCAGTTGCCGCAATTTCATGGGGTTTCCGGATAGTGGCAACTCCGTCGCCGCGATGGCGGGAGCGATCTTCGCCGAACTGTTGCAGCAGAACCTGATCAACCAGTCCTTCTGTGGGCCCTCGGCAACCTTTGCGGAGATAGCCGTCATTCAGTGGCTCCGCGAGGTGGTTGATTATCCGGTCTCCTCCATAGATACCATCTGGGACGTCGGCGGCGTGATCACGCCTGGAGGTACGTCGAGCAATGCGATCGCGGTCATGCTCGCGCGGGAGAACCACGCTCCGGGAACCATGGAACGCGGCCTCTGCGACCCCAGCAGGTTCAAGATCATCATGCCGACCCAGATAGGCCACTACAGCATCCGGAGTAGTCAGATGTGGCTCGGGTGCGGCGACCACATTGTGGAGGTCCCGATCGAGGGCTTCAAGATGGACCTTCATGGCCTTGCGGAAGCTCTCCAGCGGAACCAGGGGAAGACCATGATGGTGGTGGCCTACGCCGGTGACAGTCGTACCATGGCGATTGACAATCTCCCCGAAGTGCACGACCTCGTGAAGAACTTCGATGAAAACATCTGGCTGCACGCGGATGCCTGCCACGGATTCAGCCTTGGGTTCAGCACCCAGCTGAAGCACAAGATACGCGGCATCGAGCTCTTCGATAGTGTGAGCACTGATCCCCACAAAGTACTGTGCTGTCCGTACGTCGTCAGCGCCGTCTTGGTCAAGGACCCTCAGCGTCTGAGATCCATAACCAGCAAGTCCGACCTGATCATGCGCGAGGATTTCGCATTTGGCCAAGTCACGCCTTTCCTTGGTTCTCGCAACTGGGCCTCGCTAAAACTGTGGTTTCTGATCAAGTCTCTCGGGAGACAGGGGCTGGGCGAGATTATTGAGAGGCGGCACTCCTTGGCGCAGTACTTGCACCGTGAACTAGTGTCCCTGGATCATTACGTTGTACTGAACGAGGTCAGCATCAACTCCGTGATGTTCATGTACAGAAGACCCGGAATGCATGATCTGGACGTCACGAATACGTTGAATCGCAACCTTCACCAACGCATCATCAATGAAGGCAAGTACCACCTGCACCAATTCCCGGTAGTAGACAACAACGGCGCGCTGGAAAAGAATGCCGTTGTCTATCCGCTCAGGTTCATGTGCGGGAACCCAAATAGCACCGAGGGGGACATTGACAACCTCATTGCGTACGTTGACGCGACCGCCAAGAGCCTCGGAGGCAAATGACCGTCATGGGCACCGCAAGGAACACCATATCAGCGCTCGCCGATAGGTACGTCACTGAGATCAACCGCCACCTCGGCGGCTTCGATCCCATCGTGCTGCTCTATGGTTCTTCCGTCGAGGGCGCAGATACGAGCGACTTTGACGTTTGTAGCGTCCTGCACCACTACGGGCCAGCAGAGGTGGACCTGATCAAGCGCCTGACGATCGACTTTCATGTGCAGAACGGCCTCAAGATAGATGACGAAGTTCCCTTCGAGCAGAAGTGCGTTTACTCGTACCATGATATTGAGATGGTGCTGAACATACCGCCGTTTCCAATACGCCGAGGTAAGTTCTACATACCCGACATCCAGAAGTCACCGCAGTATCTATCGTCTCGCGAGATGAAGTTTCGACTGCTCCTGAATATCCTGACCACGCATGCCAGAGTGCTAACGGGAAACGAGCGCATCATCGATGGATACAGACGTCGCGCGTGGGCCACCCTGATTGGGATCATCTACTCCTACACCGGAAACCGGCCCATGTCGGTCCAGGAATGTGTCGCCGCCATCTGCCGAGATCCTCACGATGGACGTCACGGAGAGGAGTATCTGGGATACGACGACACGGACCCCGATCTCTTGGCTCACCTTCATCACTGTGCGGCGGCGGCCTTTGACAGCCTCTTGGCCGAGGGAAGGATGATCCAGAATGGTCCCGACGGATACTGCTGTGCAGATTCCTGGCTGCAAACCATGATACGCGTCGCACATTGTGCTGCCGTCCAGCAGTACGATTTTCAACTACACGAATACGAGAAGATGAAAGGACATGACTTCTCGGAGAATGCCAATCCTCTGGGCCCGACCCAGCTTGTTCAAAGCGCCCTCCGCGCCTGCTCCGAGTACATCAATGTCTACCCGGATTACCGGAACATCGAGGCCAACGAGTGTCTGGCGACATTCTTCTCTGTCCCGGTGGAGAACGTCGCGATCGCGAACGGTTCGTTGGAGGCTATTTTCGCCCTGCCGCGGTTGCTCGATGCAAGTGCACCCAGCGTAGTCGTACCGACGTATTGGGGATACGAAGCCGCGTTGAAGGCGATGGGGGCCGAACCAGGCCGCCTCTACATTGACGACACCCTTGAGTTCAATGACGCCGCAATCGGCCGACAGGCCTCCCGGAGTTCGTTGCTCTTCCTGTGCAACCCCAACAATCCTACCTCTTCCTATATCACTAAAGCGCGGTTGCAGCGGATCGTTCAGGAGCATCCCACCTGTCACTTCATCGTAGACGAGTCTCACCTGATGCTACACCACAACTACTCTGAGGAAACGTTGAGCTCTCACGTGGAGGAGCTGGGGAATGTCTCGCTCGTATACTCCCTCTCGAAGCTGTTCAGCGTGGCTGGTCTACGAGTAGGTGGCCTGGTCTCCAATGCGCGTCTGATAGAAGCCTTCAAGCAATGGCAGGTGCCCTACTCGCTGAACACCATCTCTCAGGTGCTGTTCCCGCTCATTATGAATGATGCTGACTTTGTCGCGCAGACGCGGTCGGAGATTCATGTGCTCGTGCAGGAGCTGTTCGTCAGCCTGCAGGAGTTCCGGTGGCTGAAGGTGAGGCCGAGCGTGACGAATTTCCTCTTGTGCGAAGTGACGAGAGGGATAACGGCCATGGAGTTGGCAGAGCGGCTCCGCGAACGGGGGATGTTCATCCGAGAGCTGAAGTCATGCTATCCCGACCTTGCCGGGGAGTGGGTGCGGATATCGGTAGGTACCCGGGAGCTCAACAAGTTGCTGGTCCGCGAGATCAGAGCGCTTGGGATATCGTAAGATGATGGATCTGGCCGGAGCCTCCGGCCGCGTTAGGGTGTCCCGTCACTCCCGCGTGCGCGCTGCGGCGTTGGGGGTGGTGCGTTGCTCGGCTTGCTCTTCCCGCGGGGCTGGCGATACTGATATTGGGAGGATGGCAGAGCGATGAACGTACTGATGGTGTGGCCGGAGGAATCCTATACAATGCCTATGCACACGAAGATCCCCAAGCGGTGGGCCTACTTCGTGGAGATTGCCTCCTACCTGAAACGCATGAACTATACCGTGCGAACGATAGATTGCCTCAACCCGGAGATCTCTCACGGGGAGGTGTTCGCGGCGTTATCGGGGACGAGGTACGACGTGGTGATCATGATCGCCCGGATAGAAAGCGCTCGGTCAATACGGCGACTGGCGCCGACGATCCGGCAGCTCGCACCGGAAACGAAAGTGATCATCTATGGCGACATTTCGAACTATGCCCCGAACTTCTTCATGGTTCACGGCGTGGACGCCGTTGTCATGGACGGAGATTGGGAATGCGCCATCGTCGACTATCTCAAATACGTTGCGGGCGAGATAGAGGAAGCTGAGATGTGCGGGGTCAGCTACCGCCGTGATGGGGTGTGGCATACGGCGCGCAAGGGACGTGAGGTGCCGAATAACGGTTGGAGTTTCCCCAACCGCACTCTAAATCCGGCCGACTCAGCATTGTACCTGTCCATCACCGACGGCGAGTTGACCATGAGTGTCTCTCGGGGGTGTCCGTTCAACTGCCATTTCTGCCCGGCGGTTATTACGTTTCGGGAGCATGATAGAAGAAAGCATCCCGATGAGATCATCGAGTACGTTCAGCGCCACCAGCAATCGGTCGCAGCGTTCAAGTTCTTCTCCCCCACTTTCACCATTGATGTCGATTGGGTCAAGGGCTTCTGCCACGCCTTGCTCTCTTCCGGATGTCGTATCCGATGGTCAGCCACGACCCGGCCGAACTGTCTGGGAGACGAGGAGATGGTACGACTCATGAGCGAGAGCGGTTGCTATAAGCTGGCTATAGGGGTCGAGACGCTCGACTCGGATTCGACGCGGTCCTTGGGGAAGTTCTCCGTAGCGGATCACGTTGAGCAGACGCGGGAGGCGATATTGCTGCTGAGAAGATACAACATCGAGGCCAAAGCCCTGATGATGCTCGGCATTGAGGGGCAGACGGCCACGAACATCTACCGGACGTTCTCGCTGCTCCAACAATGGGGGGCTGATATCCGAGCGGCATCTTACTCGCCCCGGGATATCCTGAAGGTTAAGGATACAGAGGGCACCCTCGAGGTCGATGAGATAGAGCTGCTGGATAAGATGGTCTATCAGCACGTGGCGATCCCCGGGATGACTAGAACCCAGTACCTTAACTTGGTATACAATACGCACGAGTACGGGAAGATACTCAACCAGCCTCGAGAGCAACGGTAGCTCTGGCGACGGCTCCCATACAGTACAGCTTCCGTTGAGGATCATTGGGATGAAACAGATAGATGTCATGCTCTGGGATATCGGCAATGTCTTGCTGCAAGGGATACATGAGGAGTTGGCCGAGTGCATCTTCAGCAAGAGGAAGAGCGACCTCTCGCGCGAGGAGTTTGGGAAGTCCTTGGCCGCCATATTGGATGAGTCGTTCTATGGCCTGGCGACCTTGGACGAGACATGGCATAGGATGCTTGATCTGGTGAATGTCACCGATCAGCAGGAGGCGCAGGCTATCAAGTCGTCCATTGTCGTCAATAGGAACGAGGCGCTGATAGCCCACCTCCACGACTTTCGCGCGCAGGGTTACCGGCTGGGGATTGCGTCAGACCTCAGCCAGATTGGCCTTAGTATCGTGATGGAGCGTTACCAGGATGTGCTTGGCATCTGCGAGCGCGACCTGGTGTTCATTTCTGTTTACTTGGGGCTCACCAAGGTAAGAGACGGAGCGGCCTGGTTCACGCACGTCCTTGAGGGGCTTGATGTCAAGCCGGAGAGAGTGCTGTTTATCGACGATGACCAGCGAACGATAAGTGTTGCCAAGGGCCTCGGCATAACCAGCCTGTGGTATCCTAGGGATAAGGCCGAGGAGGGTTGGTCATCGGCCAACGATCAACTGCTAGTTCGGTTGGTGGAGCTAGGAGTCGAACCGGCCCAGCTCGGAGGAGGAGCCGCGCGGTAGGAAGCTTCAGGGCTGGTCTCCCCGCGACTAATGTCTTCCGTACTGGTTGTGGGAGGCGGCCTCGGTTAGGCTGGTCTGCCTCCCGTTGCCTAACAAGAGACGAACATGCAAGCAAGCGTAATAATCCCGGTATACAACCAGCTGACCCAACTGATGCTCACTCTGCACGGCTTCAACGCACAGGTCGCTGACACTAGTGTCTTTGAGGTCATCATCGCGGACGACGGTTCAGACACGGCCGTGTCCATTGACGAGCGACTCTTTGGATTCCCTTGGCGTATCGTCCGCCAGGAACATGGCGGACGGGCCGCGGCCAGAAATTTCGCCATAGCCGCGGCGCAGGGCAAGATCATAATCATGAATGATGCCGATAGGATTCCTTCTTCCCTTTTTGTCGCAGAGCATTTGAAAGCGCACACTACTCAACCTGGTGCGGTGGTAATAGGGAATCCGAGAGAGCTGTACTTCTCGGAGATAGAGAAGAAGTCGCATGCTATCGTCCAGCTGATTCGTGAAGGAAAGATTGTTAAGAAGTCAAGAGGCTATTTGTATGCGAAAAGAACTAGTAACTTGTTCGCCGCGAGTGGCAATACGACCAGCAAAATACCTTGGATCAGCTTTTTCTCTGGGAACGCTTCCGTCAGTAAGCAGACCCTGGCACTGGTAGGAGGTTTTAGCAACCTTTTCCGTACATGGGGGTGCGAACACTTTGAGCTCGGTTATCGCTTGTACCAACGCGGCTTCCCGTTCTTCCTCGCGCGCCGCGCGACGAACTGTCATCTCGCTCACGCGCGATCTCTCCAGTTCTATAGGAAGCATTTCCAGGAGAGCATACAACTATTTTCCAAAACAACTGGCGATAGCAGGGTGCTCAGGCTATATGATTTCCTGATCGGGCGTATCTCTCTACAACAGCTCGAGGAGATCTTCGGCGGGGGAAGGGAAGCCTTTGCGAACATACCTGACATCTTCTTCCGGTTGCCGAGATGACCAGCCACCTTGGCGAGAGTGTCGCGTGCGTATACGTCTGGTGGTGGGGTTTAGCCACGGTCTAGCACCCCCATGCTCCGTTGCGCGTTATCAGGCGCTCTGTCTCCCTCTTTGTGCGCGGCTTGCTAGACGATGACAGTTTCAGTTCCCCCGCATCCCCCATACTCCGCCCGCGGTAATCGCTTCCCCCGATTCTTCAGGTGCGGGACGGTACTGGAGCACCTATGGCGCACCCAATCCGGCGAGTTCATCAGCGATAATAGACTTTTCCAGCTTCTTCACAAGCAACGTTGGCGTGTGAAGATCATGATCCGCCGCCAACTCCCGATACTCCCACATGGGTCGTTCGTTGAGAAACCCCAAGGCGGTCTCTGCAGTAAATGGTAGGAATGGGAAAGACACACTGGCCATATTGAGAATCACATCCAAGCAAATCTTCAAGCTTGTCGCTGCCCGTTCCCCGTCTTCCGATAGGGCTGCCCACGGGGCTTGCTTGTCAATGTATTTGTTCGCATCTTGCACGACGGAAAAGATCTCTTTCAATGCCTCCCGCATCTCGCCGCGTTCCACCAGCGCACCCACTCTCTCAAACACCGATCTGCATCTCTCGGCGATGGCCCGATCTTCATGAGTATACACCCCCGGACAGGGAACCTTGGGGCCAAATCCTTTCAGGACCAACGTCAACGTTCTATTGACGAGATTACCGAAATCTCCGAGCAACTCGCCATTATTCTTCTCCAGGAACTCGTGCCACGAGAAGTCGCTATCTCTCTTCTCGGGAGCGTTCGTGATGAGGGCATAGCGGAGCGGATCTGGATCATACTTCGCAAGGTAGTCGTTCGCCCATACCGCCCAGTTCCTGCTCGTGGAGATCTTCTTGCCCTCTATGGTGAGGTATTCACTAGACAGCACGTAGTGTGGCAAGGAGGCGAAGTCGAGTCCCATCAGCAGGCTGGGCAAGATCAGGGTATGGAAGGGGATGTTGTCCTTCCCATGGATGAAATACGATGTCGACTGAGGTCCCCAGAAATCCCTCCACAGCGACGTATCCCCTCTCTCGTTCGCCCACTCCATGCTCGCCGTCAAGTAGCCAAGTACCGCCTCGAACCACACGTAGATCTTCTTGTCCTCGAAGCCCTTGATGGGAACATCAATACCCCAATCCAAATCCCTGGTCACCGCCCGGTCTTTCAGACCTTCCTTCAGGTATCTTCTCGTCAGGGCTACGGCATTGTCTCGCCACCGTGAGCTGCTCCTTTCGAGAAGCTCTTCCAGGGCTTCCTGGAATTGCGAGAGACCCAAGAACAGGTGCTCTGTTTCGCGTATCTCCGGCTCATGGCCACACAAGGTGCACTTCATGTTGATGAGTTTCTCTACGTCAACCAGCAGGCTGCACTCATCGCATTGATCTCCCCTGGCCGCGGTAGATCCACAGTTATAGCAAGTGCCAACAATGTAGCGGTCCGGAAGAAACCGGTTGCAGTGAACGCAGAAGGCCATCTTCACGGGCTTCGCGTAGAGCAGTCCCTTCTCGTCGAGCGTCGAGAAGAACTTCCTCACTTCCTCCTTGTGAAATGTGCACATCGTGGCCGTGTAGATGTCGTAACTGAACCCAATGGCCTCGAATGTCTGCTTGAACTCGTCATGATAGCGCTGTGCAACGACCGCTGGAGATACCCCTTCACTCGCGGCCTTGACGGAGATAGGAGTCCCGTGACAGTCCGATCCGGATACGTAGAGTACGTGGGCGCCCGTCATCCGGAAATATCTCGCGAGAACGTCTCCGGGCAGCAAGGCGGCAATGTGGCCCAGGTGGAGTGATCCATTGGCGTAGGGCCAGGCCCCTCCAATCAGTATGTGCTTGCCAGTGTTCTTCCGCGCTGACATCCCAGACCTCTCCAGGGAACTCCCGCTCCCAGTATCGTCGGCCACATGCGAAGCGCCAGCGCGGGTTAACGGCTGGTCGTTCGGCCGGTGCCCGTACCTCAAGCAGAGGATACCGTGCTTACCTGTGGGTGTCAAATGAGTATGGGACACGCCTTTGGCCTGCAAAGCACGCCATGACCACTTAAATGGCAACGCGACAACGTGTGCCTGCCAAATGGCGATGGGACACGTCTTGGAGAAGCCAGAACGCTCGGAGCGGTGCTACCGGAGGCGAGATGAGCGGCGCAGTCACACGTGTGTTTGTGGCTTCGAAACACCCGTTCTGTGCCCAATCACACCGGTCTGGCGCACGCCCGACAACGACCCTCTGCCCAGGGAAACTCCTAGTAGCGTAGCCGTCTCTCTACTGCCGACCTGGTGTCCTCCGTTCTGGCCTGTTGATCATACGTGACGGCGATGCCTTCCAGCAGATCGGCTACGTAGGGATACTCGCCCGCCAGCTTCCGCGACCAGTTTCTGTACCTCGATGCGAGCTCGCGTTCCTGTTCCCCACCTTCGCCACGCGCGTGAACGCCACGAGAGTTGTAGACGCCAATCTGCATGCCTTCTGCCATGTCGGGGGTGCCGCATTGTTGCAGCGCTGCGCACAGTTCTACACATGGCCACGTTCCATCAGGTCCCGCAGGGGCTGCCGACAGCAGCTCACCGATCTGATGATCTCCCACTTCAGCGCGTCCGAATCTGGCACAGAGCGACTGTGCTTCTTTGATCCAAGCTACCAGTTTGCCGTCGTCGATCTTCCCCGTCTCGTCGGTACCTGGAATGCGTCTGGCGCCTCTCAGCAGATGGTAGGCTGTTCTCCCAACACTAGACTCCTGCTCTGGATCGCTCACTTTCCACTCGGGAGGGTCCTCGCCACCGTCGATCCGTCGATAGACAAGAGCAAGAGCCTGAACAAACAACGCGGGTGAGCTCGCAATCTGCTTCTGTAGATTCGGGATGCCATGCTGGGTGTGATCGAGGACTGCTACGTAGCGGAGCTCAAGACTGGCCATTTCCTCTTCGCTCATGTTGGCGCGCCCCTGCAGGACGTCAAACGCTTCGGAGAGATAGTGTCGATCCAGTCGGTAGGCTTCAGCGCCTTCAGAATCGCAAGTGGCAATTTCCTGAAGGAGGCGCGCCAAGCGCAGAGTCTCGATCTGCTCCAGTGCATGCTGGATGGCGTGGAAGGCCGCCCGCGGCCTGCGAGCCTCCAGCAGCCGGTCAACCGCCTCGTTGAGATCAGGCGAGTCTCTCCTCAGCCATTCCGGATACACCTCGTGCCAGTACCGCTGGCTGACCTCGGGACCCGCGGAGTCGGCGAGTACCCACGTGTCGTGCTGGAAGGGAGAGGACTTGAGGAGGCGGCAGGCCAGCGACGGCGACACGACATCCAGCAGCTGCTGTGTGATCTGACCACGAGTGCCGTCATCCACTCCCAGGAGGAAGCCGCGCACCATCTGGTCGAATCTGCCAATTAGGCCCTTGTCCTCAATCCTCAGGCACTGCTCGAGGAAGTCGGGGGCGGCAGATCGCTCGATTAGGCTGTCCGCCATGAGGAAGCCGATCGCCATTGCTGCGCCGCTGCTCTCTAGGAGCGCTGTGATCCCCTCGAGCCCCTCTGCTTGCCAGATCTCCTTAAGAGCATCGATCCGGAGCTGCTTGATCCTCTCTTCTCGCTTCTGGAAGTCTCGTTCGCTGTCTTCTAGTTCGTCAGGAGATTCCGGAACCCACCCCTCCCCAAAAAGCCACCGGTGTCTCATTACAGGGTCTGTTGGAGTCAGAAGGGCATACGCATGCCGAGCCCGGTCCACTGTATTGGTCTTCGGTCCGAGCCCCGTGCCCTGCCGCAAAGAAACAGAGCGCCTGATTCTATCTCTCAGGGTGGCCTTCCGGCCCTCGTCTTCTTCGTCTGTCGCCCAGCGATCTACGAGGTCCCAGATTGCCTGCTGGTCTTCCTGGGACAGCATTCGAAGACTCTCAACGAGATCACCGAGCGTGTTCTCATCGTGTGAGGGCCAGGAAAGAGCGAGCTCGAGCGCCTTGCGATTGAACTCGAAGAACTCCGACTCTGGCACCGGATGTCCTGCTCCCGAGGCATCGCCGCGCCATCTCGGTCTGTAGTTGTATGCACCTATGCGCGGGCCGGGCTCGAGTTGCGCCAGACAGACCTGCCAGCCCGCGGCCGGGAATCTCCGCGTCAGGGCCGCAAGGGCGCTCTTGCGCTCGTCGAGTGTCGCGGCGGTCTGCGGCATCCACGAGCGGAATATCGCCTGAAGGCTGTTCTCCGGCCTATTGCCCCAATTGTCGTCTATCTTCGTTTCTGAAAGCTGAGCAAGGACGAGAGCCACACGCTGCATCAGCTCAGGTGTCCAGGCAATGCTCTCCAGTGCCCACAGCAGCCCCGTTCGGGGACAGCCGCCGCCGAACAGGTCCGTGTCCGCAGGCTTCAGCAATCCAAGAACTTTCGGTTCATCGCTTCTCAGATCGTCCTCTATGATCTGCAGGAATTGCAGAGGCGCTGCCTCGGCATACGCGGGAAGGTCACGCGTCTGGGAAAGGAGCTTCTCAGTCGTGAGCGGCGTCAACAAGCGGCGGATCAGCGCGTCGATCTCTGCCTGAACATCGACCCCCAAACGGTTGCCGAAGAGACCGTTTCCGTGGATGCCCAGAAGGACCAGAGTTTCGCAGACACCAGTGCGAAGTGCTCCCGAATGCTCACGGACCTTCCCATATATACCTGCAAACGCTCTCTTGTCTTCCGGAAGATCCAGAGCGGGGTCCTTCTCCGACAAGACGAACTCCGCCGCTAGTAGGAAGTCCTCAAGGTCCTTGCGTGTGACAGCTCTCTGGACGGCAAAGAAGGCGTCGATCTTCGACACCACACCTCGAAACGTGCCAGCACACCAGACAGGCGGGTCATCGAAGTTTACGAGCTCTGTGATCTCCTGTTCGACCTTGTCATACGGCCTATCTGTAAGTAGGGACATGACTCCACGGTCGCCTTCCGACTGCGCGTGCCACGCCCCAACGAACATCATCGGGACCAGACTTCGAACAGCACGAGCATCCTTCGCCCACTCGGGATTCTGGATCGCGGGGATCTTCGAGAGCAGACGACGCAAGATCGTCGGCGAGTGACCCGACTGCCGCGCCAGGTCATCGGCTCTAAGATGGTCATCGATGCCCATGGCTGCGAGTGCCACCCTGAACGGTTCATGCCCAAGGAGATCAAGTACAACCGATGGTTCGGGATCGACTGTGTTCCTGGGACGGATCACTATCGTGTGTGTGCTCTTCACGATCCGCGCAAGTTCTCGTTCAGCTTCGTCAGTGAACACAATCGGGACAAAGGATGAGGAAGTGGTCGCCAGTTTGCGGAGCATCTTCGCTTCAGAGAAGACAAGGGCCCTGTCCTTGAGCATTCCGAACGTCTGGTCATCGCTCTCAAACAGGCAATACAGG
The DNA here is from genome assembly GCA_964573815.1 of uncultured Anaerolineales bacterium. Taxonomy (GTDB): domain Bacteria; phylum Chloroflexota; class Anaerolineae; order UBA7937; family B3-Chlor; genus CAYGAW01. The sequence continues at coordinate 43,175 of CAZNMJ010000003.1, forward strand.
AAAGCCAGCGCTTCGAGTTTCGAATCGCCGCATACTATGAGAGGGGAAGAGGGACTCCTTTCCAGCCACTCCTTCACCTCGCCCTTGTAGCGCTCCACCGACGGAGTGAACAGTTCCCTCGGCAGTTCGGGTGTGGTAGCTGCCGACCACTCCTGCCATAGGTCTTCCAGAGACCGCACACCGTCGGCTGGGTGGCCCATCCTCTCCGCTAACCATCCTTGTGCTTGTATGGACTGCTCAAGCCATTGTTCGAGATCGCTCGCGTCGTACACCCTCACCGACTTCCATTCCCCTCGTGCCTCGTTGTCCTGTGCCCACTGTCCTTTTCCGCTCCAGCTTCTTGGGGTCACAAAGACGAAATCCATCGCCAGCCGATCACTTTCAGGAATGGCTCCGACTCGCGCCTTGTAGTCTGAATTGGCCTTCTGCCTTGGATCCTCACTACATCCGAACTCCCAACGAGACTTGCCCAGCGGAATCCATGGCGTTGCCACACCCGCATCGACGCGGCCATCCCACCCTTTCCTCTCGGCATTGCCATAGCCGGGGAAGTCAACAAGGGAGAGTTCCTGACCGGTCGAGTTGACTAGCCTTCTCAGAAGAACAGCAAGGTGCGATCGCGCCTCCAGGTTGCCCTCGGTCCATTGCTCAATGTCCCGTGCCGTGATCTTCAGGAATGGTGGCACATAGGCCCCGACCGCGAGGTTGGGAGCGTGCGCCCGCTGCTGGTGTTGTTCGAACTCTGCCTGCCGTTCAAGGAGGTCTTTCTGACTGACCCCAAAGGCCTTCTCAAGCCGGGCGGCCATCCTCGCAGAAAGGCCCGCTTTGCCGTTAAGGAGGTTCGAGAGTGCTGGCCGTCCTACGCCAAGGAGTCTGGCGGCCTCTGTGACTGACATCTCAGGGGGGATGACATTACTGCGAATGTACAAGCCCGGGTGGACTCGTCTCTCCATTTGTGTTCTCCTTTTGTAGCGTGTATCGTAACACGCTACATAAACCGTGTCAAGGCCCTTGTGTCCCTGTCACATGCCGATGGGACACGTCCGGTAGAAGCCAGAACGCCGCGAGTAGTGGTGCCGAAGGGCGCAGCGCGAAACAACACACAGCTGCTTGTGGACTGAAGGCCCTTCTTCTGGGCTCAGTCCGCGCGCTCGACCATTGCGCCTAGCAGACCACGAAGCTTCCCGACTGCTGTCTGCTTCGTCCTCGTATCCGAGTGCAGGTACTTGGCGGTGGTCTCCAGGTCGGCGTGTCCGAGCAGCTCCTGCACGGTTCTGACATCGACACCGTTGCGGATCAGGTGGGTGGCGAAGGTGTGCCGGAGTTTATGCGGGGTGATGCCCTGGCCTTCGAGCCCAGCCTTGCGGACGGTGCCGGCCAGCATCG
>CAZNMJ010000004.1:0-18273 GCA_964573815.1 uncultured Anaerolineales bacterium
GTCCCGTGGTCTAGAATCTCCACAGGTATACGCCAAGCCATCCGCGAGATTGAGAGGTTGACCGACCGCGCACTCTTGGACGAGCAGGAACAACTCATCGTCCCCGAGAGAGAGAATGCCAGTGGAGTCGACGGGTTTGTGGCCACCGTCAACGCTGCGGTCCCGTTGCGAGTGGCGGTAGTGGGACTGATGCGAGACCTGAGCGTGGAGAGCCTGTTAAGAGCCGTTGATAGTTCCTACGTCGTCGTCCAAAGCGTCGTCGGCCGAGGTCATGAGGCTGCCACCGGTGGAACACAGAGTAGTATGCAAGCGCTGTTGAAGGACCTGCTCGGGGATGGCCCAGACGCCATTCTGCTCGGCGGCGGCGTGGACGGAAGTGGGATAGCGCCCGTGTTGGAGGCGGCCGAAGACCTCGCTGCCGCCCTTTTCACCCGGGGAGCAGGAGGGAGAATACACGTTGTCTTTGCTGGGAACGAGAAAGCTCGCCCTCGGATAGCAGAGATCCTGGGCGGTTGCTCCAATTTGCACGTCGTGGATAATGTGCTTCCGACCTTGGAGACCGAGGATCTGCGAGCTGCAGAACAGGAGGTGGATAGGCTCTATCGCGAGTACAAGATGGAGCGAGTGCCGGGCTTTGGAGAACTCAAAGCCTGGGCGTCGGCGCCGATCCTGCCCACTGCGGAGGGCTTCGGATTGGTGCTCAGGTATCTTGCTCGAATGTACAAGTTGGATGTGTTTGGGGTGGACATCGGTGGGGCTGCCACCCAGGTGGCCGGGGTGATAGATGGTCGTTATGGTTCTACCGTGAGAGCTGACCTTGGGGTAGCCTACAGCATGGGCAACGTCCTGGAGCAAGCAGGCACAGACAGGCTTCTCCGCTGGCTGCCGTTCGACATGGAAGCTGAGGAGGCTCACAATCGTATCCTGAACAAGATTCTCAGGCCGATGACGATTCCTGAGGCCAGGGAGGAGTTGCTCTTGGAGCAGGCTGCCGCACGGGAGGCTGTGGCGTTGACGCTGGATCGAGCGCGGAGCACATGGCTGAGTCGCCGGCCATCTCTCCAGCCAGGGCTCATGCCTCGGGTAGACCTCATCGTGGGCAGAGGAGGGGTGCTTTCTCAAGCACCGCAGCCCGCCCAGGCGGCTCTCATTCTGCTCGATGCCATCGAGCCGGTAGGCGTCTGCAACCTGGCCCTGGACAAAGCCTCGCTTCTACCCCAGCTAGGTGCGCTTGCCTCGGTGCAGTCTTTGGCGGCCGCCCAAGTGGTGGGTCAAGACGGGTTTCTGAGGCTGGGCACGGTCATCGCACTGGCAGGCAGAGGTCGCGTAGGAAGCGTGGCCTTGAGGATCAAGATGGAATATGATGACGGGCAGACGATCAGGGTGGAAGTCCCTTATGGTGCCCTGGAGACAATTCCTTTGGCGCCGGGGAGAAAAGCTGCTGTCGAGTTGAAACCCAGTTCCCAATTCGATGTCGGTTTGGGCAGGAGAGGTAGGGGAGCTACGACAGAGGTCGACGGAGGAGTGCTAGGTATCATCGTCGACGCGCGAGGCCGCCCTCTTTCTCTGCCTGAAGATGAGACGCAGCGCTGCGAGAAGATCCAGGAATGGATGTGGGAGGTAGGCCTGTAGAAGGCTGAGAGATGGCATATCATCCTTTCGTCACCCGTGTAGTGTCCAACTTGGTGATAAGACGAGAGCGGATGCTGCCGTTTCGGGGAGAAGTGCTCGTCGGTACGGGCTATCGGGTGCAGCCTTCTGATGTCATAGCCCGAACGACAGTGCCGTCGGAAATCCACCTACTAAATGTGGCCAAGACTCTTTCCGTCGAAGCCGGGGATGTCTCAGAATGCGTACTTGTGAGCGTAGGGGACCAGGTTGCAGCGGGCGATGTGCTGGCTGCTCCGCGCGGCGCTTCGCGCCTCTTCGGTCGAAGCTACCGCTCTCCGGTAGCTGGCATGGTGGCCGGGATATCCAACGGCCGGGTGCTGGTCCAGTCGTCTAGTAGTACCGTCGAATTGACTGCCCTCTATAGAGGGACCGTGATCAATGTCATGTCAGGACTCGGAGCCATCATCGAAAGCAGGGGAGCGCTCATACAGGGGATCTGGGGGTCTGGCGGAGAAGGATTCGGTGTCCTTAGGATGATGGTTCAGGATCCTCACCAGGCCATCGATCCGGAGGCGATAGATGTGACCAGTCGCGGCACTGTGCTGGTGGGAGGGTCTTCGATCAGTGAGGAAGTGCTATATCGAGCCGAGAGTAGGGAGGTTCAGGGCATAGTCGTGGGTGGGCTTGACATACGACTGCGTGACGTGGCCCGTGAGATGTCCTTTCCAGTCGTTGCGACAGAGGGCATGGGTGAGTTTGCGATGTCCGAGCCCATCTTTGACCTCCTCCGGGCGTATGAGGGTCAGGAGGCGTCAATAAGAGGCTCGATGGAGGCGAGAGGGGGCGCGGTTCGGCCGGAGATCATCATCTATGTCCCTCGTCCGACAGAAGACGCCGTATCTGAAGGGCGCCCCGAGTTTGTGTTGGAGATGGGTTCTCAGGTGAGAATCGTGCGCGGCCCATTCATGGGCGAGACAGGAAGAGTGGTCGGGCTCGGTGCCCACGCCAAGAGTCTACCGACTGGGGCCGCTGCCAAAGGCGTCGACGTAAGGCTGGAGAGCGGCAAAGACGTTTTCGTGGCACAGGCCAATGTGGAGCTATTTGGCTGAATCAAGAGGCTTGAGTTCGGTTAGCGATGCTGAGAACCGTCGGCCGCTGCGAGGCTCGGTAGTCGATAGGCGGGCGGCCGAGTTCTGCGCAGGCGGCAATGATCGAGCGTGAGTGTTCCCTTTGGAAAGGAGGGAGAAGATGGCAAATCCCGATGGAGCGCAGAACAGACTTTTCACGGTGGTAGCTATCGGACTGGTGGGCTTGCTAATGATTGGCCTTCTGGCCATAGCCGGCCTAGTCGTGTATACGAGGTTTCTCGCTCCTACCCCGTCGCCGACGGTAGTGGCTGAGGCGACAGCCACTACTGCACCCCCTGTCACGCCTACGGCGGTTCCCTCCACACCGGTCGCCACCCCAACTCCTGGTGGAGAAGCCCCAACGCCCACGCGGGTGGTGCAAGAAGGCACGCCGACGGTTGGCGACGAGACACCTTCCCCAGAGGGAGGCACCCCTACGGCCACGCCCGAGGGCGGAGGCGAGATGGCTCCCACGGGCCTCGGGCCCTTTGGAGCCGCGCTGGGCGGTGTCGTCTTGCTTCTGATCATCCTCTTCGTCCGCAGGCTGAGGTTGAGGTCGCAGTCCTAGACTTGCCACCGACGAGTCAGTGGACAGATCGGGCCCAGGCACGGCACGACACGGACATGACTGTGGGGGTGAACTAGCCAAGCTGATGAAGGACTAGAAGGTTCATCGCTTGGGCGTATGTCCGTCCGGACATTGACATATTTCCTCAGATGGGCTACAATATGAAGGCCCTTTGCCGTTAGCCCGAAGGCACAGCAGCAAGCCCGATCGGCTGCTAGAGGCTGGTCGGGGACACCGTGAAGAAGAGAGCGGAGTGCTGCGCATGATGTTGGTCTGTCGATCGTTTATGGGCCGGTTGCGTGTTATCATCCACGTGCTCACCATCGAAATCGACAACCTTCTGGATAGCTTCTTCGACTTGCTGGGGCCCGATCTTACTTCCACCAATCCCGTTCTGGCCAATGTGCACGTCGGCTTCGGACTATCGGGCGTGCGCGGGTCGGTGCAGAATCCCTTCACCGCTGGCACGGCTCACCCTCAACAGATCCTCGCTGCCGTCTCTCGCTTTCGTAGGGGGCCGTGGGTCAACATCTGTCTTCGTGGGAGCAAGCACCACTGGAGGACGTCCCGACGTGAGAGCGTAGCCAGTCGCATCGATGGGACTTCGTCTTGCACAGCGTGGGGTGCGTTCGCTTGCTGTGATAGGGGGTTGCGCTCAGGTCGCCCCGGGAGGGCTTTCGGCGCAAGGTATCGGCGAAACAGATTTGACCGAGGGAATGTGTCTGCAATAGCCACGTTGCAGCATGGCTGGGTTCGCGTTTCTCTGGCGAGCTGACGCCAGGTGAGGTGATGATCACGAAAGGAGTATGACACCAAATGGGTCTAGTGCAAGGAAAGAATGCTATCGTGACAGGAGGCAGTTTGGGCATAGGGACGGCCATCGCGCTGGATCTCGCTCAGCAGGGAGCCAATGTGGCTCTCACCTACCGCAGTCATCCCGATGAGGCCAAGGAGGTCGCCCGCCAGATAGAGGAGATGGGCCGGAAGGGAATGGCCTACCAGATCGACGTATCAGATTTCGACGCAGCGCAGGAGATGGTCGACAAAGTCATTGAGGAGTTCGGGGGCCTGGACATCCTGGTGTGCAACGCCGGCATGAATTGGGACGGCGTCATCTGGAAGATGAGCGAGGAGCAGTGGGATCGGGTCATCGATGTGAATTTGAAGGGGTACTTCAATTTCGCTCGCGCCGTCACCCCCGTTTTCAGGGAACAGCAAGCGGGGAAGATAGTCAACATTACCTCCATAAATGGTCTGCGAGGCAAGTTTGGCCAGACCAACTACTCGGCTTCAAAAGCTGGCATCATCGGCTTGACCAAGGCTATGGCTAAGGAGCTGGGGAGGTATAACGTCAACGTCAACGCCGTGGGTCCGGGGCTCATAGAGACGGAGATGTTGCGACAGAACCCTGCTCGCGAGAAGGTGGAGGAGATGGCGTTGGCGGAGATCATCCTCGGCAGGCTGGGACAGCCCGAGGAGGTGGCGTGGGTGGTCACGTTCCTCTGCAGTGAGAAGGCTCGCCACGTCACTGGTGAGGTGATTACCGTGGACGGGGGACAGTACATCTGACGAGGGTGAAATGAGTGCCGACTTCGAGAACATCATCTTCGACCGCCAGGAGGGCGTGGCCAGGATAACTCTCAGTCATCCGCCAGTCAATATCTTGGACATCCTGACCATGAAGGAGATAGTTGCGGCCCTGGAGAGTCTGCAAGGCGATGAGCAGACCAAGGTTCTGGTCTTCGCCGCCGAGGGCAAGGCCTTCTGTGCAGGCGTGGATGTCAAAGACCATACGGTGGACAAGGTGGACGAGATGGTTGAGGTCTTCCACCGCATCTTCCGCCTGATGTGGTCTCTCGATGTCCCGACGGTGGCCGCCGTGAAGGGAGCTGCTTTGGGTGGGGGCTGCGAACTGGTCACCTTCTGCGACATGATCATCGCGTCCGAAAAGGCTACCTTCGGGCAGCCGGAGATCCAGGTGGGGGTTTATCCCCCGGTAGCGGTGGTCACCTTCCCACGCTTGATGCCTCATATGAAAGCCATGGAACTTCTCCTTACGGGTGACGTGATAGACGCTCGAGAGGCCGAGCGGCTGGGCATCGTAAACAAGGTAGTTCCTGTGGATTCCTTTGAGGAGGAAGTGTCCGACTTCGTGGGCAAGCTGACGGCCCTCAGCGGGGCCGTGCTGCGCGTGACGAAGCGCGCCACGCTTCAGGGCCTGGGTTTGAGTTTTGAGGAAGCTTTAGCTGGCTCCGAGGATCTCTACCTGGATCGCTTGATGAAGACGGAGGACGCTACCGAAGGGCTTCAAGCTTTCATGCAAAAGAGAAAGCCCGTCTGGAAGGACCGATAGCCTTCGATGGGCAGGACGGCGAAGGACATGGTGCCCGAGGGTTTTCTGGCTACCCTCTGCAAGGAAGCTGGGCAGCACATGCTGGACGCACTCGGGGGCACCTTGGAGATCACCTGCAAGGGAGAGGTGGATCTCGTCACCGAAGTTGACGTGGCGCTGGAGCAGATGATCACGGAGGCGATCCACGACGAGTTTCCCGATCATCGAGTCATTGGTGAAGAGGGGTGGAAGGAGGGAGAAACACGCGAGGCTGAGTATGCCTGGTTCCTCGACCCCTTGGATGGCACCACTAACTACGTCCACGGATATCCGATGTTCTGTGTCTCGGTGGCCTTGGCACACCGAGGGGATGTCCTGCTGGGCGCTGTGTATAACCCCTTGCATGATGAGTTCTTCTGTGCCCAGAAAGGAGAGGGGTCGGCTCTCAATGGCGAGAGGATCACTGTTTCCAGCGCTGGTCGTCTGATCTCTTCGCTTCTCTCCACCGGGTTCCCTTATCAGCGCGCCACGATTCTAGACAACAATGTGGCTCTGTTCAACGCGCTGATTACCAGGATACAGGGCGTGCGGCGCAGCGGTTCGGTGGCTCTGGACTTGGCCTACGTTGCGGCCGGGCGGCTCGACGGCCATTGGGAACTGCACGTGAAGCCCTGGGACACCGCTGCAGGTGGATTGCTCGTCAAGGAGGCCGGGGGTCGGATCACTAGCATAGCGGGCGAACCTTGGAGTCCCTTCGAGCCCCACATCGTGGCCAGCAACGGCAGGATACATGACGAGTTGCTCGCCGTTCTAGCCCGAGCGGGCTGAGCTTCCCGCGGCGGCGTGCCCGAGAGGCTGTACCAGAGGGCACCAAAGATGTACGTTGATGCGGAACTCGTCGAGGAGGCGGAGCGCAAGTTTGGCAAGCCTCAAGTGTTGCGTCTGGAGCACGACATAGGCCAACAGGAGCTAGCCTTTGTCAGGGCCACCCAGAAGCATGGCCGCGCCCATGACATCACCCTATTCATCTTCGACAATGACCATCTGGCCTTGATCAGAAAGCCCATGTTCGACCGTCCCATATACCGTGCGCCAAGCGGTGGTCTGGACCCTGGGGAATCCTTCGAGGAAGGGGCCAAGCGTGAGGCTGTGGAGGAGACAGGGTTGGAGATCGAGCTGGAAAACTATCTCCTGCGCATCCACGTTCGCTTCACCGGTGGCGAGGACTATCTCGACTGGACCAGTCATGTGTTCAAGGCCCGGGCCATTGGCGGCGAGTTGAAGCCGCAAGACACATCGGAGATCGCAGAGGCGAGATACGGAACAATAGGGGAGCTGCAGGGACCCATCAGGCACGCGCTATTGGGTAGCGGGCGACGGTTGCTGGCCTATCGCGTCGCCCTCACCGACGCAGCGGTGGGAGTCCTACAAGGTATGACAGCGTAGTACCCTGGGCAATAGGAGCAGTGAACGGGCCGGAGTAGGCAAACACTTTGCAGCCGCGGCAAAGGAGGGGACATGGAGGAGGTACAGGATCGTCGAAAGGGTGGGTTGCACTATGGTTGGATCATCGCCATCATGAGCGTGGTCACCGTGCTGGGCGCGCTGGGATTTGCTCGCTTTGGCTACACGATGATCCTTCCCAGCATGAAAGGGGGGCTGGGTCTGACCGATAGCCAAGCCGGTGATCTGGCCACGGGCAACATGATCGGCTACCTCGTGATGGCCGTCACCTGCGGGTACCTAGCCTCGCGCTTCGGGCCGAGGATCGTGATTACCATTTTCATGTTTGTCATCAGTGGTTCCATGGTGCTCACAGGCATGGCGCCCAACTTCGAGGTGGCTGTGCTGGGCCGCACCTTGACCGGAGTGGGCAGCGGAGGGACAAATGTCCCGGTGATGGGGCTCGTCCCGGCGTGGTTCGCGGCCAAGAGAAGGGGGCTGGCGACCGGTATGGCTGTGAGCGGTTCCAGCTTCGGCATGCTTATCACCGGCTTCCTGGTACCCGCCATTCTAAACAGGTATGGGGAGGACGTCGGTTGGCGTATTGCCTGGTTCTATCTGGCGGGCTTCTGTGGGTTGATCGCCATTCTCGGCTTCGTAATACTCAGGAATCGTCCCCGTGAGAAGGGACTGCTGCCTATAGGAGCCGAAGAGGAGGCCGTTCCCGCGGAGCCTAGGTCGTCGTCGTTGCAGTGGGGATTGGTTTACAAGGCCGCGCCGGTGTGGCACCTGGCCCTCATTTACGTCATGTTCGGTTTCTCCTACATCATCTATGCTACTTTCTTTGCCCGCTACTTGACCTGGGAGGCAGGGTTCAGCACGGAGGCGGCTGGGGCGCTGTGGTCGGCGGTGGGCATGGTGAGCATCATCAGTGGTTTCATCTGGGGCACCGTCTCAGATGTGGTGGGGAGGAAGTACGGCCTGGCCATAGTCTACTTCTTGCAGTTTCTGTGTTTCACCATCTTCGGCCTGTGGAAGGCGCCGGCCGGCTACTACCTGTCGGCTTTGCTCTTCGCCCTGACGGCCTGGAGTATTCCAGGTATCATGGCCGCCGCTAGTGGCGATCTGCTGGGGGCCAGACTGGCTCCCGCTGCTTTGGGTTTCGTGACCCTCTTCTTCGGCATTGGTCAGGCAGGCGGTACCTTTGTGGGTGGTCGCATCGCCGATTTCACGGGGTCCTATACCCTTGCTTTCCTGATCGCAGGCGCGGCAGCTCTAATGGGAGCGATAGCTTCGCTGTTCTTGAGAACGCCTGAGAAGGCTCTATAAGAATACTCAAAAGGAGGTAAGTACAGTGGAGATCAAGACAGTTGGTGTTGTGGGTGCCGGCATCATGGGCGCTGGAATCGTCCAGGTTTCGGCCCAGTCGGGCTATCAGGTCGTGGTCTCGGAGATCAACGACGAACTGCTGGAAAAGGGCATCGGCACCGTCGACCACTTCCTGGGCAGGGCCGTGCAGAAGGAGAAGATGACGGCCGAGCAGAAGGATGAGGTCATGGGGCGCATCCAGGGCACGACCGACCCCAAGGATTTCAAGGCCTGCGACCTGATCGTGGAGGCCATCATCGAGAACTTGGAACTGAAGAAGGAGATGTTCAAGCAGCTTGATGAGATTTGCCCTCCCCACGCACTGCTGACCAGCAATACCTCATCCATGACCATTACCGAGATGGCGGCGGCCACCAATCGCATGGACAAGGTGGCCGGCTTGCACTTCTTCAACCCTGTGCCTGTGATGCGGTTGGTGGAGATCGTCAAGACCATCGTCACCAGCGATGAGACGGTCCAAACTCTGAGGGAGTTCTCCGAGTCGCTGGGCAAGACGGTGGTGATGGCCAAGGACACGCCCGGGTTCATCGTCAACCGGTTGCTCATACCGTATCTCCTCAATGCTATCCGCTGCTATGAGTCGGGCTTGGCGAGCGTGCAAGACATAGATACGGCCATTGAGCTGGGGCTGAACCACCCCATGGGGCCCTTCCGTCTGCTGGACATCCTCGGCAATGATACGACTCTGTTCATCGCCGACAACATGTTCAACGAGTTCAAGGACGAAATGTACGCCACTCCGGTCTTGCTCAGGCGAATGGTTTCAGCTGGAATTCTTGGCCGCAAGTCCGGGAAGGGTTTCTACGGCGAGTACAAGTGAACGCGCCGCGGTGCCCATACTGTGAAGTCGGTGGAGAACTGGAGTGAGGAGGTGTAGTCTATGCCGTACGAGCTTATCTTAGTAGAGCGCGAGGACAACGTAGCGATCATCACCATCAACCGGCCTGATAAGTACAATGCTCTCAACGACCAGGTTGTGGCGGAGATCAGTGGCGCCCTGGATGAGTTGGAGGCTGACGATGATGTGCGGGCCATCATCATCACAGGCGCAGGCGAGAAGGCGTTCATTTCGGGTGCAGATATCGGCATGCTCCAGGCATTGGAGTCCTCGGGAGAAGCGGCGGCGAACTCTCGCCGTGGACAAGCGATGACTCTCAAGGTCGAGTACCTGCCAAAGCCCGTCATCGCAGCCATCAACGGCTATGCGCTGGGGGGAGGGTTGGAACTGGCCATGGCCTGTGACATCCGGGTCGCTGCGGACACCGCCAGGCTGGGGCAACCTGAGATAAATCTGGCCCTGAACCCGGGCTACGGCGGTACCCAGCGCCTGCCGCGCATAGTTGGTAAGGGGATGGCAAAGTTGCTCATCTTCACGGGCGACATGATAGATGCGGAACAAGCGCTGCGCATCGGACTGGTGCAAAAGGTCGTGCCTTTGGCCGAGTTGAGGGATGAGGCTATGGCGCTGGCCAAGAAGCTGGCTGCGAAACCGCCACTTACGCTGGCTGCCTGCAAGGAGGCCATCAACCTGGGACTCGAGGTGGATCTGGAAAGGGGGCTCCGCATAGAGTCCCTGGAATTCGGCGCGCAGTCCACGACCGAGGACTACAAGGAAGGGACCTCAGCTTTCCTGGAGAAACGGAAACCGGTCTTCAAAGGGAGGTAGGCTCTATTCTCGTTCCGACCTTGACAAGTTGTGGAAAGCGTGTTATAATCGATGTGTGGCGTCCGATGAGCGCCAGATATCTTCGGTGACATACTTTTCCGCGTCCTGGAGTCAACCACAGACCTCGCGCAGTCCATAGCTCGACATCCTCGAATTGCCCTCCCCAAGGGGGCGAACGCTAAACGAGAATACTATAAGGAAAGGAGAGGACGGAAATGGCACTAGAGTGGCTACCAAGGGACGATGAGAAGAAGGATCATGCCCTTTGGGGCGACGAGCACTTCGGCACTTTCGACGAACCCCCGTGCGTAGTATATGAGAAGAAGCCGATCGTTGATCCCAAGGGTAACCCTGTCGCGGGACTGTACAGTGCCTGGATCTGGCTCAACAATCCCCGGCAGTACAACTCCTACACCACGGAGATGGTGAAGGGCGTAATATCCGGGATGACCAACGCCGCGGCTGACAACAGCGTGGTGGCGGTGGTCTTCACCGGTGTGGGCGATAGGGCCTGGTGCACCGGCGGGAACACCAAAGAGTACGCAGAGTACTACAGCGGGAGGCCTACCGAGTACGCCCTGTACATGGACCTCTTCAACGGCATGGTGGACAGCATTCTCGACTGCAAGAAACCGGTCATCTGTCGGGCCAACGGGATGAGGGTGGCCGGAGGTCAGGAGATAGGTGGGGCCTGTGATTTGGTGATCTCTTCTGACACAGCGGTGTACGGCCAGGCTGGTCCCAGACACGGCTCCGCCCCGGTTGGCGGCTCTTCCGACTTCCTGCCCTGGGCCCTCAGCATGGAGGACGCCATGTGGAACTGCATCTCCTGCGAGATGTGGAGCGCCTACAAGATGTTCCGCAAGGGGTACCTCAGCAAGGTCGTTCCCGTGCTGAAGGACAAGGACGGCAACTGGGTGAGGAATCCCCAGGTCATCACCGACGCGTACGTGAGGGATGGCGAGATCGTCTACGGCGAGTTCAAGACCGGGGATGACCTGAAGGAAGCCAGAAACTTCGTCTACAACACGCCAGCCGATTTCGAGCTCCTGGACAAGGAAGTTGACAAGATGCTCTGGACCTTCACCAATCTGTTCCCCAATTGCCTGCAGATGTCCATAGACTCCATCAGGGCCAAGAAGAAATTCTTCTGGGATCAGGGCAAGCTCTACTACCGGCACTGGCTGGCGGCGAACATGTCCAGCGAGGCCTTCCTGGGCTTCCACGCCTTCAACACCAAGAAGATCACAGGCAAGGACACCATAGACTTCATCAGGTACCGGCAGTTGCTCGACGAGGCTCGGCTGGTGGACGACGAGTTCTTCGCCGAGGTGTTGGCCAAGCCTCAGGAGGGGTAGGATCTCCTGCAAGAACCTCGCATTCTAGAGTAGACTGCGAGCAGTGCAGGTCTCGATCTGCAGCAACATGCCATGTGGATCTGGGTAGTTCACACCATGGAGTGTGGGTGTGAACTACTCGCATCCCTGGTTTGTCGTCAACTGACACGAGCGTCCGCTCTTGGGCGTCGGCACTCCGAAGATCGCCATGAAGCGGAGGCCTGAGGGCTTCTGGTAAAGCTGGTTTACTGTTGGGTTCTTCCTGATTGTGCTGTGGTTTGGGAGCGATAGCATCAAATCTCGCGGTATTTGTCGCGAGATTCCTTGACACAGCAGAACCGCGGTGCTAGAATAGTTCTATCTTGTGTGGGGAAGTGAAGAGCTCGAGTAAGAGGGAAGGAGGAGCGCGATGGCGGTCTGGTTGAACGTCGGCGAGATTATGAGGGTCAATGCCGTCAAGTTCGCCGATAAGATGGCCGTGAAGGGGCTGGCGGTGAAGGATGGCTTCAATGAGCTGTCCTTCAAGCAGTACAATGAGAAGAGCTGTCGCCTGGCTAATGCCTGGATGGACATGGGCCTCAAGAAGGGCGATAGGATCGCAGTCTTGCTCTTCAACGTGATGGAGTACATGGACATCTACCTGGCTGCTGCCAAGGCGGGCCTGGTCATCGTTCCCATCAACTTCAGGTGGGTGGGGCCCGAGATCGAGTATGCGGTCAACAACTCAGAATCCAAAGCTTTCATCTGTAGCGAGGAGTTCCTGGACGAGGTCGGCAAGGTCAGAGACGGCTTTGAACTTGTCGGTTCCGACAAGTTCATCTTCATCGGGGAAGAAGGAAAGACCCCCGATGGGTACCTGAACTACGAGAAGGTCATCGCTGACGCCTCACCAGCAGAGCCCGACATAAAGGTCGATCCCAGGGAGACGTGGATCCATCTCTACACCTCCGGCACCACCGGGAAACCCAAGGGAGTGATCAGGTGCCACGAATCATACAGTGCCTTCTACCTGATCAATGAGGTTGATTTTGGGTACCGGCCTGCTGACATCGGGATGATCGTGATGCCGCTGTGCCACGTGAACTCCACCTTCTACTCCTTCGTCTTCACCTACATCGGCGGGGGAGTGTACATCCACCGGGCAAGGCACTACGATCCCGAGGAGCTTCTTCAGGTCATTGAGAGGGAGAAGATAACCTATACCTCTTTGGTTCCGACTCACTACATTATGATGTTGAACCTCCCCGAGGAGGTGAGGACCAAGTACGATCTCACTTCTGTTCGCCAGTTGCTGATCTCCTCCGCGCCAGCCCGCAAGGAAACCAAGCTGGGCATCATGGAGATGTTCCCCAACGCTGAACTTTTCGAGGCCTACGGTTCGACGGAGGCTGGCTTGGTGACTCTCCTCAAGCCGCACGAGCAACTGACTAAGCTGGGATCCATTGGCAAGGAATGCGCAGGGACGGACTTGATCAGGCTCCTGGACGAGGACGGCAACCCCGTTCCTCAGGGCGAGGTCGGCGAACTGTACTCCCGTGGGCCTATGATGTTCGACGAGTACTGGAAGATGCCGGAGAAGACGGCCAGCTCCTTTAGGGGAGAGTACTTCAGCGCCGGCGACATGGCCAAACAGGACGAGGAGGGCTACTTCTACATCGTAGACCGCAAGGACAACATGATCATCACGGGTGGAGAGAAAGTGTATCCCTCCGACGTGGAGTCGGTTGTGGCCTCTCACCCTGGCGTGCTCGATGTGGCGGTCATTGGCATCCCCGACGAGAAATGGGGTGAGGCAGTCAAGGCTGTGGTGATCCCCAAGGATCAAGACAACCCGCCCAGCGGGGAGGAGATCATCGAGTTCACCAAGGGCAAGCTCGCCGGCTATCGAAGGCCTAAGAGCGTGGACATCATCAAGCCCGAAGAGATGCCCCGCACGCCCACCGGCAAGATTGTGCACCGCAGACTGAGGGAGCGGTGCCTGGAGTAGGTAACAGGAATCGCAGGAAGCAGATTCCCAACTTGAGTCAGTAGTCCAGCGTTCCTGCTGATAGTGTGAGGGATACCTCACACTGACGTCGCACATGTCTTCGTGAGGAACGTGAGCACTGGCGTGGAATACGATCTGAGCGGCACCGTCGCCATCGTCACTGGTGGTGGCAGGGGGATTGGCAGGACTCTCGCCTTGGGGCTGGCTAAGGCAGGCGCCGCTGTGGTCGTGGCCAGCCGCACTGAGGCTGAGATAGAAGCGGTGGCCGAAGAGATCCGTGGCACCGGAGCTAGGGCGTTAGCGGTGGTCACCGATATCACCTTCACCGAGCAGATCGAGGGTCTTGTCGAGACCACCATCCACGAGTTTGGCAGGATAGACATCCTGGTCAACAACGCAGCCACAAGCTACATGGCGCCTCTTCTGGACTTCAAGGAGAAGGTTTGGGATAGGATATTCGATACCAATTGTAAGGGAGCATTCCTCCTGAGCCGCTCTGTTGCAGAGAGGATGATCGGCCAAGGAGGAGGAAGAATCATCAACATCACCACCGTAGGGGCTGAACGAGGGGGTGTTGGCCTGGGCGTGTACCATGCGAGCAAGGCGGCCCTGAAGATGTTGACCATGTGCATGGCCGCCGAATGGGCACGGCACAACATTTGTGTCAACGCTGTGGGGCCTGGCTTGACCCGCACGGACTTCAGCAAGCCCCTATGGGCTGATGCGGCGCGCGCCGAAGGATATTTGAGCGCCGTCCCCAAAGGTCGGGTGGCTGAACCCGAGGAGATTGTGGGGGCGGTTCTTTTTTTGGCTTCTGCAGCGTCAGACTTCATCACCGGCCACTCTATCTATGTGGACGGTGGCTATCTTGCCACATGACCTTCCCCAAGAGCTAAGGAGGCAACTTGATGGACTACATCAAAGAGTTGCAGGACATCGTCGGCGAAGAGAATGTGAGGGCCGACGAGGTCGAGTTGATGGCTTACTCGCGCGATATGTCAGTTCACGTGGGCATTCCCGAGGCCATCGTCTTCGCGCATTCAACAGATCAGGTGTCGAAGATCATGGCCTTGGCCAACAAGCACAAGATCCCGGTGATCCCCAGGGGCTCTGGGACCAGTGTGACGGGAGCCGTGCTGGCTCCTACGGGGGGCATGGTCCTTGACCTGTCCAAGATGAACAAGACAAAGGAGATCAATCGGCAGGACGGATACGTAGTGGTGGAGCCAGGCGTGATCCTGGCCGCGTTGAACGCGGCGTTGGCTCCCACTCATTTCTATCCGCCGGACCCTAGCAGTGGGGTACTGGCCTCCATTGGGGGCACGGTGGCTACCAACGCCAGCGGGGAGCGGGCGGTGAAGTACGGTGGCACCAAAGACTGGATCATGGGCCTCGAGGTGGTGCTGGCTGACGGCCGGGTGTTGAAGACAGGAACCACGGTCCCCAAAAGCTCCTCAGGGTTCGATCTGACCCATGTCTTCATCGGCTCCGAGGGAGCGCTGGGTGTGGTCACCGAGATCACGGCCAGAATCCTCCCCATGCCCGAATATATGGCCTTCGCTACGATCAGGTTCAAGACCTTGGAAGATGCAGGGGACACGGTAACCGAAATCCTGACCCAGGGTATTCCCCTCTCGAAATGTGAAGTCCTGGATAGCGTATCGCTGGGTGTAGTCAAAGAGGTCATGGGTCTGGAGATCCCCGATGAGGTTGGCTGCATGCTCTTCATCCAGGTGGACGGCCAGAAGGCCACGGTGCAGGAGCAACTGGGACAGATCAACGAGATTGCAGATCAGCACAACCAGATCGGCATGCAGTGGACCGATGATGCTGAGGAGATGGCGAAGATCTGGGCCGCTCGGTCAGGGCTGGTAGCTGCCCTATCGAAGGTGGCGAGGGGCGAGCGTTTGATACCGCTGGTCGAGGACTTCGGCGTTCCCATCAGCAAGATCCCGGACGTGATCGCGGAAGTTCAGAGAGTAGGCGAGAAGCACGGTTTCCGCATCGCCAGTTTTGGCCACGTGGGGGACGGCAATATCCATGCCGTTCTGCTGCTAGACGCGAGGAAACCAGAACACTGGCAGAAGGCCAAGGAGATCGCCAAAGACTTCATCGACGTGACCCTCAAGCTTGATGGCACCCTCACCGCCGAGCACGGCACCGGCATGGCCAAGTCTCCTTACATGGTCGAGGAACTGGGTATCGGGCAGGACGTCATGAGAAGCTTCAAGCAGGCCCTCGACCCCAACGGCATCCTGAACCCGGGAAAGATGGGCCTGGATGACATGGTGAAGGACATCTACGACTATTTCGCCTTCACGGATCTCTTGGAGAAGCCCGAGGAGGTCAAGAGCTACGGCACGGCTGTGGACAACGAAATCCTGGCTTGCATCCAGTGCGGGTTCTGCCGTCTGGGTTGTCCCATCTTCGCGGAGACGGCGCTGGAGTCCCGCAACGCCCGAGGTCACGTCATCCTGGCCTACAACCTGATGACGGGGGCCGTCGAAGCGTCGGAGGAACTGGCTGCCAGCTTCTATCAGTGCACCACCTGTCTGAACTGCAAGGCCACCTGCCCTGCGGGTGTCGAGGTCGCCCAGATCGTCGGCGGGGCTCGCCAGAGGCTGGTCGAGGCTGGCTATCTGCCGGAGGTCTTCGTGCCCATGGTGGAGAGCTTGAAGGAGGAGGGCAATCCCTTTGGAGAGCTTGCCGAGAAGCGAACGGAAACCTATCCCTCCGACTACAAGGAGAAGACCGCTTCGCCTGAAGAGACGGATGTCCTCCTCTATCTCGGTTGCACCGGTTCGTACCAGGACCTCTATATCGCGCCTTCGATGATGCAGCTGATGGACAGCTTGGGCGTGAAGTACGCCGTCCTGGGCGAAGAGGAGAACTGCTGTGGATATGTGGCTCATCTCATCGGCGATGAAGACACGTTCCGAGAGTCCATGGAGAAGAACGTGGACACCTTCTCCAAACTGAAGCCAGAGATGATCGTGACCACTTGTGCTGGCTGCCACAGAACTCTGCGGGATCTGTACCGAGAGGAGTCGGACTTCGACGTTGAGGTACTGCATGCTGTCGAGTACATGGATCGACTGATCTCCGAGGGCAAGTTGGAGTTCAAGGGAGAGTTGCCGAGCAAGGTCATCTATCACGACCCGTGTGACATCGGTAGGCACATGAACATCTACGAACCGCCCCGGCAGGTCCTTAAGGCCATTCCGGGACTGGAGTTGATGGAGTTCAACACGAACCGCGCCTTGGCCAAGTGTTGTGGAGGCGGCGGTGGCCTGAAGGGGTACGACGGAGACCTAAGTTCAGTGCTTGCCGAGAAGAGGGTGGCCGAGGCCATGGACATGGGGGCGGAAGTGATCGTCTCTGCGTGTCCCACTTGCAAGAGCAATCTGAAGCTGGCCGCAGCCAAGTTGCAGAGGGAGCGCAGGCAGAGGATGAAGGTGATGGACATCACTGAGGTCATAGCTGAGGCGTTGTGACCTCCATCCTGTGTCTCTCGATGAGGTAGAAGGAGTGCTATGGCGGAGAAGAAGTTGCTGCGCAGACCGATACAGTCTGCCAAGCAGTTGGGCGAGGTGATGCGAGACTACTTCTACAGGATGGACCGCATCTCCAAGGGAGAGGAGGAAGGCAAAATCGCGTGGTGTACAAGCGTGGGCCCCGCGGAACTGCTGTGCGCTTTCGGCTTCGAGATACACTACCCTGAGAATCATGGGGCGATGCTGGGCTCGACCAGGTTGGCCATGGACTACATACCGATGGCCAACGCCATAGGCTACTCGCCAGACATCTGTTCCTACCTAACTAGTGATGTGGGCTGCTACTTGAAGGGCGAAACCCCCCTATCCAAGGTCTATCCGGGCATCGAAAGTGTCCCTAAGCCTGACATACTGGCCTACAACACCAACCAATGCCGGGATGTGAGGGAGTGGTTTGAGTTCTACGGACGGGAGTTCAATGTGCCGGTGGTGGGCATCAACCCTCCCCACGGCATGGCGGAGGTCTTGCCTCACCACATCGACGACGTAGTACGACAGTTGAAGGACATGATCCCTACGTTGGAGGAGGTGAGCGGTCAGAAGTTCGACATTGACAAGTTCGGGGAGAGCATCCGACTGTCGCGGGAGTGTAGCGAACTCTGGGGGCATGTCCTGGGTCTGGCGAGGCATGTGCCTTCTCCCTGGACTTTCTTCGACGGCACGATTCACATGGGGCCGGCTGTCTGCTTGCGCGGCAGTCAGAGAGCCAACGACTACTACGAGATACTGAAGCTGGAGTTGGAGCAGCGGATCGCAGACGGCGTCGGGGCCGTGGAGGACGAGCGCTTCCGCCTCTACTGGGACGGCATGCCCATCTGGGGCAAGCTAAGAGCCCTGTCGGAACAGGTCTCCGAGTTGAGGACGTGTGTCGTGGTCTCAACCTACTGCAACAGCTGGATCTTCAGCGCTTTTGACGAGAACGAGCCGTTCGAGAGCATGGCCCAGGCCTATACCGAGATCTTCATCAATCGCAGTGAGCCGACGAAAGAGGCATACGTGGAGAGGATGGTGAGGGATTTCCAGGTTGACGGGATCATTTTTCACGATTCCAAGACCTGTCCCAACAACTCCAACGCTCGGTATGGCATGCCCCAGAGGCTGGAGAAGAAGCTGGGCATCCCCACCCTAGTCATAGACGGCGACTTGAACGACCTGAGGATGTATTCAGAGGAGACTACCAGGACCAACATTGAGGCCTTCATCGAGCAACTTGAGGAGAGGAAGTAGCCTTCCTCAGAGAAGGGAGTGAAGCTGGACGA
>CAZNMJ010000004.1:18373-20335 GCA_964573815.1 uncultured Anaerolineales bacterium
CAGGAGAGCAAGACCGAGATAAGCTGTCATTCCAGAGGGTGTCATTACTACTTCCCCGAGGAAATCACCGTCATAGACATCGGTGGGCAGGACAACAAGGTCGTCAAGCTCGATGCTCAAGGCAGAAAGACCAGCTTCAAGATGAACCGCAAGTGTGCCGCGGGTACCGGTGCTTTCTTGGAGGAGATGGCGTACAAGCTAGACATCCCTCTGGACGATCTAGAGGCCTTGGCCAGGAAGTCCAGCAAGGGGACTGAATTGGGCAGTTTCTGCACCGTCTTCAGCGCCACGGAAGTGCTGGACAGGATCAGAGGTGGTGAGCGACTTGAGGACATTGTGAGAGGCCTCTTCAATTCGGTGGCCAAGCGCATCCTGGAGATGGACACCCTCACGGGGCGGGTGATCATTAGTGGCGGGGTGGTGGCGCACAACCCCATAGTGGCGGAGATCATCGGCGAACGGGCCACGAAGAAGGTAGAGATCGCGCCGCATCCACAGGAAATGGGAGCTTTTGGAGCAGCACTTTTCGCTGCCGAGTCGCAAGGGGCGGAAGCGACAGAGCAAAACGTGACACCAATAACGAGGAGGTAGAAAGTGGCGACTGTTCCTGACGAGATACAGACCTGGCAGATGGTTCAGCCAACCGTGAAGGATAGAGAGACCGGGGAGGTCACCCCCGGCAAGCTGGAGAAGACTACCATCCCGGTACCGGAGCTACAGCCCGGAGATGTCCTGGTGGAGATAGCCGGGTGTGGTGTCTGCCACACCGACTTAGGTTACTTCTATTATGGCGTCCCCACAGTGACCAAGCCGCCTCTCACACTGGGCCACGAGATCAGCGGTGTAGTCGTCGCTGGGGAGAAGGACTGGATCGGCAAGGAGGTGATCATTCCGGCGGTGATGCCTTGTCGCAACTGTCCGATATGCGACATGGACCGCGGGAACCGTTGCTTGGCGCAGAAGATGCCGGGCAATAGCCTGGGGATGTATGGCGGCTTCTCGAGCCACATCGCGGTCCCAGCCATGGATCTGTGCCCCGTGGAAGACCGCAAGGGCATGCCTCTGGAGTGGCTTGCCGTGATTGCCGATGCGGTGACGAGTCCCTATCAGGCGGCGGTGAGAGCGGACGTCCAGGAGGGCGATAGGTGCGTCATCACCGGAGTGACCGGCGGCCTCGGCGTGTTCATGTCGCAGATTCTCAAGGCCATGGGCGCCGATGTGGTGGTGGGAATCGCCCGTCACCCGGACAAGCTGAAGAGGGCCCTGAACTACGGCACTGACTACGTAATCAATTCTACCGACAAGAGTGCCAAAGACATCCGCAACGAGTTCCGTGACCTGTGCAAGGCCCACGGGCTACCATCCAACTGGGGCTGGAAGATCTTCGAGATGACCGGCGCGAAGCCGGCTCAGGACATTGCTTTGGCTTTGCTGGGTTTCGTGGGGAAGCTGGTGTGGGTTGGCTTCTCCACTAATGTCAACGAGTACTCGCTCTCCAGGTTGATGGCCTTCGATGCGGAGATCATTGGGACGTGGGGCTGCCTGCCGGAGTACTATCCGATAGTGCTACAGATGGTCTTAGACGGCAAGGTCCAGCTGGAGCCTTTCGTGGAGACTCGGCCGATGAGCCAGATCGAGGATGTCTTCGAGGAGGCCCACACCACGACTCTCATGAGGAGGATCGTTCTGACGCCCGATTTCTAGGACGTTGAGCGCGGGCGGAAGGTCGCCGGAGTTGGACTAGCAGCACACCGTCATGTATAATCCGCCCGAGATTTCGAGGGGCAGTCCAAGACCTGTAAGGATTGAGGCACGTGTCTCAGGCCAGGCGAGCACCACTGGCCGACCGGTGACAGCAACTCGCGGTGCAGGAAGGAGGTGATGGGCAAGGAACATTATCGTTGGCATCGGCGATAGGTAGATCAAGCAGTACGAGTGATAGAGGAGGAAAAGAAGTGAAGA
>CAZNMJ010000004.1:20435-42088 GCA_964573815.1 uncultured Anaerolineales bacterium
TCGGCGATAGGTAGATCAAGCAGTACGAGTGATAGAGGAGGAAAAGAAGTGAAGAGGATAGTGTTCGCTGCAGTGACGATGATTGCCGTGCTGTCGCTCTTGGTCTCAGCGTGCGCGCCGCCGCCTGTTCCCGAACCTGAGTACGGGACAAGCTACACGATCGGGTTCGCTCCGTCAGTCACCGGAGGCGGGTCCTTCTTGGGTGATCCTGAGAGGAACGTAGCCGAGATCATTGCAGCCCGCCTTGACGAAGCTGGCGGCATCCAGGGCCCTGACGGGATATGGCACGAGGTGGAGTTCATCATGGGCGACACCGAGAGCAACCCCGATGTGGCAGCCAGCTTGGCGCGCCGGTACATCGATGAAGACGAGGTGGTGGCCCTGGTCATGGGCAGCCTGACCCCCATCAGCATGGCGATCTCCGCGGTGGCTATGGAGGCTGAGGTACCGTACGTCTCCATGGCTTCTTCGAGCGTGATCGTGAAGAACCCCGACACCGGGGAGGTTTACCACTGGGTCTTCAAGAGCCCGCAGGGGAACTTCGAGGTGGCGCAGTGGCAGGTAGAGCGTCTTCAGGCGATGGGTGCAACTTCGGTTTGCTACCTGTATGAGAATACCGGCTATGGTGGAGACTGCTACCGCAACTCGTCAGGGCAACTGACTGAGGCCGGTTTCGAGAACGTCTTTGAAGGCGCCTTCGAGCGCACCGATACCGAGTTTCCGCAGGTTGTTGGAGTGGAGGCGGCTGGCTGTGATGTGGTGGTCATCGGCGCCATCCCGCCTGGCGCGTCCAACGCCCACGCTGCGATTCGTACGGCGTTGCCGGACATCCCCATCATCCATGGTCACGGTGTCTGCGTGCAGGACTTCATCACCGTCGGTGGCGAGCCCATCGAGGGGGCGGAACTGCCTTGCAGTGCCGTGATCATCGCTGAGGACGTACCGGCCGATGTGCCGCAGAAGGAAGTCTTCATGGACTTCAAGACGGCGTACGAGGAGTACACGGGCGAGCCGGTCAGCACGTTCGGCGGCCATGCCTGGGATGCCCTATCCTGGGTGATCGAGGCGCTGGAGACGCTCGACGAGGGCATGACTCTGGAGGAGCAGAGGGTCGCGGTTCGCGACTACATCGAAGGCAATATCACGGATTGGCCAGGCACGGCTGGCGTATTCAACATCAACACTGAGGATCACTGTGGGATTGACTACACGTCCTTCACCTGGTTCAAGGTAGAGGACCAAGGGTTTGTCCCCTTCCCGGCAGAGGAGTGGTAGGCGTGCGTAGACTTCAGGGACTGGGGCAAGCGCCCCAGTCCCTGCTTTGCTCTGATAGATCGGGGTCGATATGCAGGGATTCCTTGGCAATAGGTCAGTGAAGAGAGGGCTAACGGTGGCTGCCGTGGTCATACTGGTGGCCTTCATTTTGCTTCTTGCGTATCAGAATAACTACGGGCCCAAGGCCTTCGCCCAGTGGACGATAGATGGCATTCGAGGAGGGAGCATCTATGGCCTGGTCGGTTTGGGGTTCGTGGTCATTTTCAGCGTGACGGGCGTGATCAACTTTGCGCAGGGCGAGTTCGTGATGCTGGGCGCCATGTTCTGCGCCAGCTTCTACGGGCTTGATCTTCCCTTGCCTCCGGCCTTGAAGCTCGTGGTAGCCATCATTCTAACGGTGATCGTAGTCACCCTTGTGGGAGTGATATTGGAGAGGGCAACCATTTCTCCCGCTCGAGCTCGAGGCGCGCACATCGTGACACTGATCATCATCACCATTGGGTTCACCATCGCCGTCAGGGCGATAGCGTTGTTACTCTGGGGCACCCGAGCCAAGATCGTGCCGGCTTTCACCAACCTGCAACAGACGGATCTCATCTTTCGTCCTTTTGGGCTGACCCTGTCTGCTCAAAGCTTGTGGATTTGGGGAACCGCAGCCCTGGTGCTTGCTGCGTTGTACTACTTCTTCGAGCGGACCCTGTTGGGCAAGGCGTTCCGGGCCTGCGCTATCAACCCTAGGGCCGCTGAGTTGATGGGTATCAATCCCGGTCGCATGTCTCTCCTCTCCTTTGCGCTGGCTGCTGCGCTGGGGGCCGTCGGGGGCATCGTCTTCGGCGCTGCTACCCGGCCTCAATACGACATGGGGCTCGTGTTTGGACTCAAGGGGTTCGTGGCGGCCATCATGGCCGGTATGGTCAATCCTCTGGGGGCCGTTCTCGGCGGTCTCATCCTGGGGGTGGCGGAGAATGTCGGTGCTGGTGTCACGGGGTTGTACGGTTACAAGGATCTTATAGCCTTCGTGATCCTGATCTTGATCTTGCTTTTCAGGCCCCAAGGTATCATCGGCGGGGAGGAGCGAGGCGTAGAGCAGACATAGGAGATGAACCGGTGGTTGGAGAAAAGGGTTGGTCCAGGTACGCGAACATCTTGGGCCTCGGCGCATTCATCGCCATCATTGTCGTCTTTGGCCTGATTGAGACCATAGAGCCTTTTGGCTTGCGCTTCAGGGACCTGACCGGTGGGATGATCACGTTTGACACGCTGATCCGGATCGGGATCTTGACTATCGTGGTGGTGGGGCTGAACTTGCTAATGGGGTATGCGGGGCAGATCTCCCTGGGGCAGGCTGCCTACTATGGGATTGGCGCTTATGTCTCAGCGATCTTGTGCACCATGGGCACTCGGCACCACCTGTTGCCTGGGATATCGGATACCTGGTGGTGGCCCTGGTTGGTTATCGTGGTGGCGATGCTCGTGACCGGGGGATTCGCTTACCTCATCGGCAAACCCATCCTCAGGCTGCGAGGCATGTATTTGGCCATGGCCACCCTGGGCCTAGGGGTTGTGATGTACACCGTGTTCCGTGAAGGTGGGAGGCTCACCGGCGGACATGACGGCATAAGTGGCATACCTCGCCTGAGCATCGGCAACTTCACTTTCTGGCCGATAGAGAGATACTATTGGCTGGTTTGGGCGGCTGCTATAGCGATCATCATCATCGGCCTCAACATCATAAACTCCCGAGTGGGCCGAGGGTTGCGCGCTATCGAGAGCAGCGAGGTTGCGGCCAGCAGTATGGGGGTGGACAGCGCCAAGTACAAGGTACAGATCTTCGTGCTGAGCGCGATGATGGCCAGCTTGGCAGGGAGCCTCTACGCCCATTTCCAGGCTCTGGTTGCTCCGGGACCCTTCGGTTTCGTGCCCTCGGTGGAGTTGGTGTGTATGTCTGCCGTGGGAGGAATGGCCAGTGTGTGGGGCGCGGCCCTAGGCGTCACGTTTTTCTTTTTGGTGAAGGAGGTCTTGCGGGCCAGAATGCACCAGCTTCTTGGAGTAGGGGGCGAGTATGAGCTTATCGGCTACGGCATCATACTCATACTGGTCATGATCTTCATGCCCCAAGGGTTGAGCTTCGGTGGGGTGAAAGCACTTGATTGGCTGCGAAACCTGAAGGTCTTCCGTCGAGGTGGCGACAGTGAGACAGAGCCCCGGGCGGAGCAAGCAGTCTGAGGCGGACCACTCTGTGAAGAAGGTTCCAGTCCTTTGTTCCGCGGAATCGAGGACGCTTGCACACCTGGGAAGAGGGCAATTGCCTGCCGAGTCAGTTTACTGTTTGCTGGAGGGTTCTTCCGTAGGAGGAGAGGTGGCTGGGAACGGGATTCTGGAAATCGGCGATTTGAAGAAGGAGTTCGGCGGCTTGTTAGCCGTGGACGGTGTCTCCTTTGACGTCCAACGGGGAGAGATACTCTCCATCATTGGCCCCAACGGCGCGGGAAAGACCACCATCTTCAATCTCATCTCCGGCGTGCTGCCCCTGACCGGTGGCGAGATGAGATTCGAGGGTAAGCTCCTCAACGGTCTCAAACCGCACGTCGTGGCTCATCTGGGTTTGTCGCGAACTTTCCAGAACTTGCAGATCTTCAACAACATGACCGTGCTGGAGAACGTGATGGTCGGGCGGCACCTTCAGAGCAGCTACGGGATGATAAGCGCGGGCCTGCGCTTGCCGCGAGGGAGGCGAGAGGAGAAAGAAATCATCGAGCGGTCTATGGAGCAGTTAGCCTATGTGGGTCTGGACTCCGTTGCCGACATGGGTGCCTCCAGCTTGCCCTTCGGTCAGCAGCGGCTGCTGGAGATCGCTCGCGCCATGGCCACGGAACCCAAACTACTGATGCTCGATGAGCCGGGTGCGGGCCTCAATAGGGCCGAAAAGGAGGCCCTGGACGGCCTGGTGCGTCGGATTCGGGATGGGGGTGTTACGGTCCTTCTGGTGGAGCATGACATGGCCTTCGTAATGGGGATCGCTGAGCGCATCATCGTGCTGGATTATGGCGAGAAGATAGCCGAGGGCACCCCCGACGAGGTGCAGAGCGACCCCAAGGTGATCGCCGCCTATCTAGGGGATGAGGAGATAGGCTTGCTCTAGGACGCTTGCAGATGTTGGACTCTATGCCTCGCGGTGACCGGTTCGGGGCATCTTCGAGAGGTGGGGAATGCTGCTACAGGTAGAGAACATCAACACCTACTATGGGAATATCCATGCTTTGAAGGATGTTTCTTTGCATGTTGACAGCGGTGAGATCGTGACGGTCATCGGGGCAAACGGCGCGGGGAAGACCACTTTGCTGAACACCCTTTCAGGTGTTCTTCACCCCAGAACGGGGAAGGTCCTCTTCGAAGATCAACCGATTGGCAAGTTGTCACCCGACAAGGTCGTGCGTGTGGGGATCAGCCAGGTTCCTGAGCGGCGGCAGGTGTTCTCCACGCTGAATGTGTTGGACAATTTGCTGCTGGGGGCATATCTCCGCCACGGTAAGGATACCAAGGAGGAGATCGGGAGCGATCTGGATTGGGTTTTTGGGATCTTCCCCATCCTCAAGGATAGGCAGAAGCAGATGGGTGGCACCCTCTCCGGAGGCGAGCAACAGATGCTGGCCGTGGGTCGAGGATTGATGGCCAAGCCGGGGCTTCTATTGATGGATGAGCCTTCTCTGGGGTTGGCACCCTTATTGGTCCGCGAGATATTCAGGGTGTTGGGTGAGCTTCGCGAGCATGGAACCACCATCTTGCTGGTGGAGCAGAATGCCAGGGCTGCGCTGCACTTGGCGGACCGCGGCTACGTCATGGAGACAGGTAGTGTCGTCTTGGAGGGCCTTTCTGAGGAACTGCTCGACAACGAACGCGTGCAGGAGGCTTATCTGGGAGGATAGGCTGCCTGATAACAAGAGGAGACTGGGTCCTTTGCATCCGCCGTGACGACCGCTATTGAGGACGTGCCGCCACTGTTGGGCGGCGCTTGTGCCGTTTGTGGTTACAGTTCGCAGTTAGGGAACGGAGGTCTTTGATGAGAGCTTTGCTATCAGGTAACGAGGCGGTGGCCCGGGGCGCCTACGAAAGCGGTGTCGTCTTCGCCAGCGCCTATCCGGGCACTCCCAGTACTGAGATCCTGGAGAACATAGTCCAGTACAAGGAGATATACGCCGAGTGGTCCCCCAACGAAAAGGTAGCTCTGGACGCTGCGATCGGCGCGGCCTACGCCGGCAAAAGGGCTCTCGCGGCGATGAAACATGTGGGCTTGAATGTCGCTGCGGAGGCCCTTTTCTATTCCTCGTACACGGGGTTCGACGGCGGGCTGGTGATCGTGAGCGCCGACGATCCGGGCATGCACAGCTCGCAGAACGAGCAGGATAACCGGCACTATGCCAAGTTTGCCAAGGTGCCCATGTTGGAGCCGACGGACAGCCAGGAAGCGAAGGACTTCGTGGAACTGGGGTTGGAGATCAGCGAGAAATTCGACACCCCGGTGCTGTTGCGTCTGAGCACGCGTATCTGCCATTCCAGCGCACTCGTCGAGCTTGGAAAAAGGAAGGCTGTTGGGAAGGAACCAAAAGCCTTCGCGCGCAACCCGGCCAAGTACAGCATGATCCCCGGATTCGCAAGGCGCCGTCATCCAGTGATGGAGCAGCGCCTCAAAGAGTTGGCCGAGTACGCTGAGACTTTCCCCTACAACAAAGTGGAGTGGGGGGACCGCTCCCTGGGAGTTGTGGCCAACGGCGTGTCGTATCAGTACGCCAGGGAGGTCTTCCCCGAGGCGTCGTTCCTCAGGTTGGGTATGAGTTGGCCCTTGCCGGAGAAGCTAGTCCGGGACTTCGCCTCCCAGGTCGACAAGATTGTGGTTGTGGAGGAGCTGGATCCGTTCCTGGAAGAGCACCTGAAGATCATGGGTATCGAGGTCGCCGCTGGGAAGGAATTCTTCCCCCTCATAGACGAGTTCAACCCGGGAATCGTTCGCGATGGGGCGTACGAAGCTGGTCTGGTGGGCGAGACGGTGGAGGTGCAGAAGGTAGATGTGGGGGACTTGCCACCTCGTCCGCCCGTGCTCTGCGCGGGCTGTCCCCACAGGCCGGTCTACTACATGCTCAAGAAGTATGGTTTGGTGGTTGATAGCGACATAGGTTGCTATGCGCTGGCTGTCCTGCCTCCCATAGCGACTACGGATACGTTGGGTTGCATGGGGGCTAGCATCGGTGTGGCCCACGGAATCAACAAGGCGGGCGTGGAGGAAACGGCTGTGGCCACCATTGGTGATTCCACGCTCTGGCATGCTGGCATGCCAGGACTGCTCAATGTCGTCTACAACAAGAGCAACACGGTTACCATCATCTTGGATAACCTGACCACTGCGATGACGGGGCATCAGCCTCATCCCAGCACGGGTCGTACGTTGATGGGGGAGGAAACCGTAAAAGGGGATTTCGAGGCCCTGGCCCGAGCCATGGGGTACGACGAGGTTCGCACGGTTGACCCTCTCAATCTGGAGGAGTTGGAGGAGGCTCTCAAAGCCTCCTTGGATTCCAACAAGCCCGCGGTGCTCGTCACGCGTTCTCCGTGCATCTTCCTATACAAAGAGAGGCCGCCCCTGTACTACGTGGATCTGGAACGGTGCAACGCCTGTGGTCGTTGCTTCGAGATCGGCTGCCCAGCCGTCATCAGAAGCGATGAAATCCACGAGAAGTCGGGCACAGCCAAGGCGGAGATCAACACTATTCTGTGCTTCGGGTGCTCTGTGTGTGAACAGGTGTGCGCCCGCAAGGCTATTCACATGGTGAAGGAGTAGATACCGTGGAAACGACGAACTTTGCCCTGGTTGGTGTTGGTGGTCAGGGCGTTCTGCTGGCCTCGGACATCCTGGCAGAGGTGGGCGTCGAAGCTGGATACGACGTGAAGAAATCTGAGGTGCATGGCATGGCCCAGAGAGGAGGCAGCGTCCTCAGTCAGATACGATGGGGAGACAAGGTGTATGCGCCCCTCGTGGGCAAGGGTGAGGTAGATTACCTGATATCCTTCGAGTTGCTGGAGGCCCTGCGATGGCTTGAGCTTCTCAAGAAAGGTGGGATGGCCATCGTGAATGACCAGAGGTTGCCACCTCTGGCTGTCAGTTCGGGGGGAATGGAGTACCCTAGCCAGGAACGGATAGAGAAAGCTCTGTCCCAGGCGGCCAAGGATTATCACATCGTCCCGGCGTTGGCCAAGGCTCAGGAACTCGGAACGGATAGAGCCACCAACGTTGTGCTGTTGGGGGCTTTGTCCAAGTTCCTGGATGTGCCCGAGGAGCAATGGCTGAAGGTTGTTGAGGAGCGAGTACCCAAGAAGTACGTGGAGCTGAACCGGCAGGCTTTTGCCGCCGGGCGGGGTCTGTGAGTCCCGTTGCCGCAGGGTGCCGACCGTCCTTTGCTGGCACCCGTGATACAATCCTTGACGAACGCACGGAGCATAGCAGTCTAGTGCACGAATAGGGGAGGACAGATGGCGAAGAAGAAGTATCCAATCTGGAATGAAGAGATGGAGACCATGCCCCGCGAGGAGCTCCAGAAGGTCCAGCTGAAGCGCTTCCAAGAGACGGTAGACAGGGTCTACAGCAAAGTGCCCTTCTACAAGAAGCTATTTGATGACGCCGGGCTGAAACCTGGAGACCTCAAGTCGTGGGATGATGTGGTCAAGATCCCGTTCACGGTGAAGCAGAACTTGAGGGACAACTATCCCTTCGGGCCTTTTGCCGCACCGCTGGAGGAGGTGACGCAGATCCATGCCACCAGCGGCACGACCGGTAAGATGACGGTCACAGGCTACACGGACAACGACATGAAGGTGTGGGCCGAGGTGATGGCCAGAGTCTACAGGGCCGGTGGCACGAAGAAAGGGGACGTTGTCCACAACGCCTACGGCTATGGCCTCTTCACGGGAGGACTTGGCTTCCATCTGGGAGCGCACGAACTAGGAGCCACGGTAGTCCCGGTCTCGGGTGGCCTCACCTCGCGGCAGGTGACGATCATGCAAGACTTCGGCTCGACTGTTCTGACCTGCACTCCTTCCTACGCACTGGTATTGGCCGAGGCCGCGGAGGAGGCGGGGCTGGATCCCAAGAAGGACTTGAAGCTTCGTATCGGCTTCTTCGGCGCCGAACCTTGGACGGACAAGATGCGGGAGGAGATCGAGAGGAGACTGTCCCTGGAGGCCTTCGATATCTTCGGTCTGGCGGAGATCATCGGCCCAGGGGTCTCGGTGGAGTGCCCTGCTCACAACGGGCTGCACATTGCAGAGGACCATTTCTATCCTGAGATCATAGACCCTGAAACGGGAGAGGCTCTGCCCTATGGGACGCCCGGGGAACTGGTCTTCACCACGCTGACCAAAGAAGCCTTCCCGCTGGTACGATACCGCACGAGAGATCGTACCGTCCTGCACGCCGAGAAGTGTGAATGCGGTCGTACCGTGGTCCGTATGGGCAAGATCATGGGGCGCACGGACGATATGCTCATCATTCGCGGAGTGAACGTCTTTCCCTCCCAGATAGAGGATGTCCTGTTGAGCTTCCCTGAGTTGTCGCCTCACTATATCATCTACGTGGACCGCCCCAGGGATATGGACGTGTTGACAGTGGAGGTGGAGGCGACCGAGAAGCTGTTCGAGAAAGGGTGGGACGCCCTGAAGGGGGAGGAGGGGAAGGTGAAGAAGGCTCTGGCGGAAGCAGTGTACGTCTCCTCCAACGTGAACATCAAGGAACCCTTCGGCATCCAACGGAGCCAGGGCAAGGCCGTGCGCGTCGTTGACCGAAGGGAGCTGTAGTCTACGCTGCGTGCTAGGTGTGTGGGATACGGGGTGCAAGGCATTGACACCTGTAGCGGGTGTACCTTGCGCCCCCTGTCTTGTTGGAGGAGGCGGCAAGACCTGTGAGCATCAAGGCTACGAGATGTAGATTGAGAAGCCAACTGGTGAAAGGAGCAATGGCACGATGAATTTCTATGGCAAGGACATCGTCATCCTCGATGGGGCACGTACGCCCTTGGCTCACTACGGGGGATCGTTGAAGGATGTCCACCCCACCGATATGTCAGTGCACGTAGCCAAGGAGGCCATGAAGCGATCAGGTGTGGAGCCGGACTGGATAGATCACGTTGTTTGGGGCAATGCCTCTCAGTCCAGTGGGGATGCTCAATACTTGTCTCGCCACATAGCCCTCAAGGCCGGATGCCCCATACCGGTGCCTGCGCTGAACCTGGGCAGAATCTGTGGCTCTGGTCTCGAGGCTATCGTTACCGCAGGGCGCATGCTTATCGTGGACGATGAGTACAAGTTCATCCTCGCTGGCGGCGTGGAGGCCATGGACCAGATGCCCTTTGTGATCAGGAATGCCCGCGACGGACTTCGGTATGGGGAAGGCGTCATCGAGCACTGGGTAGATATGAACTTCATCGATAGCTACAATGGGCTACGCATGGCTTTGACGGCCGAGAACCTGGTAGAGAAGTATGAGATTCCGCGGGAGGAGCAGGACGAGTTTGCCTATCGGAGCCACATGCTGGCCAAAGCAGCCCGTGACAGCGGCCGCCTGGCCAAGGAGATCGCACCCATCGAAGTGCCGGCCGGGAGGAGGGGCGAGACCAAGCTCTTCGAGCAGGACGAGCGGATCCGCGACGATACCACCGTTGAGAAGCTGTCCAAACTGAAGCCTGCGTTCAAGAAAGACGGGACGGTAACGGCGGGCAATGCGTGCCCCATCACCGATGGTGCTGCAGCGGTGGTGGTGACCACCACGGAATACGCCAAGGAGCGGGGCTTGAAACCCTTGGCGAGGCTTGTGTCCTATGGCGCGATGGGCTGCGATCCCGACATCATGGGCATCGGACCGGTACCCGCCACCACGCAGGCTTTGCAGAGAGCCGGGCTCAAACTGGAGCAGATTGACATCATCGAGTTGAACGAGGCGTTCGCGGCCCAGTACCTGGCGTGCGAAAGGGAACTCAAGAACAACCGAGAGATCACCAATGTCAACGGCGGGGCCATTGCCCTCGGCCATCCGACGGCCTGCACCGGCGTCCGCATATCGCTCACGGCCATGTATGAGCTGAGGGAGCGAAACAAGCGATACGGGCTGTCGACCATGTGCATTGGTGGTGGTCAAGGCATGGCTGGCATATTCGAGAATCTGACGTAACCTCGTCTCTCGCATTGAACTGGGAGGGAGACTACACCATGGCTGATGTAGTGGTCATTGATGGCGCTCGCACCGCCTTTGGCAGCTTGAACGGCGGGCTGAAGAGCGTCACTGCAACAGACCTTGGCGCAGTGGTTGCCAAGGAAGCCCTGGCGCGCTCCAATGTAGACCCTGAGTCGATCGACCACGTGGTCTTTGGCAACGTCGTTCAGACCTGCAAAGATGCGCCATATGTGGCTCGTCACATCGGGCTGAGTGTGGGGATCCCCATTGAGGTTCCAGGCTTGACGGTGAATCGTCTCTGTGCCTCAGGCTTGGAGGCCGCTGTCGTGGGCGCCCAACAGTTGCTGCTGGGAGAGTCCAGCGTCGTCTTGGTGGGGGGCACAGAGAACATGACCCAGTGCCCCCACGTCATTCGCGGGAGCCGGGATGGGTTTCGGTTGGGCAGTGCGGAGGTGGAGGACTACATCTTGGTGGCGTTGACGGATCAGTGGAATGGGCTGATGATGGGTCGCACCGCCGAGAACCTGGCAGAGATGTACGACATCTCACGAGAGGAGCAGGACGAGTTCGCCCAGCGCAGCCACAGCCTGGCCGCTGAGGCGCGGGAGGGCGGTCGCTTCGCAGAGGAGATTGTCGGCGTCGAGGTCAAGGGCCGGAAGGGTAAGACCGTCATCGTGGACCGCGATGAGCACATCCGAGCCGACGCCAGTCCTGAGAGCCTGGCCGCGTTACCTCCTATCTTCAAGAAGAACGGTACCGTGACCGCTGGGAACTCCTGCGGCATCAACGACGGAGCTGCCGCCTTTGTGCTAACCACGGGGAAGAAGGCCAAAGACCTGGGCTTGAGACCTCTTGGTCGGCTCATCTCGTGGGCCAACGTGGGGGTGAATCCTGACATCATGGGCATAGGACCAGTAGAGGCCACAAGGAAGGCGCTCCAGCGCGCGGGGATGAAGCTCGAAGAGATGGACCTGATCGAGATCAATGAAGCCTTTGCCGCGCAGTATCTCGCCTGCGAGCGAGAGCTGGGTCTTGATCGGGACAAGGCAAATGTCAATGGTGGGGCGATTGCCTTGGGCCATCCTGTGGGCGCCAGTGGCGCCAGAGTGACGCTCACTCTCCTCTATGAGTTGAGAAACCGGGGGCTGAGGTACGGCCTCTCGACGCTATGCGTGGGTGGGGGCATGGGCATCGCCGCCGTGTGGGAGTGCATGCCATAGCCTGGGCCGCATGGCTGTGGCTCGCAGATCCGAGCCTCCGGTCATTGTCTTTGTGAGGCCGCTGTTGTATAATTGGAGTAGATTGGTCCAGTTTAGGAGATTGTCCTTGGAGGGGAAGACACTATGGCCAAGAAATCCGGAAAGAAGGAGGAGAAGGCAAAAAGCCGCATCGGTGAGGTGAGGTGCCTCAACTGCTTCGACCGATACAGGGTGCCTCCCAGGGCAGAGAGTTTCGTGTGCCCCAATTGCGGCTGGGAGTGGCGTGTATCATGGGTTAACCCTGAACTGGCGAAGATTCGAGGTCCCATGTGGGATAGAATGAGGTTCTAGCTGCGGCCGGCAGCCCTAGCCGACGTGCACAAGTCGGCGGAAAGCTCTTGCATGATCAAGAAGGGGGTTACGAAAGGATGCCTCTTAAGCGGAAGATCGCATACATGAACCTCTCGACAGGGGATATAGACATCAAGCCCGTCCCCCTAGAGGTCAGAAAGAAGTACATCGGCGGGCGTGGCCTTGATATGTACCTGCTCTACAACCACACTGAGCCAGGCATAGACGCCCTGGGGCCTGAGAATGTGGCGCTCATCAGCGCTGGGCTACTTAGTGGTACTCTTTCTTCAGCTTCGGCTCGCACCCATGTGGCTGCGAAGTCGCCGCTAACGGGTGCGGTGGGCAGCACCAACATGGGCGGCTTTCTAGCGCCAGAGATGACCTGGGCTGGGTTTCATCACCTGATGCTGAAGGGTAAGGCAGAGCAGCCGGTCTACATCTGGGTCAACGATGGCAAGATCGAGATCCGGGATGCGTCTCACTTGTGGGGACTCACCACTCGTGAGACCCAGAACGCTCTCAAACAGGAGTTGGGAGAAGAGGTGCAGGTGCTGTGTATCGGGCCGGCTGGCGAGAACCTGGTCAGGTTTGCCAACGTGATGAACGGCATGAAGAACGCTGGCGGGCGAAGCGGCATGGGCGCCGTGCTCGGCTCGAAGAACGTGAAGGCCATCGCCGCTCGAGGCACAATGGATGTGGAGATCAGGTACCCCGAGCAGGCCCTGGAATACGACTACGAGGTCATGAACCATATCGCCGGAACGAAATTTGCCCAGATTATGGGCAAGTATGGCACCATGTTCATCCAGAGCGTGACGAACTCCACGGGCTTGGTGAGAACCCAAAACTTCCAGCACAACCAGCTTCTGGATGCAGAGCCTATCGAGTGCGAGCATATTGAGGAGTACACTTTTGGCACGGTGGGCTGCTTCGGCTGCATCATTCACTGTCGTCACAGGTACATCATCGACGACATCTATGATGAGGGACCTGAATACACCGCTCAGGGGGCCTTTGGCTGGGAAGTAGGCTGCAACAGCTTCGAGACCGTCTTGAGAGGCAATCATCTCGTCAACCACTACGGCATCGACATCCTGGAAATCGGCAGTATGATGGGCTGGGCCTTTGAACTGTACGAGAAGGGGATCCTCACGGAAGAAGATACCGGCGGCCTCAAGCTTGAGTGGGGCAACGATGAGGCGGTTTTGGAACTGATTCGTCAAGTTGCCTTCCGGGAGGGCCTCGGTGACATCCTGGCTGAAGGACCTCTGAGGGCTGCCGCCAGAATCGGGAAGGACTCACTGAAGTACAATATTCATGTCAAAGGGATGGGCAACTTGCATTCCGACGAGAGACCGAGTCCTGCCCTGGCCCTGGGCATCGCCACGGGCACCAGGGGTTCGGACCACTTGCGCAGCAGGCCGGCCATAGATTTGTATCACTTGCCAGTACCACTACTGGAGAAGGTTTACAACAACCCGGTCGAGTACAAGGGCAAGTTCACCTCCGACTACAGAGACTACGAGGGCAAACCCTGGCAGGTCTTCTGGCAGGAGATGCTGTATATGGCCATTGACTGTGTGGGAGTCTGCAAGTACCACTGCGTGTTTCTCAGCCCCAACCTCATGAACTTCGATCACATCTCCAAGTTCTTGTACTACAACACGGGTTTGGAGATGTCGCCTCGCGAAGTGTGGGAGGTAGCCGAGCGATGCTACAACATCGAGAGGCTGTTCAACATCAGAGAGGGTTTCGGGCGCAAGGATGACATGTTGGTGGACCGCTACTTCGACGAACCCACCACCCGTGGGCTGGAGATCGTTCGCGGTCGAACCATTGACCGTGAGAAGTTTGAACAGATGATAGATGAATACTACGAGCTACACGGGTGGGATGAGAACGGCGTGCCCACCACCGAGACGCTGGAGAGGCTCGGCCTGGACAAAGAGCCCTCCCACATGTTGTAGCGGAGGATGTCCAACATGGACAAGATGATTCTGGTAGAGCAGGACAAGTGCACTGGTTGTCGGCTGTGCGAGATGGTTTGCTCCGTCAAGCACGAGGGTGTGAGCAATCCAAGCCGGGCCAGAATCCACATTATCAAGTGGTTCATGGAAGGCTTCGACATGCCCATGATCTGCCAGCAGTGCCTGGAAGCGCCTTGCATAGTCGTTTGTCCCAAGGATGCCCTCTCCAGGGATGAGGAGCTCGGGCAGGTCGCCCTGGACTACGATCTGTGCATAGGCTGCAAGATGTGTGTGACAGCCTGTCCCTTCGGCGGCATGGGTATCGATACGGTGACCAACAAGGTTATCAAGTGTGACCTTTGTGATGGTGATCCTCAGTGCGTCAGGTTCTGTTTTCCAGGGGCTCTACAATACGTAGACGCCAACGCCGTCAACCTCAGGAAGAAGAGGGACGCGGCAGCCAAGTTGGCTGAACTGATGGCCAAGGTCGTGGTGGTCTAGGATCAGTGTAGTCTATCCTAGGGAGGGAGAGGGCATGCTACGTGTCATGTTCCAGCGGCAGAGTATGCCCTCCTCTCGTATGTTGTGGTCCTTCGCGGAGGGTAGAGGTTGAGTAGTCGGTCTGTTCTGGTCATAGGTGGGGGGATTGCCGGTATCCAGTCCTCCATCGATCTGGCCCACATGGGCTTCCAAGTCTATCTTGTCGAGCGAACGCCCAGCATCGGTGGCAGGATGGCCCAACTCGACAAGACTTTCCCCACCAACGACTGCTCCATGTGTATCTTGGCCCCTAAGATGATCGAGTGCGCGGGCCATGAGAACGTTCATCTACTCACCTACTCCGAGATGGCAGAGGTGAAAGGCCAGGCTGGCGATTTCAAGGTCACCATACGCAAGAAACCCCGATACGTGGATGTGGCCAAGTGCACCGGTTGTGGCGAGTGTGCGGAGAAGTGCCCTCGGCGGGTACCCGACGAATTCAACATGGGATTGGGCACACGCAGGGCGATATACCTCCCGTTTCCCCAGGCGGTTCCTCGCCAGGTGACCATCGACGCGGAGGCCTGTCTCTACTTCACCAAGGGCCGATGCCGCGTCTGTGAGGACACCTGTCAGGCGGGGGCCATTGATCTCGAGCAGCAGGAAGAGCTGTTGGAGCTTGAGGTAGGGGCCATTGTGCTGGCTACAGGCTTCGATCCCTATGATCCCGCCTCGCTCAAGGAATACGGCTATGGCGAGATAGAGAACGTCATCACTGGCCTGGAATACGAACGGCTAATCTGTGCATCTGGGCCCACCAACGGACATCTGAAGCGGCCATCGGATGGCAAAGTCCCGGAGACGATTGCCTTCATCCAGTGCGTTGGGTCGCGGGATGTGAACTACAAGCCGTACTGCTCTAGCGTGTGCTGCATGCACGCCACTAAGGAGGCGATCCTCGCTCACGAACACTACCCCGACCTGAAGTCGTTCATCTTCTATACCGACATGAGGGCCGTGGGGAAGCAGTTCCAGGAGTATGTCATCAGGGCTCAGGAAGAGTGTGATGTGACCTACATCAGGAGCCGGCCGGGAAAGATCGCCATCGATGGAGACAGCGGCAATCCCATCGTGTGGTACGACGAGACGGTCTTCAGCGAGGCAGGAGATCCGGTGCGCAGGGTGGCGAGTATGGAGGTGGACTTGGCGATTCTCTGTCAGGCACTGGTGCCCCGTAGCGTACATCGAGAGATGGCCGAGAAGCTGGGGCTGGAACTGGATGAATCCGGGTTTGTGATCATTCGGGATAGACTGACCCACCCAGTGGATACTTCGGTGGGGGGCGTTCTTGCCTGTGGCTTCTGTCAAAGCCCTCAGGACATTCCGGACTCCGTGATCCAGGCGTCGGCAGCAGCGGCAAGGGTGGCAGAACTCTTGTGTCCTAAGGAGTAGAGAGCCAGGAATGCCCAAGACCAGAGTCGGCGTTTTCGTGTGCCATTGTGGCAACAACATCGGAGGAGTGGTGCGGGTCCCTGAAGTGGTGGAGTACGCGCGAACCCTCCCCAACGTCGTCTATGTCGAGGACAACCTCTACACCTGTTCCGAGGAGGGCCTGTCTTCGATGAAGGAGCAGATAGCGGAACAGGATTTGAACCGGGTAGTGGTCGCTTCATGTACACCGCGCACCCACGAACCTCTGTTCAAAGACGCGTGCGAAGAGGCTGGGCTCAATAAGTATCTGTTTGAGTTTGTCAACATCAGGGAGCACTGTTCGTGGGTGCACATGCACGAGCCGGCCACGGCTACGCAGAAGGCGAAGGAACTCGTCAAGATGGGCGTGGCGAAGGCTTGCTATCTTGAGCCACAGGAGGAGTTCGAGGGCGAGGTCTTCCCGGCGGCGCTGGTCATTGGCGGGGGAGTGGCTGGCATGACAGCCGCACTGAGTCTGGCCAGCCAAGGGATTGAAGTGCACCTGGTAGAGCGGGAGGATGAGCTAGGGGGTCTGATAAGGGACGTGCGTACGCTGTTTCCAACCGAGCAGGGGACGGCAGAGGTGTTGGAACCACTCCTCCAGGAGGTGGCAAGCCACCCTCAGATCTCCGTCTATCTTGGCACCGAGTTGGAAAACGTCGAGGGTTTCATAGGCGACTTCGACGCAACCGTGCGGACTGATGGCGAAGCCAAAGGCCTGAAGGTGGGCACGGTGATTGTGGCTACCGGCGCCCAAGAGCTGAAGCCCGTGGGCCTGTACGGCTATTCGGAGTTGCCGAATGTGGTCACTCAGTTGGAGTTTGAGGAGCGGTTCAAGACGAAGGGGGACTTGCCTCACAATGTGGTGATGATCAACTGTGTTGGTGCGCGGATTCCGGAGAGGACCTATTGTGGGCGGTTCTGCTGCACCACGGCCATCAAGAATGCCATCTGGCTCAAAGATCAGGACCCCGATATGGGTGTACATGTGCTCCATCGGGATGTCATGGCTTACGGGGTCGACGTCGAGAGGTTCTACCGCAGGGCCATGGAACTGGGTGTTAGATTCGTGCGATACGATGTCGAGAATCCGCCCCAGATCATGGGCCACAAACGGGCCGAGGCGGTCCAGGTACAGCACCAGCTGATGGGGAGGGAGGTAGTCCTGCCAGCTGACCTGGTGGTTCTCACCACGCCGTTGGTGGCACGAGACGACAGCGAGACGCTATCGAAGATGCTCAAGGTGCCTCTGGGCAGCCAAGGTTTCTTCCTGGAGGCGCATCTGAAGCTGCGGCCCATAGAATTCTCCACTGATGGCGTGTACGTCTGTGGCTCGGCTCGGTATCCGTCCAACATCCCAGAAAGCGTGTCGCAGGCGTATGCCACTGCGGCGAAGGCGGCGATCCCCATTCAGAGCGGCTTCGTGCGGGTGGAAGCGATCACCGCCTACTGCGACGAAAGGACGTGCAGTGCCTGCGAGAACTGTGTGCAGGTCTGTCCCTTCGGCGCCATCGAGATAGTGGTGGGCAGATTCGGTAGGAGCGCCTCGGTCAATGTTGCACAATGTAAGGGCTGTGGCTGCTGCGTGGCTGCCTGCCCCAGCGGCGCCATGCAACAGCGGGGCTTCAACGACAGGCAGCTGCTCAGCATGGTGGGCGCTCTGGCACAGGAGATGACAGGTGGCTCGGGGGGCTGACGGGGCGAACGGCGATGGTTTCGAGCCGAAGATCCTGATCTTCGCCTGTAACTGGTGCTCGTATGCCGGCGCCGACTTGGCAGGGGTGTCTCGTTTGCAGATGCCTGCTAGTTCTCGTGTGATTAGGGTGATGTGCTCAGCGCGCGTGCGGCCGGAGTTCATTGTTACTGCTCTTTCCAAAGGCCTCGACGGAGTACTGGTTCTAGGTTGTCATCCGGGAGATTGTCACTACTCGGAGGGCAACTACTTCACAAGGCGCAGGGGGCTCTTGCTGAACAAGCTACTGGAGTATGTCGGGATAGAGCCGGAGCGGTTCCAGGTTAGATGGGTCTCGGCTTCGGAGGGAGCCAAGTTCGCAGACACGGTCGCGGAGGTGACGGAGCAGATCAAGGCTCTAGGACCTAGCCGGCCGCAGAGCGGTAGCCAGGGATTCGGGCCAGGAGAGAGGTAATGGAGGACAAGCTAAGAGACATAGTCAGGAAGCTGCTGGCCGAGGGGGAGATCGACTATTTCATCGGTTACTGTCAAGCATCTGAGCCTCATCACGTGGTTCCTTGCTTCGTGACCAGGGAGGACGAGGCTCGGGAATTGGTCTGGGGGGCCCTTTGCGTCCAGAATCTGAGCAAGTATGTTCTCCAGGCTAGAGACCTTGAGGGGAAAGTTGGTGTCTTGGTCAAGGGGTGCGATGCCCGAGCCATTGTGGAACTGTTGAAGCAGCACCAGATCGAACGCGACAGAGTGGTGGTCGTCGGCGTGCCGTGCCAGGGTCAGGTCGATGCACGAAAGCTTGAGAAGGTGCTTGGTGTGTCTATGGAAGAGGTGAAGCGCGTGGAGGACGCGGGTGACGAGTTCCTCATCAGCGTCGGAGAGGAGAAGCGAAAGGTTGCCAAGGAGCACGTGCTGCGCGAGAAGTGCTTCTTCTGCAAGCACCCGACGTTCTTTGACAACGACTTCACTCTGGGCGATGTTGTGCCGGCCTCGATAGAGGCGGGCGAGGGGGAGTTCGACTTGGTTGAAGAGTTGGAGGAACTTCCCTTGGAGGAGAGGAGAGCGTTTTGGCAGAAGCAGTTCGAGCGCTGTATCCGCTGCCATGCCTGCCGAGAGGTCTGCTATGCTTGCTACTGCCAGGAGTGCATATTTGACCGCAAGGTGCCTCGGTGGCTCGACAAGCCCCCTTTGCTGCCCGAGAACGAGATCTACCACTTGATCAGGGCGGTGCATCTGGCTGGACGATGCATAGATTGCGGGGAGTGCGAAAGGGTATGCCCGATGAACATCCCCTTGAGCCGCCTCTACAAGAAGGTTCAGAAAGACATCGCCGAGCTGTTCGAGTACGAGGCCGGGATGGAACTGGATACGGTGCCTCCTCTCGTCGACTTCAAGCTGGATGATCAGGATCCGTTCATGTAGGAGGGTTGAGTGGAAAGAAAGCAGATCAAGAAGTCCGACTTGAGCCGGTGGTTGGACGAGATCGGGGAGGAGTACGAGCTCGTCGGTCCGACAGAGGAGGAGGGCGTCATATCTTTCAGACCGGTCGACTCGAGCGCAGAGCTGACCTTGGAGTACGCCAACTCGGTCGTTCCGCCCAAGAGTGTGTTCTTCCCTCCTGCCGAGAACCTCTTCTCCTTCCGCAAGAGGGGGAGGGAGATCGAGATAGAGGAAACGAAGGCTTTGGAGAGAGACAGAGTGCTGTTTGGCATTCGGAACTGCGACGTGCGAAGCCTTTTGCTTCTCGACGCCGTATTCGCGCACGATGTTGAAGACGCATACTACCTCGATAGGCGAAAGAGGACCGCTCTGATCGCTCTGGCCTGCCCCACGCCGCCCAGGTCGAGCTGCTTTTGCACCACCTTCGGCATAGACCCCTTGTCTTCCGAAGGCAGCGACATCTTGCTGACGGAGGCAGATGGCGTCTATCTGGTGGACGTTGCGAGCGAGAAGGGGGAGAGGTTGGTGGCGCTGTCGGAGGAGCTTTTCTCGCCGCTGAGCGATGAAAAAGCAAAGCAGCTTCAGCCGCCGCCGGTCGCGATGAAGGAACTGGATGTCAGCGACCTGAAAGGCAGGATAGAGTCTCTTTGGGAAGACGAATACTGGCAGAAGCTAAGCCTCCCCTGTCTGGGCTGTGGCATCTGTACGTACGTCTGTCCGACCTGTCATTGCTTTGACATAGTAGATGTGGGTTCAACGGCGAACGGCGCGCGGTATCGGTGCTGGGATTCATGCATGTACAGCGATTTCGCCCTCATGGCCAGCGGAGAGAACCCGCGGCCGACCAAGAGGGAGAGGATTCGCAACCGATACTTCCACAAGTTCAGCTCTTTTCCCTCCAGATATGGCGCGGGGTATGCATGTGTGGGTTGCGCCAGATGCCTGGTACATTGTCCAGGGGGCACTGAGATCACCCAGGTCATCGAGGACATTCTCGCCAAGGAGAGTGTAAGTGAGTGAAAACATCTATCTGCCTTCGATAGCCACGGTCACCGAGGTCCGACCGGAGACGCCCGACATTGGCACCTTCGTGGTGACCTTCGACGATCCCCAGTTGAACGAGTCCTTCACCTACGAGCCAGGGCAGTTCGCCGAAGTCTCCATCTTCGGAGTTGGAGAGTGCCCAATCGGCATAGCCTCTTCACCTACGTGGAAGCGGTTCCTGGAGTTCTGTGTCAGGGCCGTCGGCACGGTGACCAACGCCATCCACGACTTGGAGGTGGGTGACAAGCTTGGGGTGAGGGGACCTCTGGGCAATTCGTGGCCCACAGAGGAGATCCAGGGAAAGGACCTGCTCTTCATCGGGGGCGGGATCGGCCTTCCACCTCTTCGTTCTTTGATCCAGTATGTGTTGGACCACAGGG
This sequence comes from uncultured Anaerolineales bacterium, assembly GCA_964573815.1. Taxonomy (GTDB): domain Bacteria; phylum Chloroflexota; class Anaerolineae; order UBA7937; family B3-Chlor; genus CAYGAW01. The sequence goes on from CAZNMJ010000004.1 coordinate 40,940, forward strand.
AGCGGTACGGAGCCGTGGAGATTATCTATGGGGCGAGGAGTCCCCAAGACCTGGTCTACAAACAGGAGTTGAAACAGTGGGAAGAGCGGCCCGACGTAGATCTTTACGTGACGGTGGATGTGGGAGATGAGACCTGGGATGGACCCGTAGGGTTCGTGCCACCCTTCCTGCGTGAGATCAACCCCGCGCCCAAGAACAAGGTCACCTTCACTTGCGGGCCCCCGATCATGATCAAGTTGGTGGTGCAGGCACTGGAGGAGATGGGTTACGCCGACGCGAACATCATCACCACGCTGGAGATGAAGATGAAATGCGGCGTGGGGAAGTGCGGCCGGTGCAACATTGGCGATCGGTATATCTGCCGCGATGGGCCCGTCTTTAGCTTCGAGCAGTTGAGGAGGATACCCGGAGCCCTTGAGGCCTAGGTGAGGACTCCCGTCTCATGAAGGACAACTCTGTCGACCAGCTACTGAAGGAGACCAGGGCGCTTCTCTGCGTTGAGTGCGGAAAATGCGCCTCTGCGTGTCCTATGACAGAGATATTCAAGGACTTCTCGTACGAGGCCTCGCCGCGTGGGATCGTGGAGAAGGCGCTGTTTGGCTTCGACATCCTGACCGATGTAGGTATCTGGTATTGCCTCACTTGTGATGTGTGTACGGAATTGTGCCCTGCTGGGGTAAGGTTTCGAGACTTCGTTCAGGGTGTGCGAGGCCGAGCCATCGAAGAGGGTTTGACCCAGCATGGCCTATTCTGCCAGCGATGCGGTCGGTTCGTTGTGCCCGTGCACACGGCAGACTATATTCGCGAGAAGGTGAAGGGGCCGGAAGTCTCTGTCGAGTATCTGCGGCTGTGCCCTGCCTGCCGGCAGTACGACTTCACCGAGAAGGTGAAGGCTCTCCGCCCTGGAAGGAGCAGAGTCATACTGTGAAGGTGAATGTACGCCTCATGGCGTTGCCGGCTCTGATCAAGGCCATGGGAGGCAAGAAGGTAGAAGTGGATTTTCCAGGGGAGACGGTGGCGGAGCTCCTGGAACATATTGTTGAGCGGTATGGGCGAGCGGCTGAGGAAGCTCTGCTGAACGACGATGGGCACCTGGACTCCATAATCCAGATCCTGATCAATGAGAGGCAGTGGGTCGTCCACGACGAA
>CAZNMJ010000005.1:0-2236 GCA_964573815.1 uncultured Anaerolineales bacterium
ACTTCTATGCGAATTGGGATCGACGCCCGACTTGTCTACTATAGCCGCGCGGGTATTGGACAGTACATTACGGGTCTGGTAAAGGGGTTGAGTGAATGTGACGAGGACCACGAATTCGTCCTTCTACAGAGCCGCAAAGACAGGACTGTCCTAGCCGATCAGCCGAATTTCTTCAGGAAGTCTCTCTGGACTCCCAGCCATCATCGCCTTGAACAACTTGTTCTACCATTCGAAATCAGCCCGCTGCGGCTAGACATCTTGCACAGTCCTGATTTCATACCTCCTTTTCGACGCGACTACAGGTCTGTCATCACGGTCCATGATCTGGCCTTCATCCTCTATCCACATTTCCTGACCGAAGAGAGCGCTCGCTACTATGGGCAAATCGATAGAGCGGTGCGATACGCTGATCACATCGTCGCCGATTCTCAGAGCACCAAGCGAGATATCATCAATTTCCTGGGGGTGCCTGAGTCGAAGATCACGGTCATCTACGCCGCGGCTGACGGTGAGTATCGGCCCGTTACTGATGAACGTTCCCTCAAAGCGGTGCAAGAGAAGTACAGTCTGGACGGACCCTTCCTCCTTTTCGTCAGCACCATAGAGCCTCGAAAGAACCTGCCCACTCTGTTGCGGGCCTTTCGCCGCCTTCTTGACAACTACAAGCTGGACGTCAAGCTGACTGTGGTTGGCCAGCGGGGCTGGTTCTGCGGCGAGGTGTTCGCCGTCACCGAGAGCCAAAACCTCAGCGAACATGTCGCCTTTCTGGGTCACGTCCCTATGGAGGATCTCGTGCTGCTCTACAACGCCGCCCAAGCGCTCGTTCATCCCTCCTACTATGAAGGGTTTGGCTTGCCTCCTCTAGAGGCCATGGCTTGTGGGACACCTAGCATCGTCGCCAATGTCTCTTCGTTACCCGAGGTGGTTGGCGATGCAAGCCTGCTTATCGCCCCAGACGATGTCGAAGGCTGGACCGTGGCGATGTGGAGGGTGCTGACCGATGACTCTCTTCATTCAGAACTCTCAGCCAAGGGACTGACACGAGCCCAACTCTTCTCCTGGAAGAAAGCGGCCCGGGCAACCCTGGATCTGTACAAGCGTTTGCAGGCATGACCTTCAGAGTGCTGTTCCTCACACCCGATCTCCCCTACCCACCACACCAAGGTGCAGCCATCAGGAGCTTCAATCTGATCAAGAATCTCGCTCTCCGGCACGAGATTCACCTCCTGTCCTTCGCCCAAGACCGGACTACGGGGGATAGAGTGGGTCCGCTGCTTGATTACTGTGCTAGCATGGTAACCGTTCCCGCCCCGCGTCGTTCCCGCATCAGGCGAGCGCTGTCGGTCCTATTCTCTTCCAAACCAGATATGGCCCTGCGCCTTCCATCCCCCGAATTCATGAATCAGTTACGGATTTACCTGACTCGTGAACGATTTGACTTCGTTCAGGTGGAGGCCATCGAGATGGCCCAGTACGGACTGGCCATCAAGCAGATGAGCCTCCCCTCAGAGCCATCGATCATATTCGACGACATCAATGCCGAGTACTTGCTCCAGAGACGGGCCTTTGAGGCTGACAGGGGCCGTCCCAATAGGTGGTTGGGAGCGTTCTATTCCCTCGTGCAGTGGCGAAAGCTGATGCGGTACGAGGCCAAGGCTTGCCGCCAGCTGGATAGGGTGGTGGTGGTGTCTCACGCCGACGGCAAGGCTCTTGAGGAACTGGTGCCCGGTCTGCAAAGCGCTGTCGTTCCCAACGGCGTCGATACCACGTACTACTCGCCCGCTGACGGGGAACGGGAAACGGACACCACACTCGTCTTCACCGGCAAGATGGATTTCCGACCCAACGTCGACGCGGTTCTGTGGTTCGGGCAAGAGGTCCTGCCCCTGATCCGCGAGGAAATCCCTGGCGTGCGATTCAATGTGGTGGGCAGGAATCCCCATCCGCGCCTGCGGCACCTGGGCGAAGAATCGTACATCACCTTGACAGGTTATGTCGATGACGTCAGGCCCTACATCGCTCAAGCTGGAGTCTACGTGGTCCCCTTGCGTGTGGGCGGAGGTACGCGCCTCAAGGTCCTGGAGGCGATGTCCATGGGCAAGGCGGTGGTCTCGACCTCGCTAGGATGTGAAGGGATAGAGGTAACACGCGACCAAGACTTAGTGATAGCTGATGGCCCTCGCGTCTTCGCCAAGAGCGTCGTGGAGCTGATCGAGGACCGTAAGCGAAGAAGAGA
>CAZNMJ010000005.1:2336-17846 GCA_964573815.1 uncultured Anaerolineales bacterium
ACGACGCCAGCGGTGCGAGCCCTCCGCTCCGCCTTGCCAAATGCCTACATCGCCTATCTGGTCGGCCCTTGGTCACGTGAGATCGTGCAAGACAATCCACACTTGGACGAGGTTATCTCATGCCCGTTCCCGGGTTTCACCCGTCGCCCAAAGGCACATTCTCTCGAGCCATACGTAGTGCTGTGGAAGTATGCGCGCTCAATGAGAACCGGAGCCTTCGACGTCGCTGTGGTGCTGCGCTTCGATCACTGGTGGGGTGCGATGCTCACCTACTGGGCTGGTGTCCCAGTGCGAGTGGGGTATGCGCTTCCGGAAACGACTCCCTTCCTAACGGATGCCCTACCGTACGTAAGCGGTCACCATGAGGTGGAGCAGAACATGTATCTCGTCTCGTCGGCGGTGGATCGCGACCTAGGTGACGCAGGCCCCCTGGAGTTCACGCCAAGACCGGAGGATGTGAGATCTGCTCTGGACCTGCTGAAGGACAACGGCCCCGAGGGAAAGTACCTGTGTGTCCATCCTGGGGCCGGGGCGCCGGTCAAGCTCTGGCGACCAGAGGCCTTCGCCCAAGCTGCCGACGCAATTGCGGAGAAGTATGGCCTCCAGGTAATCATCACTGGCTCGTCCGGGGAGAGGGGCCTCGCCCAAGAAATCGCTGACCATATGGAGAGAAACCCTCTCACGATAGTGGGACAGACTAACCTGGGAGAACTGGCAGCCATCATGGGACAGTGCGAACTAGTCATCGGGGCCGATAGCGGCCCTCTGCACCTGGCTGTGTCCCAAGGTGTTCCCACGGTGCACCTGTTCGGCCCCGTCGACCATCGTACCTTCGGTCCCTGGGGCGATTCGCACAGGCACGTGGTTGTACGTTCGGATAGAGACTGCATCCCCTGCAATCGCCTCGACTACGCAACGCACGAACTGCCCGACCATCCCTGTGTACGCTCCATCACAGTAGCACAGGTGTTGAGAGCCGCTGATTCAGTTCTTGGCCTCAATAGCGCCGCCAAGAGCCACATGATATAATCCCTTTCAACACCGCATAGGGGAGGCTGTATGCCACAGGAATTGACCCCCCAACAACTGGAAGAGGACTCCCACTGGTGGTTTGCCAGCAGAACGCGAGCTTTGTTGACAATGCTGGATAGATGCGTGCCCGGGAATGCTCTGAACGTGTTGGACGTGGGTTGCGGCGCCGGGAACATGATTCACCATCTGAGTCGCTATGGAAATGTGGTAGGCATAGACAACAACCCCATACCCCTCAAGATCGCCCACGAACGAGGTTACGATGCCCGCCTCGCTTCCGCCGAGGATATGCCGTTCGAAGACGAGTCCTTCGCGTTGGTAACGGCCCTGGATGTGATAGAGCACTGCGAAGAGGACCTGCGAATCCTGCGGGAATGCCGTCGCGTCTGTACACCAGGAGGCTTGGTCGCGGTGACGGTGCCAGCCTTCCAATGGTTGTGGAGCAACAACGACGTGATCAACGATCACAAGAGGCGGTACTCGGCATCAGAGCTTGGCGCCAAGCTGAGCGAGGCCGGACTGGCCGCCAAACGGATGACCTACAACAACTTCTTCATTTTCCCTCTCGCTGCGCCGCTGATCATTGCTCGACGAAGAACCGAGCAAGAACCAGAGTTGGCCACACCAAGCACGGATGAACAATCCTATCAGGTGGAGATGGAGCCAGCGTCACCACCGGTCAATGCCGTGCTGACAGGGGTAGGCTGGCTCGAGGCTGCGGCGCTCCGTTTCGCCAGCTTTCCCTTTGGTACCTCGATCATCTGCATTGCTCAGAAGGAATCTCCCGCCGTGAGGCTCTAGCCTCAGAACGGGGACGGGACCAGCAATACGCGGCGTAGCTTTGCTGCCTTCCCTCACACAGGGTAGACCAAGCTGCAAACTGCCAAGGAATGTGAAAAGAGCCGATCATGGAAGAATTCATCATCGAAGGGGGATACCCTTTGCAAGGCACTCTGGTGCCCAGCGGCAACAAGAATGCAGCTCTGCCGATGCTGGCAGCCGCGTTGCTCACCGACGAAAAAGTGGTACTGCGAAACATACCTCGAATCGATGATATTCGCACCATGGTCGAGATTATCTCCGCTCTGGGAGTGGAGATCGATGAGACGGGTGATCACGAGCTAACAGTTCAAGCCAAGAGCATCCGCACCACGGACTTGGACGCAGAGCTATGTCGGCGTATCCGGGCGTCGATTCTGCTGGCGGGTCCGCTACTTGCACGATGTGGCCGTATCAGCCTGCCTCCACCTGGCGGCGACGTCATCGGCAGAAGAAGGGTGGATACGCACTTGATGGCCTTGGAGGCCCTTGGGGCGGAGATCGAAGTAAGCCACGGCTATGAGATGCAGAGCAGTGGCCTCACGGGCCAGGAGATATTCCTGGATGAGGCCAGTGTGACAGGTACGGAAAACGCCTTGATGGCCGCCTGCACTGCCAAGGGAACAACCGTTATCAGGAATGCAGCGTCCGAGCCTCACGTGCAAGATCTAGCGCGGTTCCTAAACAAACTGGGAGCCAAGATATCGCACATCGGGACCAACACTCTTATCGTAGAGGGCAGAGATCGGCTGCATGGAACGGAGTATGAGATCGCTGCCGATCACATAGAGGTCGGCAGTTTCATCGGCGCAGCAGCGGTAACCAACGGAGAAATCCTCATCAAGAATGCAGTCCCTCAGCATCTAAGAATGATATTGCTGGCTTTCGAGAAGCTGGGAATCACCGTGGAGACTCGTGGTGAAGACGTATTCGTGCCCCGGGAGCAAAGTCTCAAGATAGTGACCGACGCCCATGGAGTAATGCCCAGAATCGACGACGCCCCTTGGCCCGGCTTTCCCGCCGACCTGATGAGCATTGCCACGGTGATCGCCACTCAGTGCGAAGGCACAATCCTGATGTTCGAGAAGATGTATGAGAGCCGGATGTTCTTCGTCGACAAGCTGTTCTACATGGGCGCTCACATAGTCCTCTGCGATCCTCATCGAGCCATCGTCATCGGCCCAACCAGACTACATGGCGAGACCCTGACCAGTCCAGACATCCGGGCAGGAATGGCTATGCTCATCGCCGCCCTCTGCGCAGAGGGTGAAAGCACCATCAAGAACATCGGGCAGATAGACCGGGGCTACGAGAGGATTGACGAGAAGTTGGGAGCGCTGGGGGCGAGAATACTGAGGGTCGGTCAGTAGCCGGCTCAACGGAGAGTGGATGGCCAAGGTCTACCTAGGTCTGGGATCCAATGTAGGGAATCGCGCGCGCACCATCTACTCAGCGTTGCGACGTCTACAAGATGGAATCCAGCTCGACCGGATCTCGTCACTGTACGAAACTCAGCCCGTGGGCTACACGGACCAGCCCTGGTTCCTCAATCTGGTCTGCGCCGGTGAAACACATTTGTCACCCGAAGACCTATTGGTGCTGGCCAAGAGGATCGAGCGAGAGATGGGAAGGAAACAAGGCATACGCTTCGGACCGCGTATCATAGACATCGACATCCTGTTCTACGAGGACCTGATAATGGACACGCCCCAGCTCGAGATCCCTCACCCCCGCCTTGCCGAAAGAGGGTTCGTCTTGATTCCGCTGAACGAGGTCGCACCGGGTCTGCTCCACCCTCGCTTGAAGGTCAGTGTACGAGAACTCCTAGACAATGCCACGCCCCCTCATGAAGTTCGCCTCTACACGCTCAGGGATTGGCAAGCCAGTGATTGAACCAGTAGTCAAAATCCTCCAAATCATAGGTTCCTCGCACCCGGATGCGCTTCAGCTCGAAGGGGCGCTCCGATGACTGCAGCGAACCTGACTCCACGGTCACCGCGCCCCAGTAGCCAGCCGACCTGAGAACATCTACTACCAGCTGATCATACTGGCCCGAAGGGTAGGAGAGGAGCCGTACAGGTTCGTGTGTACGAGCCTCTATAGCCTCTTTGGAGCCCAGCACCTGCCAGACGATGTAGTCGAAGGACTTGCCTCTCAAGCTCGGATGAGTGTAGCTGTGGCTCCCAATCTCCATCCCGCTGGCATGGAGCCGTACTATGTCCGTCCAAGACATGTGCTCTTCTCGATCCTCATCGGCATAGCGCGTGATGACGAAAAAGGTGCCGACAAAGCCATGTTTCTCGAGCAAGGGATAGGCGTTGGTGTACTGGTCCTTGAAGCCGTCATCAAACGTCAGAACTAAGGGCTTGGGCGGCAAAGGCCGACCGAGCTGAAGATGCATGATCAAGTCCTTCAAGGTTATTGCTTGATAGCCGCGCTCTGTCAGGTACTGCAATTGAGCCTCGAAGTTGGCAGGCGACACCGACAGATCTCGTCGGATTGCGTTCGCGTCTGATCCGGGGTCCACCACATGGTGGTACATCAGAATAGGCACCACGACCCGGCGAACTGTCCCATCTGGAGTGGGCAGGGGAACAGAGGTGGGGGACGGCAGCAACCTACGAGGGGGCGTTGGCTCGGGCATGGGACTAGGAAAGGGCGTCGAGGTAGGACTCGGCAGCGCCAACGTGCGACGGCTGAGCAATGGAGTAACTGAAGCAACTGGGGCGGCGGATCTTGCCTGGCCGGCGCCTCCCTCTGCTCCCGTCTCAGAATCGGAGGTCGCTGCCACACCTCCTACCTCAGCTTGCACGAGGAAGGTAGTCCCTAGGACCACCAAACCCACACACAGCGCCAGTGTACCGTGGTGCCTGCCAACCCGATGCATCAATCCTGGCACAACAAACCCTTCGCTAGGGATACGACTCTGTGCGCAAAGAGTAGCGCAAACTAGAGATCCTGTCAAGCCGCGTAGACTTCGTGATCACCAGCCGGAGACAGAATGTTCGCCTGTGTTTTGCAGAAGTACACAAGAGGTGCTAGAATTATTGCCAATGTGAAGTCGATCACGCCCTTCGAGACCTAAAGAGGGAGGCTTGATGTTCCAAGAGAGGATTGCGCAACACTACGCCCGACTGGGAAGGAACCAGAAGAAGATCGCCGATTTCTTAACCCAGCAATATCATGAGGCCGCTTTCATGAACGCCTTCGCGCTGTCACAGCGACTCGGTGTCGATCCGGCCACCGTGACCAGATTCGCGCAAAGGCTCGGTTATGCAGGCTATCCCGAGTTACTGAGTGAGATCCAAGCCACCGTGAGAAAGGAGATCAGAGTATCGTACAAGCCACCCGCGAAGACGGCTGATGAGGAAAGCCTCTTTCTTCAATCCTTGGCGCAAGAGAAAGAGAACCTAGAACGCGCGATGACTCATGTGCGTGGCGAAACGTTGGCTGCGGTGGTCTCAACCCTGCTCTCTGCCCGGAACGTCTATGTCATTGCGCAAGGCCTGGCTAAGGGACCGGCGGAGATATTGGTCACACACCTCCGCTCCTTGCTGGAGATGCCAGCCCAACTGCTGGCGGCAGAGCAACTGAGTGCCCCCATGAGACTTTCGACACTGACTGAGGAGGATGTGGTCATAGGCATAAGCCTTTCGGCTCTGCATGACGACACGGCTCTGATACTACGGCTCGCGCAGTCTCGAGGGGCCAAGACGATCGGCTTGGCGACTTCTCACACCTCGCCCACCGCCTCGACTGCCGACTTGATCCTGGTCTGCCCTGCAGAATCGACCACTGGCATACCATCAGTAGCCTCGCTCACAGCCATTGTCAGTGCCCTCTTCCAGGTCATCGCCCTTCGAGAGCGTGAGAGACTGACCAGGCTCGAGCAAGGTTTTCAGACGAACTTGAACTGGCTGCTGGAGGACCGAGGGGAAAAGCCGGTGGAAGAAGCCGACATCCTGAGGCAGCTCTAGTCGCGACATATTGTGGAGAACCACATGCGCCAACTCGAGGGTTGGCGCACTTGCTTTGCAGAGAGCCCGATACTCCCTAGCGGGAGTGGAGTCTATAGCTCCACGAAGTAGGACGTGCAAGCCTGATCTATCAGTTCCGGCGTTAACGCAGGCTCCACGTTCTGATAGCGGGCTATGTCAATGATCTGGTCCACAATGTCGCGAGGATGAACGCAGCGGAGTTCGCGCTTGACCCTCAAGTAGTACTCACGCATCAAATACATGAAACCCTCCTGGTCGAACGGGACATTCCGCTCCGCCGAAACGCGCCTGAAGATGTCGTAGAACTCACGTTCGGTGGGGTTGGCCACCTCTATCTTGTGACGGATGCGCCGCAGGAAGGCTTCGTCTACCAAGGCCTTGGGGTCGATATTGGTCGAGAACACAATCAATTGGTCAAAAGCTATTTCTACCTTCTTCCCTGTGTGCAGGGTAAGGTAGTCGACTCTCGTTTCGAGCGGAACGATCCACCGGTTCAACAAGTCCCTGGGTCGAACTTGCTGTCTTCCAAAGTCGTCAATGAGGAACATGCCGCCGTTTGCCTTCATCTGGAAAGGGGCTTCATAGTACTTGGATGTGTCGTCGTAGACCAAGTCCAGGCTCTCCAAAGTGAGTTCGCCGCCCGCGACAACTATCGGCCTCTCTATGAGTATCCAGCGCCTGTCAAGGCGACCTACTTCAGACAGGGCCGAGGGCCCCTCGTCCCCGGTCTGCGCGGCCCGATGGTTCAACTCATCAAAAACCTTGATAATGTGTCCATCCACCTCCACAGCATAGGGGATGTAGATCTCGCCCCCAAGCATTGAAGCCATCGCTTTGGCGATCACCGTTTTCCCATCGCCTGGCGGGCCGAAGAGAAAGATGGACCGACCCGAATTGACGGCCGGGCCTATCTTCATCAACATCTCAGGGCTCACGACGAGATGGGACAGCGCTTCCTTCACCTGTTCTTGGCTGACAACAACCTCGCCGATGGTCTGACCCCGCATTGCCTGCTGATAGGCTTCCAGAGTCACTGGGGCGGGTCCCACGTACTGGCTGCGATTCATGGCCTCACGAACACGCTCGATACCTGCAGATGCGATGGAGTACCGAAACGCCCTCTCATCGAAGCCTCTGCTGCCAGTGATGCTCACCAGCTGCTCTCGTTTCAGATAGGTCAGAGTCTCTTCCACTACGCCACTGAAGGGAAGCCTTAGCCGCTCGGCGATGGCCTGCCCACTTAGCTCTCCCACTGAGTATATGGTCTTCAGAGCCAAGTCGCTCAAGAAGCCCCTGGTCATCCCCGTCTCTTCCAAGGAGCGAGGTTCAAGAAGCGGACTCTTTGCGCCGTGCATCACCATGCCCCCTCGACAGCTGCTGCGAATTCCCGCCTATTGTACCACATCTTGTCTCCTTGTGGCAATGCCGACCCAGCCCTGCGTTTGCTGTCACGTGCCACCGTGGTGCCGAGGTCTGGGCTGACCCGGTCAACCGCTGATCGCAAGATGGTTGGGCCGGCCCTACAGATTCCACCTTAGCCGTCCAGGAAGGCGATCCGAGTCGCACGGCAGGTTCTTGCACAGCTCGTCCACCAAATGGACGCGAGTCCGTGGTGGGCGTTGCGTGATGTGGACCCTGCAACTCTCTCCCGCAAGGTTGCCGCCCATTGCCCCGGCGGACTGGATATGCTATAATAGCCGCCGTCCGTCACCCCAGACCTCGAACAAATGATGGGACTCTATGCACAAACAAGGAACATCCAACTACATCCTCAAAGTCTTGGCTAGTGGTGTATACACCCTCTTCTTGGTGGGGGGATTAGCCTCGGCTTGCCTGTTCTACGGCTCATTGAGAGATATCTTCGCCCAGACAGGTATCTCCGCCAACGTCGAACTGCCCGTCATCGGTGATTCCTCATCCCTACCGCAGAGTGTGCCAGATTGGAGCCAGAAGGAACGTGTGAACATCCTCCTTCTGGGCGTCGATCAGCGACCGCATGAGGAAGGTCCCTGGCGCTCCGACACCATGATCATAGTTTCGGTGGATCCCAAGAGCATGACCGCAGGAGCACTGTCTATCCCTCGCGACCTATATCTGGAGATACCCGGCTACGGGGAGAGGCGCATCAACATGGCTCACTTCTTGGGCGACGCCTACCACTATCCAGGAGAGGGCCCCGGCCTGGCCATGAAATCCATCGAGTACAACCTCGGGATTCCTGTGCACTACTACATTCGGGTGAACTTCCAGGGTTTCAGAGAGATTATCGACTATCTCGGTGGCATCACGATCGATGTGGAAGAGGAGATCTGGGACTACAGATACCCTGACGGGCAGTACGGCTATTCTACAGTCCACATCCCGGCAGGGATACAGGTGATGAAAGGCCGAATGGCTTTGCAGTACGCTCGCACTCGTCATGGGGGCAGCGACTTCGATCGGTTGCGACGCCAGCAGCAGGTCCTCATGGCCACAAGGGCGAAGGCCCTGCGCCTTGACCTCATCCCTAAGATACCCTTGCTGGCAAGAACTATGGGCCACACAGCGAAGACAAACCTGCAACTGGGTGAGGTCATTACTCTGACCCGGATCGCCACTCAGGTGGATGCCGAAGACATCCGGTTCGCAGTCATCGATGAAACGATGACCGTCCCCATGGTTCTGGACAACGGCGCTGACGTCCTCTTCCCCAAGCGTGATAAGATCCGAGAGGTGGTGGAGGAGATTTTTTCTTCCTCCCCTCGAGAGGAGTAGATCCCTCACAGCAGCAAACCGATGAGGAGAGAGTGGCCTTCGTGAGCGGCGCCCAACCGTGGAGAGCGCTCCCACCGAGGCTACCGTACGACTGGAACCGTCAGGGACTCCCGCCCTGCGAAACGGGTACTCCGAGGCAAACCGTTTCTAGTTGAGGACCTCAGCCTTCTCCTCGCGACAGACACCACTCGGGAGCACGGCAGATCGGTACAACCATCTGAAGCGTACATACATCCAGCAGCCAAGGCGCCCGTTCAACTAGTCTTCCGGAAATCCAGCAGAATCAGGTTCTGATCGCAGCCCTGCTCGGACGTCTGAGTAGTGGTGGCGAACTGGACTCTGGGAGACACGGCTACTCCGGCTTGCACAACTTCGCAGTACCAGATTCGGTCAATCGGCTCAGGGTAAAGATAAACCTCCCAGCCAGCCAAACCGTACTCGGACTTCGTGCCAGAGACGCCCAGACCTTCCCATCCTCCAGCCCCGCACCTGATGGTTACACCTGGTAATGGGATTCCGCGAGCATCGAACACCTGGCCTCCCACCCCCAACCAGTTGCATCCTGCCGCGTTCTTGTCATTACGGACCTTGTAGAGGTATCCCGCTTGCTCAAAGGGCCACGGAGTCGGACTGGGAATGGGAGTGTGAGTGCGCGTGGCCGTCGGCGGTCGTGGCGATGGTGGCGGTGGCGCCGGTGTACGCGTTGCGGTAGGGGTGAACGTGGGCGCCGGTGTATGGGTTCGCGTCGGTGTGACAGTCGGAGTGTCGGTCGGCAACGGGGTATCTGTCGGCGTAGCCGTGTGAGTGGGAGTCCACGTCGGAGGGAAGGTTGGACCCGCTGGTGCTCCGCCCGGGGGTGTGGGCGACTCACGCGGTGTGTTGGTTGGCGGAGGGAAAGGATTCAACGGCATGTAGGGATTGATGAAGATGGTGAGGTAGCATAGGCAGGTCAATACAGTGAACACAAGAATGATCATGGTCGCCAGGCGAGCTGTCCTCTCATTTATCCGACTCAACATCGCGCCTTGCCCCCTTTCCACACCCTTACCTACGGGTTGCTGACGGGTTCTTCACTCGTGCCCAATCTGAAGAGAGGGATGTCGTCCTCGTAGAGAACCTCCGGATGCAGCACTAAATCCCCAGATCCAATGAGCCTTTCGGCCACCGCGGTCAACTGCGAGATCAGCTCTTCCTCCGGGTAGTCAGGATAGAGTCCCAGCCTTCCCTGCTGGATCTCAAGACGAAGAACGTCATACCAGGCCCGATCTTTGGCCGTATCATCGCTGAACGTAGAGATTTGCTCGTTGTACATGCTGTGAAGCTCGCCGCGGGCCGCGTCGAGTTCGGCTTCGACATGAGCCAAGTCATCCTCCCACGCTGGCACCAAACGGAGCCCATATCCGCCCAAGGCGACTCTGTACTTAAGGATCAACCAGTCCACCTGGGCATCCGCCATACCGATTCTCAGCACCATCGATGGTGCTGCAGCGAGTTGGTCCTCGTAGGCAGTGCGGCGCGCGTTGTCTTCGTTCACCAAGGCCTGGGCGACATCGGTTGCCAGATCTTGCGGTAAAGCAGCTCTTGGAGCGGTGCCTTGCAGGAAATTGATGAGCTCTAGCACCGTTTCCACTCGTCTCTGCTCGTACGAAGCCACCATCTCCCCGGTCGGCTCCTGAATGTGCATCAGAAACGGAGCAATCGGTTGCTCCATCGAGCCCCCGGCCGCTTCCCTTGGTTCTCCAGAGGAGTACAAGATCTCTGTGTGCAGAGCCGAGCATTCACTGGCTGTGGTCTTCTCACCAAGCGCCTCGTATTCCGTGGCCAAGTGGCCCAAGATGTCAGCCCGATGCCGATCCTTCACGCTCGGACTGTGTACTGCCACTGTGTGAGCCTGGCCATAGTTGAAAAGCGCCTCTTCTCGGCTGCCCAGCTCTGCCAGTCCTTCGCCTATTTCCATATACGAGTTGGCCTTGGCAAAGTCGGACAAGGTGGGACTAAGGGTCGCTATGAGATTCGCCTGCTGGTAGCAGAGCCGAGCCTGGCCTTTGTCCCCCGCTTCGGCATAGCCCTGCCCGAGGAGCAACAGATTCCCAACCTGCTCTGCATCCGATAGGTGAGTACTGAAAAGCACAGCGGCATAGGCTGTGTCCAGTTCTTCGTCCGCCAACGCCCGATTCACCACCTCTGAATCTCTCATTCCGGTCAAACCTAGCAGGGCCAGAGGAGGGTTCACCTGCTCGCTTCGCAGCCCCCCGACAGGATTGCGCCACCCAGAAGAGCCGCTAAAGCGCAGGTACAGATACGCTCCGCCAGTCACCAAACCGGTCACAATCAGTAGTGCCAGGAGTCCGAGAATAGCCCGCTGACCACAAGTCCGCCTTTGGGCAAATGAAATCCCACGAATCATCATTTCCCTCACAGTTCGCGCAGAGAGACTTGGCCAAGCGCTGCACACTGTTGGATTATATCAGGGCCAGACGGCTTTGTCTAACACGCTAGCGGTGCGCAGGCCCCTTCAGCCTCCGTTGCTACTCCACAAACCGCTCAATGGTAGCGTTCTCTCTCTGCCCCTGAAGCCACTGCATGAAAGCCTGTTGACGCAAATTCTCGAATATCTCCACCGCGATCTCGCGTTCCTCCCTCTCCAATACCTGAATAATGTGAAATCCAAATGGCGATTCTATTATCTCGCTAGTCTGACCAATATCGAGGCTGAAGGCAGCGTCCTCAACTTCGGGTGGCATCACCCTCCGCGGGAAGAAGCCCATGTCCCCTCCTCTTTCGCGAGAGCTAACATCCTCTGAGTATTCCCCGGCCAGGAACGCGAAATCCTCGCCTGTCTGAAGCCTGGTGAGGACTTCTTCTGCCCTCTCCCTCGTGGGCAGTAGTATGTGTCTGGCGTGAACTTGCTCGGCGACTGAGTCTATAGAGGCTGTTACAGCGCTGAATATCGCTTCGCTGAGTAGCTGGTCCAACAGCATTTGCCTGAAGTCATCATAGCTTGCACCGGTGGCCTGTAGGGACTGGGCAAACTGCTCCTGCCCCCCAGATTGCTCGACTATCTCTTGGATGTGAGACTCCAACTCTGCGTCAGATATGTTCACGTCCATTTCGACTGCCGCCTGTCTAATCAGCTCTTGATCAATCATCTGTTCCAGAACCTGGCGCCGGGCTTGCGCCAACCTCTCCCGGCCTTCCTCACTCTCCAAGTCTAGACCCTCTTGCTCGAAAAAAGCCTCAACCTGGGCGACCTGCTTCTGGTAGTCCTCCATACTGATGGGAGATCCGTTGACCGTGGCCGCCTCCTTAGCGGAGGCGGGCCCCGGAGTAGCCGCGGTTGGCATCCCGCCCCCGCAGGCCACTAGGATCGCACTGACTATGACTAGCCACAAAACCGTCAGGCCGACGACCGCTCGCATTATGCAGCCTCCTCTGCCTCAGCTCGGCTTACAGTGTCCTATTATCACACCTAAGCAGGTTTTGCGCAACTCGGGTGGCTGCGCACGGTGCTTTGCGCCCTCGGCCGACTAGCTGCAGAGACGCGACTCGTGGTTTCTCGCCACCTGGCCCTGGAACAGGCGGAGCGCCAAGTGTGTTGATAGGCACTTTGAGCATTTGACAAGCTCTAATCAGCAAGCTATAATGCTTTGATGTGCGTCCCAGAGCTGCGACCATCCGCCCAGACACGGCAAGCCCTCCGGCTTTTCGATAGGTGCCCGGTGCACCTCTACCGATGCCAGCGGTTGGCTACCATCCGCAGTTGGCGATTGGCGGGCCGAGGGGGCAGGTATCTGTAAGCTGACTTACATTTGCCGACGGCGGCCGCTCGTGGTAGAATACGCCGCAATGAAGCCGGAGCGGTCAAGCTTGACCGCCACTTTCGATATCGGCTGAAAGGAGTTGGTGATTTCTATGGAACAAGCGTCGAGTCCCGCCTTCCTGAACAGGTTGGAGGCGGTCTTGGAGGCAGAATGGGCTGGACGGATAATCGGTTTCGTCGTGATCCCTGCCCTGTTGATTGCGAGTCTGTTGCTTCCCCCCATAGGCCTGGCGGAGCGCGTACTGTCGGCCGGACACACAACCTTTGGAAAAGCCGGTGGATCACTCGTGGATCCAGATGGCACTCAGCTAACGGTACCCCCTGGGGCGGTATCGGGTAGTGTACAAATCCAATTCACATCCATACCTCGTATCGATTTCCTGGAGGGAGTAGCGGGGGATCAGGCCATGGCAGAGGCCATACCGGCCAACCTAGAGATGAAGAGCCCCCTCTATACTTTCTCAGCCAGAGGGGAGATGCCGAAGGCGATAACCCTTTCCATACCCATACCCAACGATGCGGAGCCTCTCGCTACAGTGGACCTCTATGCGTGGTCCGGACGGGACTGGCAGTGGATTCCAAAGACAATCTTCCGAGAGGAAGATCTCCTGGAGACTAGCCTTTCATTCATCCCGTCGGCTGTCGTTGTCATGCAAACCACTCCCTTGGTGCCTTCTGTGTCTGCGCCACTTCCGGCTGGGGAAGTGCTCCCGGCGCAGGCGAGGGCAATCCTCGTAGAGGTCGAGGCCGAAGCGGTTTCTGTCCAAAGCGATGGCATAGATGGTAATGTCACCGTAGCCGCCGCAGCTGGTCTGCTGGACCAACCGGGGGAAGGTGCATCCTACATCGTGCTGCCAACCCTGCGAAACGAGATGGAGGGAACCACCAGGACTGATCTAGTGAATAACATTCTGGTCAGCGAGGAGTTGAGGAGTAACCACGTTTCGGACATCGTGAATCTGGTCGTTCAGAACATGTATCCGGGCATCAACCTTCACTACACGGGAATGGATCCCGTATTGAAGGACCAACTCACAGCCTTCGTGACCGAACTGAGCCAGGAACTTCATGCCCACCACAAGGTGCTAGGAGTCACGGTGGAGCCGCCGGTCCAGATCGCCCAAGACCGATGGGACACGGGAGCCTATGACTGGCAGGCCATCGGACAGAACGTGGATAGCTTCGGCCTTCCGGCGATCATTCGAGCCGACGCCTGGGCTCCCGGGGGGCAGATGGAAGCGTTGCTGGAGTACGCGGTCAACGCTGTTGACCGCTACAAAATCGTGGTACTCTTGCCCAGCTACTGCACCGACTGGGTGGGAGGCACACCCACCGCTATCTCCTATGCTGAGGCCTTGCAGTTGATGGGTGGACGTCTCACGCTGCTCGAGGCAAGAGATGCCTTTGCCCCGGGGGAGCAGGTCACCGTGGAGCTCGCAGGAGCTCTCTCCACTGTGAGTTTCGATGAGCAGTGCCAAGCCTATTCGTACACGTACACAGATGAGCGAGGCGAACACACGGTCTGGCTGGAAAACGCCACTAGCATGGCCGGCAGGCTGGGTTTGGTGAGCAGCTACAACCTCAAGGGAGTCAGCGTGCCGGGCCTACTCGAGGAAGGCAACGATGAGCGGACCTGGGACGTACTCCAGGAATACATGAACTCCGTGACCCCTGCGGTCGACACTGAGTTTGCCATCGTATGGACTGTAGAAAGCGCTGTGGGAGCGAGCCTTTCCGAAGACGTATGCCCACTCTCTGAACCCTCCTTCGCTTGGACCGCACCCCTTGAAGGTGGCGAGTATTTGATCTCGGCCGCCATCTCGGACGATGGCGGCCAGACAGCCCTTGCAGAGGGAGGCCGGGTGTCTTTTCTCGTCTCCGAACCGACGCCCACTCCAACACCCACGCCTCCTCCTACACCCAGACCCTCGGGGGGATCAGCCGGACCCGCACCCGCCCCGACTCCGCGCCCTCCGTCGGCCCCACCGCCGCCGGGCACCGGCTTCGGCTACGGGTTCCAGCTGGCCCGAGTCAACGCCAGCACCCTGGGACATCTGAATGCGCTGGGATACAAATGGATCAAGCTGCAGATTAGATGGGAACACCAAGAACCATCTCCAGGAGCGATAGACTGGCCAACTCTGGACGGAGTGGTATCGGTGGCGAACGGAGCGGGAAAGAAACTTCTCTTCTCAGTGGTGACGACCCCTCATTGGGCTCGTGCCAGGACCGAGGGGCACGGGCCTCCAGACGATCCAGCCACGTACGGCAATTTCGTGGGGGCCATAGCACAGCGATACTGTGGGAAGGTACAGGCCATCGAGGTCTGGAACGAGCAGAATCTCATTACGGAGTGGAATACAGGTAGAGGGATAAGCGCCAAGGAGTACCTCGACCTGCTGAAGATCGCCTACAATCGCATCAAAGCCGCCTGCCCGGGTATGATCGTGGTCTCGGGTGCCCCAACGCCTACAGGTCTCAGCGACGGCGTCACAGCGGTGGACGACGTTCAGTACCTTCGTCAGATGTATAGCCACGGACTGAAGAACTACTGCGATGCTGTAGGTGTCCATCCCAGCGGTTTTGACAACCCACCGGATGCCGAGTGGCGTACGTGGAGAGATGGTTCTGGGTTCAACGGGCACCGGTCCTTCTTCTTCTCGAACACCATAAAGTCCTATTACGACGTCATGAAGCAGAACGGAGACGGCCACAAGAAGCTGTGGGCCACTGAGTTCGGCTGGGCTAGCATAGAGAACATAGCTAGCGCCCCGAACCCTGGCTACGAGTACGCGGCCACGAATACCGAGGCCCTCCAGGCAGACTACCTGGTCAAGGCCATGCAGATTGCCAAGCAAAGTGGCTACATGGGAGTGATGTTCATATGGAACCTCGATTTCTCCGTTGAGGTAGGCGGATGGTGGGAGGGTTCGAAGTTCAGCGTGTTGCGGCCCGACGGCACTCCCAGGCCAGCGTACCATGCCCTGGCAAGAATGCCCAAGTAGTCGCAACGTGAAGCCATAGCAAATGCGGAGCATGGGTCCTCCGTGCCCATGCTCCGTCTTGCTGTTCGATGCTTGAGGCCCT
>CAZNMJ010000005.1:17946-36397 GCA_964573815.1 uncultured Anaerolineales bacterium
GAGCATGGGTCCTCCGTGCCCATGCTCCGTCTTGCTGTTCGATGCTTGAGGCCCTAGCGAAGAGTGGAGCTCGAGCATACACAGGAGACAGAGCTAAGTAGGTAGACTTATGGATCGACAACCACCAAGCAAAAGAGATTCAAGGATGAGGGGAAAAGACCTCGCGGGACTGGCCATCTTCCTGGTCCTCGCGCTGGGGCTGGTTGCCGTGCTGGTGTTCTCAGGACTGCTGATCTTGCTGCCTCTGCTCACCGGACAGGACGAAGCGGCCACCCCGGAATCCCCGACAGCGGTACCCTCGGAACTCCCGGCAACGGCACCCTCGGAATCCCCGACCACTGTACCCCCGGATTCACCGTCCCCTTCCCCGCACGTCACAGCGCCCTCCGGGCAGAAGACGCCGGTCGGCCCCGCAGTTCAGACGCCGCCCCCCACTTCACCAGGAACCGGGTTCGACTACGGAATCCAGGTTCACTTATTCCATCTAGACGCAGGCTACGTCACTCAGTTGGTCAACAACATGCACTTCAACTGGATCAAACACCAGATAGAGTGGAAGGAATTCGAACCATCCAAGGGACAGCGTCTCTGGGAGCCCATTGACCAGATAGTGGGTGCTGCTGATGCAGCGGGCCTCAACCTCCTGCTGAGTGTCGTCAAAGCTCCGGATTGGGCCAGAGGAGGACGAACGCAAGAGGACGGGCCACCCATCGACTACAACACCTACGGCGACTTCATGGGAGCCATGGCGCAACGGTATTGCGGCAAGGTACAAGCCTATGAGATCTGGAACGAGCAGAACTTGAGGCGAGAATGGAACACAGGGAGGCCCTTGAGTGCCAGAGAGTATGTGGATCTGCTGCGCGTGGCTCACCAGCGAATCAAGGCCCTGTGCCCGAGTGCCATAGTGGTCTCAGGGGGTCCAACCCCCGTGGGCTACACCAGCCCTACGGCTATAGATGATTTCGAGTATCTGAGGCAGATGTATCAGGCCGGACTGAAGAACTACTGCGATGCAGTAGGCATACATCCGAGTGGGTTCAACAACCCGCCCGACTGGCTCTATCCGCCGCCGTACAGCGAAGCAGGGGATTCAGCCAGCTTCAGAACCAACCGGCAGTTCTACTTCCTCAACACCATAGGGGGATATCACAGGATAATGTCCGAGTTAGGCGATGGTGACCGGAAACTGTGGGCAACCGAGTTCGGATGGGCAAGTATCGAGAACCTCACAGCAGCGCCCAACGAGGGGTATGAATACGCGGCAGACAACACCGAACTCGAGCAGGCCGGCTACCTGGTGACCGCTCTACAGATAGCCCGCCAAAAGGGCTACATGGGGGTGATGTTCGTCTGGAACCTCAATTTCGCGCCCGCTCGCGGGGCTGACGACGAACGAGCTGCCTTCGGCATCTTGAAGGAGGATTGGTCCCAGAGGCCAGCTTACCAGACGCTAGCATTCGCGAGGACTACGGGGGATCTGCCGTAGGAGCGCCGTCCTAGTACAGTCGCTGCCAGTCAATGCGGTAGCTGCAATCAGGCTGATAGTCGACGTCGATCACAGCGCTGAGTGGTTGATCGTTGGCGTCGACGATGAGCAGACGGAACAACGCGGCGTCGTACCCCATGGCGAACTCATACTTCCCGCTCTGGGGCGGCCCCTCGGATTGCTTCGGAGCACTCCATCCCTCGGTGTAGAGCTTCATGTTGACCCAGGATAGCCCATTGCCGTCGGCATCGTACACCCATCCGCCGATGATGCCCCCGGCAGCGCAATCTCGCTCATTGCGTATGACGTAGAACTGGTGTGGACCCGAAGGCGGTGCCGGAGTCGGTTCGGCAGCCGGTCTGGTCGGGGAAGGAGTCGCTGTAGGCGTTGGCTGGGGTGGCCGCGTGGGGGTGGGCGGTGGCACCGGAGTGGCCGTGGGCACGACGGGCGTGGACAGCTCGGAGTGGGGACTTGCCGCTGCCTCTGGTGTGTTGGTGGGGGCAGGGATCGAGCTGGTGGCGGTGGTCTCGGCCCCAGTGGGCGGAGTCTGAGACTCGGAGGGAATGACGGCATCACTTCTGCCCTTGGCCAGTGTGGTGAAGGCCGCGTAACCACCCAAGCACATCACGAAGAGGACGAAAACGAACGCCAAAGCGGAACCCTTGCTTTGCATGACCCCGATGTATCCCTTTCCTGCGGCAGAACGCCGCGGTCGCGTGCCAATGTGCCGCACGCATATCTATCATACTGGCTTCATGTGCAAAAGGCAAACGAGCGGGCAGGTTGCGTTCGCAGGGGCTGGGTGGTATAATCTCGTGGTGCCAGGGCGAGTAGCTCAGCTGGTCAGAGCGCGCGGTTCACATCCGCGAGGTCGTAGGTTCGAGTCCTATCTCGCCCATTCTCCCTTGCAGCCCATGTTGTGCCTGTGAGGTGGGCATGCCTGCAAAGCCAAGCGCCAGAAGCGAATGGTTAATCAGCCACCTGCGTTGGGCGATCCTGGTTGTGACCTTTGTCCTCAGCTCCCAGGACTCAGCTCAGAGGGGTAACCTTGTAGCCATCTATGCAATCCTACTGGCGGGGGCAATCTACAACCTAGTAGTTGTGCTACTCCTATACTCCAAGAGGACCCCTCGCCGCTTTCAAGAGCTGACCTTGGGCCTTGATACGGCCCTATTCGTAGCGATCGCTTACGTATCACAACAACCGTCATACTTCCTCTTCCTGCTATTGCCTATCATCGTAGCTGCTCTACGCTTCGGTATGGAGATAAGTCTACTCATCACCAGCATATCAACCTCAGCCTATGGCCTCTTCATCGTCTTCCTCCAACCCTGGCTGGCTGGAGGACAGAGTCTTCTTCCGACCATCGTCAGCATCGCGACCCTGTTCATCGGTGCGACGGTCACAAGTCTTCTCGGCCCGAGGTCGCGACCAGCGGCTCCCCACGCTGTGGGCGGCGAGGAAGCCCCGCCGAGTTCAGCCTACCGCGAACGCTTCCGAGCCATCTACGACATGACCAGCGAACTCATCGCTACGCTCAACTACCAACTCGTCTTGGAAAAGATGTTGGACGTTAGCCTGGCGGACTTCAGGGAGAAGGAACAGAGGGACCTGCAGAGGCCCGTTAGCATGGTGCTTTTCTTCGACGATGAAGAGGGTAGTCTTCGCGTCGGTGCTTCTCGGAACCTCAGCAAGACCGATGAACTTCAGAGCATTCAGGGTAGGGACGGCTTGGTCGGCCAAGTTGTCTCCACAGCAGAGCCAGCAATAAGCAGCCGGCCCAGCGCCGATCCAGAGTTGTCAGCTTTTTCTGCCTTGCGACGGTGTCGCTCGGTGCTGTGCGTCCCCCTGCGGGCGGGTCTGGAGATGTACGGGATGGCACTATTCGGGAGTCCCGAGGCCGATGCCTATAGCGCTGCATACATGGAGCTCATCACCGCCTTCTGCAATCAGGCCAGCATCGCTTTGCAGAACGCCGAACTGTATCAGACTTTGAAGGAGGAGAGGAAAAGGATCCTTTTCAGCGATGAGGAACTCCGCAAACAACTGGCCCGTGAGTTGCACGACGGCCCTACGCAGACCGTGTCCTCCATCGCCATGCGCCTTGATTTCATCAGAGTACTGCTCGACCAAGATCCGGTGAGAGCCAGACGCGAGTTGGACAAGCTGGAGAGGTTGGCCGCGCAAGCCGTGAAAGAAGTGCGCACGATGCTTTTCACCATGCGTCCCATGATTCTGGAAACCCAGGGACTGGCTGCAGCGTTGGAACAGTACGCACAGCGCATAAGGGAAACGGATGACATCGACGTGCACGTCGATGCCGAGGGCTTGGACAGACGCCCGGTCCCGCTTGTGGAAGGGGCTACCTTTTTCATTCTCGAGGAGGCTATCAACAACGCCAAGAAACATGGCGAGCCTGAGAACATCTGGATAAGCCTCGCGAGACGCAACGGTGAACTCTTCGCCCAAGTCAGGGATGATGGGCAAGGCTTTGACGTGGCAGACGTGGAGAGTTCCTATGACGAACGGACCAGCTTGGGATTGGTCAACATGCGCGAGCGTGCACGCCTCATCAACGGCCGACTGACCATCGAATCGAAGCCATCCGTGGGAACCGTGGTCACACTCTTTGCCCCCATGAGCGGTGAAGAGAAGCCAGCGTAGGTACTTGCTCCTCATCTTCATTCCGCAGTCACTGAATGGCACCCCATGTCAACCCTTGAACTAGTACGAACGTTGTTTGACTACAGGATGCAGTTGATTGTCTGGGTGCTCTGCTCCATTCTTCTGTATGGCCTTGCGGCCAACTTGCTCCACGTCCTTCGCAGAGCCTCATCGACTCGCGCTGGCCATCTCTTGACAGCCCTCGAGAGTTGGCCGCACAACCTGTGGCTTTTTGAGGGCCTGCGTTTCTGCTACTACCTAGGCATCCCCTATGTAGCGCTAATGAAGGGCATCACCAATCCAACTCTCATGGGTCTGTGGTCGTCGCACTGGTTCGGACCACAGTGGTTCCAGGAACTTGGCTTGGGCGTGGTACTGGGCCTGGGAACGCTCGCTCTTCTGGTGTGGGGCTGGCGATGGTATGTGAAGGCTGCGGGACAAATGGGATACCGAATGGGGAGCAGACCTTATCTGACCGAGCGAAGGATGTTAGTCACGCCCTGGGGCTGGGGGCTGATCGTGCTGGGCGTCCTGTACCTCGAGGTGCATTGGGCTTTCTATCGTAGTGCCACAATTCAACTACTGGGGAACTACCACGGGACGTTTGTGAGCCTTCTCCTCATCCTCGGGGAGTGGTGGCTGAATCCGCAGATCCGCAGAGGCTGGGGAATGGCCCACCGAACCGGGAAGAGCCTCACCACTGCGGCCATGGCCTTCAGCATCACTATCATCTACTACTTCACATCCAGCACATGGTTGTGCATGGCCATTCATCTGATACTGCAGTTCGGCCTGCTATCGTTTCTGACGATGTCTTCTAGCCTACTCGATCAAGAAGGAGAGCGCGACTAGGATCGCAAACATGGCTCCCGCCAGGATCGCTATGCGCTTCAAGTCATCATACACATAGGCGTACTGCTCGGCTAGGCTTTCACCTGTCGCTCTTGCCAGCCCGGGGCCTCCTCCAACCTTGACCGCCTTCGCGGCCCCGGACACGGACCCAGGTTTGGCAACGGCTCTTGCTTCTCGTCTACGACGTGCTCGGCGCGATTTCTTGGCCATTCCCCGCTTTCCTCCGGACTACTGATTGGCGAGCTCTGCGATTACCACAAACCGATGGCTATCTATCATGTACGGATGACACGTGATCAGTGTTAGTGTGGCGTTGGGGGTCGGCTCCAGCAGGCTCACCTCATTGGGCTCGACCACCATCGTTGCCACGACCGAGTACCGGTGTGGCGTGTCACCGGCATGCACAACAACCTCATCTCCTATCTTCAGATCCTCAAGATGCCTGAATATCTCGCCATAGACATCATTGTGGCCGGAGATAACCATGTTGCCCCGCTCGCCCGGATTGGCTGAGCCGATCCGGTGTCCAGTTCCCATCTTCAGCTCCTCCCAGCCATCTCCCTCCACCACGGGCGCATCAACGTCGATCGCAGGGATGACAATCCTGGATGCCTGTCGTGGTCCAGGAGTCGGTATGGGGATGGAAGCTCCCGGCTCCACTAGGTGTCGGTAGGGGTTAGGTACCGTACCTTCTGACCCCGGCGGTAAACTGCCACCGGGAAGAACCGCCACGGCCGTCGTGGCGGGTATCGCCGCTTGTCCAGACTCCAGGGCCTCGGCTACCTCTCTGTTGAGAAGACGCAGGTTGGACAGAGAACTGAAAACCACGAAGATCAGACCGGCCAAAGCCGCCAACTCCAGCAACAGAAGCAGACGGTCTCGCAGCCTGGGAAATCCTCTCCGCCAGAAACCCCTATTCACCCTGCCCAGAAAGGAGACAATCCTCTTGAGGTGGCTGCTCTCCGGGGTGATCCTTACCGTCTCGAATGCGCTGCCCTCGACGCTGGTCACGTCCTGCACCGATGCCGCACTACTGGAAGGTGGTCCGGGAGCTGATGTTTCAGATTGTGGTCCGGCCCTGTGTCGATCTGCGCTTGGAGTGGAACTCACCGTTGCCCCGTCCCCAACACTGCTGGTGGACGCCGTCTCCCGCACCTCACCCCCCTTCAGGCGACGGAAGCGCTCCAAAGCCCGAGCGCGCCGCTTCGACTTCAGGAGTTCCTCCAACTGCTCTATCGTCAGACCATCCAGAGAGGACTTCTCGCTCATCAGTTGATCCTTCTGCTACACACGTGCGAGCTATGGACGAATCTTATGTAAAATTATACGCATATTCGAGGAATAGTCAAGCATCGTCCGATGGCCATACCGCCCTCAGACACCCCGAAACACCTACGAAGGGCCCCTTCTCACCCTAGTCGCCCACCCGGTAGAGATCAGCTCCCATATCCGCCGTATGTCCTCGATCCGCAGCGCCCAGGCTAGCAACGCGTAGCTGACTACACCGAGGACTCCGGCCCCCAGTACAATCAGAAGCTCACCCCACGTAGACGCTTGAGCAGCAATTGTGGCTAGGAAGGGCAAGCTCAAGTACACCACTGCGCCCATGAGCCCAGAGGCGATCAGCACCTTGAGGACGGTCTGTGTCAATGCTTGGCCTCGAAGGCCGTCAAAGTGGCGGTGAGCAAGATAGAGCATCACGAGGGCGTGGCTGGTCAACTGAACTGAATTCGCCAGGACCAACCCCAACATCCCCAAAGGAACAATCCATATCAGTGCGACCACTAGGTAGATGAATACAGAGAGGACCCCCACCAAGACGGGAGTCTTGGTGTCCTTCCGAGCGTAGAAGGCAAAGATCAGGACTTGATCTATCGCGGCGAAGGATAGTCCTATGAGATAGATGCGCAGGGCCTGTGCGGTGCGCTCCGTATCATAGGGTTGAAAAGCACCGTGCTCGAATAGCAGAGCTATGACGGGGGTCGCCAGGACCAGGAGTCCGACCGTGGCTGGCACCATGAAGAACACCACCGTGCGGAGCCCCGTTCCCAAGGTGCGGCGGAAGCCAATCACATCGCCAGTTGACGCCAGGCGGGAAAGCGAAGGCAGTATGGCTGTGGATACAGCCACCGCCACGAGCCCAAGAGGAAGCTGAATGAGAGTGGTGGCATTCTGCATCCAGGCGATGCTCTGCTCCCCAGTCCGGGAGGCCAGATTGCGGTCGATGGCGATGGCCACCTGGCTGACGACAAGACCCAGGGCCACCGGGAGATACAGGCGGCCGATGCGCCGTAACCCTGGGTGAGTGAAGTCCAAGGAGAAAGAGAATTGCAGGTCTCTCAGTCCCGGTACCTGGATAGCCAACTGAAGAATGGAGCCCAGTAGAACACCCAAGGATAGACTGGCGATCCCCACTCTGTCGGCCAGAAGCAGCATCGCAACTATGATGCCAGCATTGAAGACGCTGGCGCCGAAGGCGGGATAGACAAAGCGCTTGTTCGCATAGAGAAGACCCGTGGTTACCCCCGATAACCCTAAGAATGCCACGGCAGGCACGATAAGTCGCGTGAGCGTCGTCGTCACGGCCAGAAGAGATGGATGGAAGCCACCGCCCAGGAGCCAGGCCACGGCGGGAGCCGCCAGTTCCAGGGCCAGGACGATAAGAGCAAAGATCATAGCCACCAGGGTGAACAAGGTGCTGGCTAGCCGCCACATCTCCTGGCGGTCCTGTGGCTCCGCGTAGTCGCTGAAAACGGGGACCAAGGCGGCGCTGATCATGCCACCGACAAGTAGATCATAGATCATGGTGGGCACGATGCCTGCCACACGAAATGCACTGACCAGACCGGTGGCTCCGAAGAGGTGTGAGATGACCGTTTCTCGGATGAGGCCCAGAACACGGCTACTCACGTTGCCCAGCGCGACAACGGTGGCCGCCTGTGCTATGCCCGCCCCCTCGGCAGCTTGCGATGTCGCCTCATCGCGCGGCGGACCGGCCACGAGGGCAGCGCCCCTGTTCACCTATCCTCCTTGTGGTGAGCAACGATGGCCGCGATGAGACCTGTCGTCGAACGACCACGTACGACCGGCGTCAAGTAGAGCTCGCCACCGTATTCAGTCACCACATCGGCCTCGGGTAGCTCCTCAAGCGTGTAATTGCCGCCCTTCACATAGATGTCTGGTTTCAGCGCTCTCACCAAACTCTCTGCCGTTGGCTCGCCGAACAGCACTACACAGTCCACGCACTCCAGAGCCGCCAATATCTCCGCCCGGTCGCCCTGGACCATGAACGGTCTCCCCTCACCTTTGAGCCGCCGAGTGGACCCATCATCGTTCAATCCGACAACAAGCAAGTCACCCTGTCTTTTCGCCTCTTGCAGATACCGTACGTGTCCTACATGCAGAAGATCGAAGCAGCCGTTGGTGAACACCACCCTCCCGCCCTGTGACGCGACTTGGTCCCTTATGGCGCGGGCCTCCTTCAAGGATACGATCTTCTTGGTCACGCTGTTCTCTCCACTCCGCCTGCGTCACGCTATTCTATAGTAGTTGCAGGCATTCTTCAAGCCCTCGGGGTGGTTTGGAGGCTTCGAGCTGTGCTATAATGAGCGCCGTGACAGGTGGCTATCAAGAGCGAGGACCCAAGACGGGCAGGCTAGTTCTTGCCGCCGTAGCCGGTGGCCTGATTCTGACCTTTGTGATTGCAGGTTCAGTACTCGTGCGCGGAGCGATGGGCACCATCGCCGCTGCCCTGCAGCCTACCTCCACGCCGTCCCCTACTTCGACTCCCGCGCCTACCTATACCCCAACTTTCACACCGGTGCCGACGGCTACTTCCACTCCGACGCCGGAGATCGCTGAACCCCAGGACCACTACTGGTTAGCACGGCCATTTAGCACGGAAAACAACAACGAACCTACTCGCTTCTACCCTTACGGCTCCACCGGGCGGGGCAAGTACCGCATCCACCACGGTGCCGATTTCCCAAACCCATTTCGCACGCCCGTATACGCCGCGGCGAGCGGCCGGGTCATCGTAGCCGGCTCGGATGAGCGCATCATGTATGGCGAGAGGGTCGGCTTCTACGGCCAACTGGTGATCTTGCAGCTGGACCAGCAATATCATGATCATAAGGTCTGGGTCCTGTACGGCCATCTCTCACAGGTGCACGTCGACTTCTTGCAGGAGGTTAAGGAGGGCGACCTCATCGGCGAGGTAGGTATGACCGGCGTGGCCATAGGACCGCATTTGCACCTTGAGGTGCGGGTTGGCGAGAATAGCTATCAACACACGCATAACCCCGAACTCTGGCTGCGTCCCTTACCCGGCAAGGGCACAATCGCGGGTCAGTTGCTCGATTCCCAAGGGCGGCCACTTCCTGAGCAGTCCCTTACATTCTACCGCAAGGAGAGTCCCGATCGACGGTGGCAAGATCTCACTACTTATCCATCCAGTGAAGTAAACGCTGATGATGAGTGGGTGGAGAACTTCGTCTTGGGCGAC
Organism: uncultured Anaerolineales bacterium; assembly: GCA_964573815.1. Classification (GTDB taxonomy): domain Bacteria; phylum Chloroflexota; class Anaerolineae; order UBA7937; family B3-Chlor; genus CAYGAW01. Next base: position 27,456 of record CAZNMJ010000005.1, read on the forward strand.
GTGCCGGTCGGTGAGTACTTGACCAGAACATATGTGAACGGTCACCTGTACACGGCAGAGGTCACCGTCGATGAGGCCAAAACCAGCTTTGTGACCATCGAAGTCCCGTAAGTGGACCCCGAGCTCGCATCGAACATCATCGTGGGGGGCTATCTTCCTGGTTGAAGTGCGGAAATGTCCCACCTGTGGAGCCATGAATCCAGTGGACAACAGGTCCTGTGGTGCCTGCGGGAGTAAGTCTCTTGAACCTGAAGAACAAGTCGGTCCCGCAGAATGGTGAGGCATCCACGCTGCTCGATGGAGCTGCTGAGTTCGCCGTGATTCTGTGTGAGAAGCTCGTTCCCGGACGGACTCCTGGCGCGGGGCCACGCAAGAGGCCAGACTTCAGATCAAAGATGCTCGTGCTCATGACGTCACCTGGGCCCGCTTTGTGCCCTATGACGATCCCACGATGGCCATCCTGGAGTGAGGCGCGTGCCGAAAGCCGGCGCGCCGCCTCCCAGCGTGACTCCATGGATCGAAGGCATCTGGTCTCTCTCTGGCAGTTCTCCTACGTTCAACCTTGCAATTATCTCTCGCCGGTGATAAACTAAGCACGAGCCTCAGGCCCGACTGCGCGCCGTGCGGGCAGCAGCCGGGACTGCCTTCTCACCCCAAGGAGTGCTGTAGGAAAAGAGCTGTGTCCCAGGCCTTCTATCGCAAGTGGCGACCGCGAACCTTTGACGAGGTCATCGGGCAGAACCACGTGACGCAGACCCTCCACAATGGTGTAAAGAGCGGTCGCATAGTACATGCGTACCTGTTCAGCGGCCCAAGGGGAACAGGGAAGACGTCGACAGCCCGCATACTGGCCAAGGCGGTGAACTGCCTGAGCGAGAGCGATGACAAGCCGTGCAACGTTTGTCAGATGTGTCAGGCCATAGATGAGGGCAGGCTAATTGATCTGATTGAGATAGACGCAGCATCCAACAGAGGGATAGACGACATCAGGAACCTGAGGGAGAGGATTGCCTTCGCACCCAGCGAGGCCAGATACAAGTTCTACATCATAGATGAAGTACACATGCTCACCGATCCGGCGTTCAATGCCCTGCTGAAGACGCTGGAAGAACCCCCGGGTCATGCGATCCTAGTCCTCGCCACCACCGAGCCACAAGAGATCCCGGCGACCGTCCTTTCGCGGTGCCAGCGCTTTGATTTCCGCCCCATACCACTTGAAGCCATGATAGCCAGGCTGCGGACAATTGCCGCTCAGGAAGGGCTAGGGGCAGATGAGGCCGCCCTGGATCTTATCGCCCGGCAAGCCACAGGGAGCATGCGTGACGCCGAAAGCCTTCTGGATCAATTGGCCTCATACGGAGGACAGGAGATCACGCTCCAGCGGGTCCAGACGATGCTGGGCACGGTCTCCCACCAAGGGATAGCGGACCTCGTAGATCATCTGGCAACTCGCGATGTCGCCGCAGGACTTGATCAGATTGGCCAAGCTGTCGTCGATGGCGCCGATCCGCGTCAGCTGAACAAAGAACTTCTGGAATACCTCAGGGGCCTGTTGCTGATGAAAACGACCAACGCTGGTCCCCAGTACACAACGGAGGAGCAGCGAAGCCAGATGGCGCGTCAGGCGGAGTCTTTCACGCTGGATAGTCTGGTGGCGACCATCAAGCTATTCAGCCAAGCTGCGCAGGATTTCAGAGCAGCGTCACGGCCTCAACTACCTCTAGAGCTGGCTTTCGTAGAAGCCACTCTTTCTCCGGAACGGGAAAGGGAAGCTGCGCCCACGCCTCAGTACTCAGCCTCCGACAAAGGGCCACAGGAGCCGACTGAGGAGAGGACGACAACGGTACCTCAAGTTGAGCATACTCCTAGCACGACTCGTCCTCAGGCCGATTCTCAACCGAAGCCCTCCAAAGTGAAAGAGAGCACAGCTCCGCCTGGGGGCAAAGGGAAGGCAGCGCCTCTGGAGAGGCTCCAGAACAACTGGACGCAGATCCTGACCGCGATCAAGGCGAACAGCATGCATCTGGAGGCTGTGATCAAGGACTGTCCGGCCGTGGCGGTGGAGGGTGACGTAGTCACTCTTAGGGCTCGGTCCCGGTTTCACAAGGAAAGACTGGACGAGGATAGAGCACGCCAATCTGTGGAAGAAGAGATCAGCAAGATCATGGGCCAACCCTACCGCATCAAGTGTATCCTGACCCCCGACATGGAGCAGCAAGAACCCCAACGACCGGACGACCTGGAATCCCTGGCAGAGGACCCCGTGGTAAGGGCGGGCCTCGAGCTGGGCGGCAAGATCGGTCGTATCCAATGAATCTACCTCTTGACAGGACATGATCGAGGAACTGCACAGGGTCTAGGCGCTGCCCGCATTTCATTGTCGCGCTTCCGATGACCTGTCGGTGAAGAGCCACAGGAAGGAGAATGTAGAGTGGCAAGAAAGAAGAAAGGCCAGTTCAGGGGCCAACCGGGGTCCACTCTGAAACAAGTGCAAGAGCTACAGACCAAGATGCTGGAGGCTCAAGAGGCCTTGGGCCAGCAAACCGTCACCACGTCGGTGGGTGGTGGCGCTGTCACAGTGGTGATGACTGGTCATCACAAGCTGCAGTCCATCGAAATCTCCCCGGAGGTCATTGACCCAGAGGATGTGGAGATGCTGCAAGACCTCATCATCGCCGCGGTCAATGAGGCTTCGGAGAAAGCTGGAGAACTAGCCGCGCAAAACCTGGCCAGCATCACCGGTGGCCTAGGCATACCAGGCCTGATGTAGTATGCGACCAGTACCCCGGTCAGTCGAGCGGCTAATCGAGGAACTGAACCGTTTGCCGGGTATAGGCCCCAAGACCGCCTCGCGATTGACCTTCTATCTGCTACGGTCGCCGCAAGAACAGGTGCAGGCCTTGGCCGAGGCCATCGGCGAACTCAAGGAGCAGGTCGTCAGTTGTTCAGTGTGCTTCAACATTGCGGAGACCGATCCCTGCTCCATCTGCAATGACGCGCAACGAGACCGCTCCGTCATTTGTGTGGTGGAAGAACCTTTGGACGTCTTGGCGATCGAGAGGACACGAGAGTATGACGGCCTTTATCACGTCCTCCACGGTGCCATTTCACCGATGGAGGGCATAGGGCCCGAAGACCTCAAGATAGCAGAACTTGTGCAGCGCTTGCGCGGTCGTCCAGCTGAGGAGATCATTCTGGCAACCAACCCCAACCTGGAGGGGGAGTCTACGGCCATGTATGTCTCCCGGCAACTGGCTCCTCTGGGCGTGCGAGTGACTCGTCTTGCCCACGGCCTGCCCATGGGAGGCGATCTGGAGTATGCTGATGAGGTGACCCTGACCCGGGCGCTGGAAGGCAGGAGGGAGATGTAGCGCCCATCGTTAAGAAAAAGCAATGCGCATCAACTCACAGGCCGCGGAGTTGCGGCGAAGAGTATGACAGGAGGATACTTTGGGAGAACTCGGCCGATTGCTACGCGAGGCCCGCGAGAAAAAGGGCCTGTCCATCGCAGACGTGGAACAGGAGACCAGGATAAGGCAACCGCTCATCGAGGCGTTGGAGGAAGAGAACCACGAGAATCTACCAGCGGGAATATACCGCAAGGGTCTCCTCCGCAGCTACGCCCAGTACTTGGGTCTAGATCTCAAGGAGGTCATGACCCTGTACGGCGGCGACGAAGTACAAGTCGGCCCTACCCCCCCTGTTGCTGAGGGCTTTGAACCGCCGAAGGGCATGACCATATCATCGTGGCTCTTCATAGACTTGTTCTTGGGAGCGCTCATAGTCGCGTCGATCGCAGTGGTGGGAGCCCTCGCCTACAACCGGTGGCTACCGACTTCACTCCTGTCCGCGCCAACTCCAACTCGCCGCGCCAGCCTGGCCTCACCGGTTCTGCAACTGACCCCGACCAACACACCACCCCCAACCTTCACGCCCACTCAGATGCCATCGGGCCGCCTCCAGGCGGACGTGGAAATCGTCGCTCGAACCTGGCTCGAGGTCATGGTCGATCGTGAGCCTGCGTTCCGCGGGCTGATCGAGGCAGGCACGAATTGGTCGTGGTTCGCCGAAGATAGCATCGCCATGCATGTCGGTAACGCTGGCGGGGTTCTAGTAACGATCAACGGGCAAGAGCTAGGGCCCCTCGGAGAGCAAGACGAAGTCGTAGACATCGAATGGACGTGGGAGAGCCTCCACGCCACGCCAGAGCCTCTCTCGACGGGGACACCGCCAGCAGCCACCCCTTCCGGCACCACAGTCATCACTGCGACCACGGTCCCGACACCCAGCCCCGGCCCTTGAGCCCAACCATGCGTTTCTATCTGCTTTCCCTCGGCTGCCCCAAGAACTTGGTCGAGTCCGAGGGCATGAGGGCACTCCTCCGTCAGGCCGGCTACCAGTCTGCTGACCACCCCGAAGATGCCGATATCTTGATTGTCAATACCTGCGGGTTCATCGACCGCGCCAAAGAGGAGTCCGTGGCCACCCTCCGCGAACTGGGTGCAACGAAGAAACCTGACCAGTACCTTGTCGCTGCAGGTTGCATGGCCGAGCGATATGGTGGCGAAATGAGGCGGATGGTTCCTTCCCTGGACGGGATCATCGGCACTCAGCGATGGACGGAGATTGCTGACTTGGCAGAAAACCTGTTAACAGATCACAGGCCAGGTGCGCTCCACCAGCTGCCACAACCGGGCCCGAGCCACCCGGTGATCCATCCCCTGCCCCGCCACTGCCCTGACGTGGCGACTGCATATGCCAAAATCGCCGAAGGTTGCGACGCTCCCTGTGCTTTCTGCGCCATCCCGCAGATCAAAGGCGCCTTTAGGAGCAAGCCCAAGGAAGCGATATTGACCGAGGTTCGGCAACTCGTTCAACAAGACGTTAGGGAGATCATCCTCATCGCCCAGGATATCACCGCCTACGGACGTGACCGGGGAGAGAGAGACGCGCTTCCCCTGCTCATCAGCGACATCCTGACCGCGGTGCCGACTCTACCCTGGCTGCGACTTATGTACACCTACCCCCAACACGTCACCCCACGACTCATCGAAACCATGGTCTCCAACCCGCAGATCTGTCACTACCTGGATCTGCCGTTGCAGCACGCTCATCCGGATGTGTTGCGTCGCATGAACCGTCCCCACCATGTGGGCCAGATTCGGTCACTGGTGGCGCGCTTGCGCCAAGCAATGCCTGACATCGCTCTACGCACGTCCTTCATCGTAGGCTATCCAGGCGAGACCGAAGAGGAGTTTGAAAGCCTCTTGGAGTTCATGAAGCAGGCGGAGTTCGACAGAGTGGGCATCTTCACCTACTCTCAGGAGGAAGGGACAAACGCTGCTCGACTGCCGGACCAAGTGCCGGACAACCTGAAGCAAGACCGCTACGAGTTGGCCATGACCCTGCAACAGAGCATCTCATTGAGAAAGAACGAGGACTTCGTTGGCCAACAGTTGGAAGTGTTGATCGAAGGGGTAGGCGATGGTATCAGCGTGGGCCGCTCCTACAGAGACGCACCTGAGGTCGACGGCATGGTTCTCGTAGAGGGGGAACTGCCGGTTGGCGAATTCTGTTGGGTGAAGATCAGGACCGCACTGGAGTATGACCTTGTCGGGGAACCAGCGGAGAGCCCCTGGAAGCGCTGAGCCTGTCAGGGTGTCAGCTGTACGCCTCGCTGGGTCAACGACTTGGAGATCATCGCCACCAGGAAGGCACAGGCCGCAGTTAGCACAATCGTGGCCCCTGAGGTCAGGTCCAGCAGGTAGGACAGGAAGAGCCCTGCCGTGGTGAACACAAGGCCAAGCATGACAGAGATGGCCATCATCCTCCTCAGATCTGAGGTGAACCTTTGGCTAATGGCAGCGGGCATTGTCAGCAGCGCGATCACCAAGATCAACCCCACGACCCGCATCAACATCACGACCGTCATGGCCACCAGGCATAGAAGAAGTAGCTGAATCGCACCGACACGCACGTTCGCGGTAGAGGCATAGGTCTCATCAAAGGAAATCGCCAGAAGTTCCTTGTAGAACACCATCACCAGCACAACTATCATAGCGTCGAGGATAGCCATGATCAACAAGTCAGCCCTCGGGACCGTCAATATGCTACCAAACAGGTAGCTCATTAGGTCAGCAGCGTAGCCCGGTGTCAAGTCGACGAAGATGACACCCGCGGCCATGCCGACCGCCCACAGCATGCCGATGATTGTATCGGCGCGCTCCCGGGTCTTGCGCTGCACTGCACCCATGGTCACTGCGCCTCCGAGACTGAACGTGATGGCGCCCACGACCGGATTGATCCCCAGGTAATACCCTAAGCCAATGCCTCCGTATGCAGCGTGAGCAATGCCTCCGCTGATGAAAACGAAGCGATTGACCACCACATACGTGCCGATGACCCCACAGGCGACGCTGACCAACACTCCAGCCATTAGGGCCCTCTGCATGAATTCCAGCTGCAGTACCTCGATCATTCTTGCCCCCCTTCGAAATGATGCAGATCCAGCACCCGGTGCGCCATGCCGTGGGCGATCAAGTCGACAGGACAGTGATAGGCCGCCTCCAGCATCTCGGGGGTGATTTCCTTCGACTCATGATAGATAAGGCGGCGGTTGAGACAGGCGATGGTCTTCACATACGAGGAAACTACCCCGATGTCGTGGGACACCAGAATGATGGTCACACTCTGATTCAGTTCCTGGAGTAGCTCGTAGATGCTACCAACGACGGGGGTGTCCACACTGGCGGTGGGCTCGTCCAACAGCAGGATCTTCGGCTGACTTGCCAACGCCCGTGCCACGTACACGCGTTGCCTCTCACCTCCTGACAACTGCCCTATCTGCCGATCCCTGAAGTCCAGCATGGCTACTTGATCCAGCACATCGGCGACGACTTCTCTGTCCTCTTGAGTATAGCGATGAAACAATCCGCGACGCCCCAGCCGACCCATCATCGCCACGTCCGATACGCTGATCGGAAACGCGTGGTCGAACTCAGTGTCTTGTGGCACGTATCCGATGAACCGCCGGGCGTCCTCAGGACTGCGCCCCAGGACGCGAATGTGTCCGCGAGTGGGTGGTATCAAACCTAGGAGTACCTTGAGCAGACTAGTCTTCCCTCCACCGTTGGGGCCGATGATGCCTATGAAGTCCTTCTCGTAGACCGATAAGTCTATGTCTTCCAGCACAGGTATATCACCATACTGCACCCACAAGTGCTCCACCCGAATGACCTCAGGCTTTGCTTGCATCGGCCTTCCTCCATCTCCCACGGTCGATGAACGTGCTACTTCTGGTCGGCCAGGACCTTGGCAAAGGTATTAGCCACCTGCCGTAGGTTGTCGAGCCAATCAGGAGCCAAAGGACTGATAAGCAGCACCTCGCCCCCGATCTCCTGGGCGATGGTGGCCGCCCTCTCCGTACTGAACTCAGGCTGCGCAAAGATGACCTTGATGTTGTTCTCACGCGCTGTCTTAATCAGATCAGCCATCTCGGCCCCGCTCGGATCGCTGCCCTCGATCTGCACAGGGATCATCTCCAAGTCATAATCCCTCGCGAAGTAGGACCAAGCGGGATGAAAGACCACGAACTTGCGGCTCTCCAGATCGGCAAGCGTCTGTTCAATGCTCGCGTCCAATTCGTCTAGATCGGCCAGAAAAGCATCCAGGTTCGACCGGTAGAAGTCCTCACTGCCCGCATCCAACTCCACCAAGCCGTCGATTATCGTGCGGGCCTGAACCTTGACCAGCCGCGGTGAGAGCCAGACATGCGGATCGGTGCCGTCAATCCGTTCTATACCTTGGGACTGATCCACGATGAGCATATGCTCATTCGCAGCGGCAATCCGACCCATCCAAGCCTCCTCGAAGGGCACGCCAATACGCACATACATCTGCGTCTCGGACAGTGCCTGGATTTGGCTTGGTCTCGGCTCGTACGTCGCCGGGTTGAAGCCCGGCGCCACCATCACAGATACGTTCACCCTGTCTCCGCCTATTCGCTCCACGAAGTACTTCTGCGGTACTATGCTCACCATCACCTTGAGCGATCCTCCGGGCGGAGCGGTAACAACCGGAACTGGTGTGCCACAGGCTGCCACGAGCATGGCCAATGCCAGTCCAAGCTCTCTGAGTGGCAATCTTCTTGCAGGCATGGCGTCCTCAACTTGGCCCCATCACCGAAGCTGCTATCCTGTTCAGAAGGCGGAGCAACGTCAGCCGCCTGGGGGAACGAGCTACTGCACTGTCCCTCGGAGGCCTCTGGGCTTGGCTGTGGCGCTGCTCCCGTACAGATCCGAATCCCAGATGCCCAGAGTGGCGGCACTCACTGACACGCTGGGCAGAGGCCTACCAACGCCAATAAATGGGACTCGACAGCGAATCCCGTTTGTCTCGCCGTGTCCTCAATCAGCTCCCCAAGCCCAGTACACGGGAAGTCAACGACTCGATGACACGCCTGCCACACCAAATGATGACCTTCCCTTTCCCTCGCCTGGGCATAGGCGCGGCACCCCTCGTCCAGATGAACACGACGGACGAAACCCAGCTCACGAAGCAACTCCAGCGTGCGGTACACAGTCGTCAGGCCCAATCCGGGGTGGATCTCGCGCCCTCTCTCCAGCACCTCCGCCGGGCTCAGTGGCGCTGTGCCCTCCGAAAGCACGCGCGCGATGGCAAGCCGTTGCGGCGTCACCTTACATCCCCGCGCTCGCAGGGCCTGAGCTACTTGTGTGTCTCTCACGATTAGAACCTGGTCCTAACTGAAAAAGGTTTTCATTTAGCCATATTCTACAACCCGTGCGACTCGTTGTCAAGTGACAAGAAAAGGGGGTGCCGAGTTACTGCACTCGACACCCCGCTAGAATCCAACACTGTGGGAGGTACACTCATTCAGTCAAATAGACTGCGTACTCATAGCCTGCTATCTCCGTCGTAGATGG
>CAZNMJ010000006.1:0-35801 GCA_964573815.1 uncultured Anaerolineales bacterium
CATGATCGATGGCCCCACAGCGGACGAAGAGTATCTAGCCAAGATAATGCCAGCCAAACTGGAGCTCGACCTGCAGTATGTCCGCAACCGTTCCCTCGCTTTGGATCTGAAGATCCTCTGGCAAACAGCCACAACGCTTCTCTTCAGAGACCGTCGCCTCGCCTGAATGTCAACCCCTGGTAGCTTCGCCCCCAGTTGTCGTATATAATAGCCCGTGCCAATGGGAAGACACCGGAGCACTGCAAACCTGATATCAACGTTGAGAGTCTACTGGGCGAGGCGAGAACCCCGGCGCATCAACGGCCAGATGAGCAAACGTATGCTCGTCGATGCTGTGCTGGTGAACCTGTCCCTGGCACTGGCCCTGTTCCTGAGATACCTGGTGGCCTCTTGGAGCCAGCATGGCGCGCTTTTTGTTGATCAGCATCTGATGCGGAGTTTCCTCAGCATCTACCTGAGTTCGGCCTGGCTCCTCACCATACTGGCCTTGATCATCTTCTACCTCAGCGGATTCTATACTCTTGGCGCCATATACTTCAGTCGCTACAAACCCCTCGTCATCTTCCAGGCCGTGACTCTAACCTATCTGGCATTTGGTTCCCTGGTGTTCTTGACGGGTGCCAGAATAGGGTTGCCGCGAAGTGTCCTGCCCTTCGGCTGGCTGCTGACACTGATGAGCATCGCTGGAGTACGATTGGCCTTCACACTAGTCGAGAGGGAGATCTTGCAGAGTCTGGGCGCCGTGGCCGGCGTTCAGGTCCGCGATCGGCGAAGTCTCCTCGTCGTCGGGGGCGCAGGATATATCGGTTCCGTCCTCGTTCGCAAGCTGCTAGACGACGGCTGGAGAGTCCGGGTCTTGGATCGACTCCTCTACGGCGAAGAGTCGTTGGCAGAGTTATATCACAGACAGGACTTCGAACTTGTCCAGGGCGACTTCCGAAACGTAGAAGCCGTCGTCAGAGCTGTGCAGCAGATGGGTTCCATCGTGCACCTGGGGGCGGTCGTCGGCGACCCAGCCTGCGCTCTGGATGAAGACTTCACCTTTGAGGTCAATCTGGCTGCCACGCGAATGATCGCCGAGGTAGGCAAGGGATACGGCATCCGCAGGTTCCTCTTCGCCTCCAGTTGCAGTGTCTACGGTGCGAGCGATCAGATCATGAATGAGCGTTCGCAGGTAGCTCCGCTATCCCTGTATTCCAGGACAAAGGTCGAGTCGGAGAGACTGTTGCTCTCCATCATGTCGGACACCTTCTCTCCCGTGTTGCTGCGTTTCGCCACCGTTTGCGGCATGTCACACCGCCCGCGGTTCGACCTCGCCGTCAATCTCTTGGCAGCGCAAGCGATCTTCGAAAAGCAGATCACTATCTTCGGTGGCGATCAGTGGCGACCCTTCGTCCACGTGAACGATGTCTCGGAGGCCATCATTCGTTGTCTGGAAGCGCCTCTGCCAGCAGTAAGTGGGCAGGTTTTCAACGTCGGGTCAGACCTTGGCAACTACCGACTCAGCGAGATCGGCGACATCATCAAGAGGGTGGTGCCCGACGTCGAGGTGTCGGTACAGCAAAGCGCAGAAGACCAGCGCAACTACCGTGTCTCCTCCGACAAGATCCGGCGGATGGTTGGCTTCGAAGCCGCGAGCACCGTCGAGGATGGCATCCTCGACATCGTAGAGGCGGTCCGCGCGGGTCGAATTGTCAACTATCGCAAGCCTCAGTACAGCAATGTGAAGTGGCTGACCGAGAACGGCGAGACGGCGATCACGATGGTGCCCAACATCTACTCCGTGGTCATGAGAATGCCGGAGGGGATGTCGGCCGCGGGGTAACCCCGGTCACCCGCACCTTTTTGCGGCTCACCAAGCCCCTCGTCGCGTGTCCGTCCTCGACCTGCTGCCTCCCAAAGTGCGCACGGTGCCCACAGCAACCGCAACATCGTCTCACTAGTGTAAGGAGTTCGACAGATGAGCAAGATAGTAGAATGCGTGCCCAACTTCAGCGAGGGAAGACGCAAGGATGTGGTGGACGAGATTGTGGCCGCTATCACCGCCGTAGGCGGGGTCAAGCTCCTAGATGTGGAGATGGATGCCGATCACAATCGCTCGGTGGTGACCTTCGCCGGGCGACCCGAGGCTGTAGAGGAAGCCGCTTTTCAGGGCATCCAGCGGGCGGCAGCTTTGATCGACATGGAAAAACACGAGGGAGAGCATCCTCGCATCGGGGCCGCTGATGTGGTCCCTTTCGTGCCCATGTCCGGCGTCACGATGGAAGAATGCGTAGAGATGGCCCGGCGTCTAGGGGCCAAGGTAGCTGCCGAACTGGACATCTCCGTTTATCTGTATGAGAAGGCAGCCACCAGGCCCGAGAGAGTCAACCTGGCCAATATCCGACGAGGCGAGTATGAGGGTCTAAAGGAGGAGATAGCGACCGACCCAGAAAGAGAGCCCGACTTTGGGCCCCAGCGATTGGGCAAAGCGGGAGCCTCGGTGATCGGGGCCAGGGAGCCCCTCATCGCCTACAACGTCTACCTGAACACCGATGACCTGGAGATAGCACAGGCCATCGCCCGGGCCGTCCGCCATTCCAGCGGTGGACTGCGCTACGTGAAGGCGCTAGGCTTGGAGATCGAGCAGAGAGGCCAGGTGCAGGTATCGATGAACCTGACCAACTATGGGCGTACGCCAGTTCATCGGGTCTTCGAGCTAATCAAGCGAGAGGCGGCCCGATACGGCGTCAATGTGGCGAGCAGCGAGATCGTAGGCCTCATACCCAGGCAGGCCCTACTGGATGCCGCCGAGTTCTATCTTCAGATAGAGAACTTCGCTCCGCAGATGGTGCTGGAGACCCATCTCGAGGAGCCGGGCGCCACCCCTGAGGCCTTTCTCGACGACGTGGCAGCGCCCACACCGACCCCTGGAGGGGGCAGCGGTGCCGCCTTGGCAGGCGCACTGGCAGCCGCCCTGACCAGTATGGTCTGCAGTTTGACATTGAGTCGTGAGCGCGAAGACGTGCCGACCGAGGAGTTGAAATCCCTGCTGCACAACGCGGAAGCGCTGAGGCACGAACTGGCGGCTTTGGTACACGAGGACGCCAGGGCCTACCAGCAGGTATTGGACGCCTACCGGTTGCCCAAGGCCTCGGCGGAAGAGAAGAAGGCACGATCCAAGGCCGTACAAGAAGCACTCGAACAGGCTGCCAAAGTGCCCCTGAGGGTGGCCGAGCGAGCTATGGAGGTGCTGGAGTTGGTGCCGACTGTTCTGGATATCGGGATCCCCAGCGCCGCCAGCGATGTCGGCGTGGCGGCGTACATGGCTCAAGGGGCCCTCAAGGGAGCGGCCCTGAATGTACGCACCAATCTGACTTCCATACGGGACCCAGCGCTGACAAAGAGCCATCAGGGGCAACTATCTTCCCTAGAGGCTCGCGCTGAGGAGTTGATGAACATCGTGGAGAAGGATCTTGCCCAGAGGATCTGATACGTCCAGAGGACGGAAATCAAGGACCAAGCTGCGATATCTGTTCGCCGGCCTTCTACTCAGCTTGGTCCTGATCTTCGGCACATGCTTCGCGGTAACGTACGGGTCCGTGGACGCACGAGGCAACAGAGACGAGACCCACCCAGCAGATGTGATCATCGTCCTGGGAGCGGCGGTATGGCCCAACGAGCAGCCCGGCCCTTCGCTGAAGGCCCGCACCGAGCGGGCCATCGAAGTGTATCGGGACGGGCATGCGCCTCATCTGATCCTGTCGGGCGGCCTCGGCCGTAACCCGCCTGAGGAGGCAGAGGTGATGCGCCGTCTGGCGGTGGAGGCTGGGATACCATCCGGAGTGCTCTTTCTGGAGAAGGAATCGCACTCCACCTGGGAGAATCTCCTCGGTGCCAGCGAGATCATGCAAGAAAGGGGATGGACTACGGCGCTCGTCGTCAGCGACCCCTACCACATGAAGCGCGCCCTCCTGATGGCGGAAGATCTCGGTTTGACGGCCCATGGCTCGCCGGCGTACCATAGCGCCAACCATCGTATCCCCACTCGGCGCCTCTTTTACACCTCACGGGAGGTATTCGCGCTGTGGTGGTATCTGGCGCAGCGCCCGTTGCGCACAGTCTGAGGGGGTGAGAGTAACAGTGACAATCAGGGAGTTCTTCATCAAGGAAGGTCGGCTGCGCCCCACGTGGCGGGTCGTCTGCTATGTCTTTGCACTTATAGTGGGTACCATAGCCATCGGAGTGCCCATCGTCATACTCCTGTTGGTCATGACCGCCATGGGCGTTCTTGACCAGACTGCGGTCATGGCGATGGAATCGCCTTTTGCTGTGCTGGCCATTAGCGTGCTGGCAAGTGTGATTCTGGGCTTGCCCCTGACCTATCTCTTTCGGCGTTTCCTGGATAAAGACACCATGGTGAACCTGGGGTTTGACAGGAAGCCTGGCTGGTGGAAAGAGATCGTGAGTGGACTCGTCCTGGGAGCCCTGCTGATGGGCCTGGTCTTCTTGCTGGAATGGGCCGCAGGTTGGCTGCAAGTATATGGGTTCGTCTGGCAGGCTCAGTCATCTTCTACGACAATTCTCACTCTACTTGGCTATGTGATCATCCTTGGCCTGGGCGCTTTCTGGGAGGAACTCTCATTTCGAGGCTACATCCTTCAGAATCTAAACGTTGACTGGGCCGCTATCGTCGCCTTGGTGGCTTCCTCGATCCTCTTCGGTCTCTTTCATGGCCTCAACCCCAACGTCACCTGGTGGGGCCTGTTCAATACCTTCCTGGCGGGCGTAGTCCTGGCTATCTGCTACCTAGTTACAGGACAACTGTGGTTACCCGTAGCCTTCCACTTCTCCTGGAACTTCTTTCAAGGCCCCATCCTCTCTTTCCCCGTCAGTGGCATGTCCACCAGTGGCTTGCTCCTGACCGAGATCACAGGAAATCCTTTGATCACCGGCGGCCCCTTTGGACCGGAGGCAGGCCTGATAGGCACCTTCGCATTGGTGATAGGCTTGCTCATACTGTGGGCATGGCACAGGATAGGGATGGGGCGATGACGGGAAGGCTCTTGCTCTGGCTGATCCTGACCGTGACCTTGATTGCGACCTCCTGCATCGCAAGCCCCTCACCCACCGAGACGCCTACGCAGCAAAGTACACCTGCTGCGACTCCGACTCTACCCTCACCGCCCACGCCGTCCCGAAAGGCAGCGCAAGACGCCCTGATGGGTGCCCTGTCCCTTGATGCCCTGCTGGGATATGTAGAGCAGCTCACCCAGATACAGCCTTACTCGGGATGGCGCAACTCCGCTACCACGGGCGAACAGGAGGCGGTGAGGTATGTGGCCGGCGTGCTGGACTCCTTCACCACACTGAAGGAGATGGGCATGACCGTGGAGGAGGAAGAGTTCCGCGTTTTTTTGGCTACCGAAATCTGGCAAGCCGAGTTACACATCAGCATGGAGGGGCAGGAGTATCAGATTCCAGTGAACGCGCCTCGCGGTCCTCGCGACGACCTGGAGATCGCGGCCCACTTCGACTCAGACGGTCAACTGGGAGATGAAGAACCCAACCCCCTTGTCGTGGACGGCCCAGCTCTGCTGGTGGATAGTGAGAGCGAACTGGCATCCTTGTCTACGGAGCAGGCTAGGGACAGGATAGTCTTCTTAGACTACGCCCTTGTGGACCGCACACTGTGGCCCAGCCGCGAGGTCGAGACCAGGGCGGCCCAACTGCTCCAGGCGCAACCTCTCGCGCTGGTGCCGGTGACAAGCTGGTCGCCCAAGGCCGGACAGAGCCACGGTTCCTTCGCCTATGAGGGGAGCCCCTTCTACTGGGTGAAGGACAACGGCACGCCCATCGTTGTCGCTCGACTGGAAGACATGGTTCAGGCAGGGATAGACAGCCTATCTGACCTGGGACGCGTTGGCGAGGCTAGAGTGGTAGTGGATACGGATGTCATTTCACCAGCCCAATCCCGCAATCTGATAGCGAGGATCCCCGGGCGAGACGACTCTAGGGCCCTGATTCTCGGTGCCCATCTCGACTCTCCCAACAACCCAGGGGCGATGGACGACGGCAGCGGTTCAGCCATCCTCTTGGAGTTGGCCCGAGTGCTAGACGAGACTGGCTTCCAGCCTGGGATCACTACGTATTTGGTCTGGTTCGGGAGCGAGGAGCTCTTTCTGTACGGGTCAAACACCTTCGCCAATCGTCACCAGGATTTGCTGGACCGAACCGTAGCCATGCTGCAAATCGACTGCCTGACCCGTCCCTTGGATGGACTCACGGGTATCACCACCTTCGACTACTGGTCCTACGCCCACTACGGAGACGCCTCCTACCCCTTCGGCGACTTCCTTCAGGACCAAGCGCGACAACTCGGCATCACATCCCAAGCGCACGACGCGTTAGGCCTGGTATCGGACAACGGGGTCTTCTCAGGCTTCGACGTCCCAAACGCCAATGTCGGCCACTGGGTCATCGAAGAAGCTGAGGCAGGAGGCATCCACAACGCCGGAGTCATCCACGCCCCGTACGACACTTTGGAGCGCGTGAAAGAGCAGTCAGATACGCTTATGCAGATGGCCCAGATAGCGCTGCACACCATTATCACGCTGGGGGAAGACAAACCCCAACTCCGCACAACACCGCCTGGCCAGGGGCGAGTGGTCTTCGTGGCCACTCAGACCGAGCCACCCTATATCGGCCCCAGCGCCCTGACCGAATTTGCCATGGCCCTGGAGCAGAGTGGCTTAGATGTGGATCTGATGCCCTACGGCGCCACGCTTTCAGCGGAGGACCTACACGAGGCCCGAATAGTCGTCGCTCTGCCGGCGATAGATTATCCTTGCCGCGAAGCCACAAACGTCACCGCATATGACGTGGCCTGGACGGCTCGGGAGATCGAGGTCCTGCAAGAGTATGTGGAGGATGGTGGCTTGCTTCTCCTTGTCAACACCGCACATCGGCTCAAGTACGGCTATCCGCCCTTAGACCAAAACGAGGACTGGGCCGACATGAATGCCCTGGCCGAGCTCTTCGGCATCACGTTCCATGAAGGGACCACCTGGGGAGAACTGGCCTCACCAGGCACCCACCCACTCGTTCAGGATGTGGAAGTCATCAGCCTGGCCGACTCCAACGGAGTGCCCTTTACCTACGACACCGGAGAGACTCTGGCCGAGGCACATGGCGATGCGGTCATGGCCCTCGTTCCCTCTGGCGACGAGGGGGGCGAAGTGCTAGTCATCGCCGATTTGGGCGTCCTGAGAGCCACCTGGGAGGAAGACGTCCCACGCAACCTTCAATTGTGGGTCAGCCTGGCACAATATGCGAAGAATCGCTAGGGCCAGCCAGTCCTCAGAGCAGAGCCTTCAGGAATGCTACCCTCGCCCAGCATGGGTCGGCACAAGATCCTGATACGAGGCGAGGCCGACCGTCTTGCGAAGCGAGCTTCCCACCGCATCGGCTTGCTAGAACCGAGACTTGCGCGACCCGCTTTTGAGTGGTAGAATCATGTGGCATTGACAGCGCGGGCCAGAATGATTGTGACACATATCTGGAGAGATCGGCGTGGTTGACTCCCAGGGCATGATCTTCACCCTATACGGAGACTACATACGTTACCGTGGCGGCGAGATCTGGACCGGAAGCCTGATAATGCTACTCAAGCATCTGGGCATGTCGGAACAGGCCGTTCGTTCAGTCCTATCCCGCATGTGGAAGAAGGGCTGGCTCAAGAGGCGTCGTGTCGGAAGGAGAAGCTACTACTCGCTCACCAAGAAGAGCGAGGAACTCCTGACGGCAGGGGCCCAACGGATCTTCGAACCAGAAGAAGGAGATTGGTCAGGTGACTGGTACCTAGTCACCTACAACATCCCTGAAGAAAAGCGACACCAGAGAAACAAGCTAAGAAGGCAGCTGACCTATATGGGTTGTGGCGCTTTCAACACAGCCATCTGGATCTCTCCTTATGACGTCACAAGCAGCGTGCAGGACGTGAGTCGGCGGCTGGAGATAGAGAACTACGTCCAAGTCTTTCGGGCTCAGCACTTGGGTTTCCCAGACGCCAAGGAGTTGGTTGCGCGATGTTGGGACCTGGACAAGATCAACAGTCAATACACATCCTTCATCGAGAAGTACGGGCCCATGCTGGCCCGGGATAAGGAGCGACTTGACGACTGGAACGACGTAGCTCCTGCGCAGTGTTTCACCAAACGCTTTATGCTCCTGCACGAGTATAGAGAATTCCCCTTCGTAGACCCGCGTCTGCCTCCCGAGTTGCTGCCGTCAGACTGGCTGAGCGGCCGGGCCACAGAACTCTTCAAGGAGTACTACGCCCTCCTCACAGCGAAGGCTAATCAATTCGTGGACTCAGTCTTCGAGACAGCGCCAGATTAATGAGCATTTCTGGCTTGACAAGCCGCATAATATGTGCTATAATGAATATATGGCGCACATCGGACGGCATACTATTTCTGTGACATATATTTGCCGCATCGCTTCTCATCGGAACCTGCATCGCCCTAGCCTCTTTCTGAGAAGCGAACGGAGCTACCACTATCCATGGTGCTGGGGCCAACACTATCGTTGAAGGAGGGTGACGGGCAAGATGATCGAGATGTTCCAGGAGTGGTATGAGAATCGGCATGAGTATGCCAAGTACTGGAAGGACAAGACAGGCGGCAAGGTCCTCGGGTATTTCTGCACGTATGTCCCAGAGGAGATATGCTATGCGGCGGATATCCTCCCGGTCCGCATCCTGGGCAGCCACGAGCCTCAGGACGTAACTGAGCCCCACATTTTCGCCATGTACTGTCCTTTCTGTCGCGACTGTCTGGCCCAGGGACTGGAGGGAAGGTACGACTACCTCGATGGGATCATGATCGCCCAGTCCTGCCTGCATATCCGTCAGGCCTACACCAGTTGGGAGCTTCATGTTCCGGTGGATTGGAGTTACTATCTCCCCGTGCCTCACAACGTGCAGAGCCCGCGGGCTATTCCTTACATGGTGGGCGAGTTGAAGGCCTTCAAGGAAGCCATCGAGAAGTGGACCGGCAAGGAGATCACCGACGATGACCTGATGCGGGGCATCGAGATCATGAACAAAGACAGACAGCTGATGAAGCAGGTCTACGAACTGCGGAGGCGGGAGGACCCTCCTCTCAGTGGTCTGGAGTCCATGTACATGGTCGTGTCCAGCCAGACGGTTGACAAAGAGGAGCACGCCCGCATCGTAGAGGATAGCCTCATAGAGCTGGAAGATCGGACGCTCGGACGTCCCGTCGGCCAGCGTCTGATGATCCTCGGCAGCGAGGATGATGATCATGAGTTCATTGAGATGGTGGAGTCTTGTGGCTCCACCTTCGTCATTGACGACCACTGCACCGGCACCAGGTATTTCTGGGACGAAGTGGTACCTGATGGGGATCCTCTCACAGCTATCGCCACCAGGTACGTCACCAGAGTAGCGTGCCCCAGCAAGGACTGGCCAGTGCGTTCCAGAACCCCGCACATTCTGAGCCTGGCCAAGGACTGGGATGCCAGTGGAGCGGTGATATTGCAGCAGAAGTTCTGTGACCCCCATGAACTGGACATCCCGGCCATTAAGAATGCCTTGGAGGAGGAGGGTCTGACAACCCTGTTCCTCGAGCTTGATGTCACGGTACCCGTGGGACAGTTCAAGACCAGAGTGGAGGCCTTCCTGGAGATCCTGGAAGAGGAGGACCTCTTCTAGTTCTTATAGACCTCAGACGGTACTCAGCTGTCGCGCACAATCGTCCATCTAGGAGGTAGGTAGACAAATGGCTGACAAGACCAAGTACAAGACCGCTCCTCTGAAGACTTGGGAGAAGGCAAAGGAGATCAGAGCCAACTACTACAGGAACTACGAAGCTGCCCACGAGAAGGGTGGCCTGCGCTGGGCAGGTGGGGCCTGGACCTTCGACGCCATCCCTGCAGGCCTTGGCGACGACGTCTATCCCATCACCAGCGAGCCCTATGGGGCCACGATAGCCTATCAGAAGGAGTTCTCCGACGAGTGTCTGGAGGCGGCAGAGAGAGAGGGTTTTGCTAGGGATCTGTGCGCCTATATGCGTAACTACTGGGGGTCCATCCTCCTCGACCAGTACGGCTGGGTAGAGCCTGGTGAGGAGCGAAAGGCCTTCCCCAAGCCCGACTTCATCTGGCAAGATCACATCTGCTGCAGCCACGCGAAGTGGTACCAGGTGGTCAGCGACCTGGAGGGCGGCGTTCCCATGTACTGCGTCGATGTAGCAGTCGGTCCCTACAGAGAACTGACTGAAAGGGGGATCGAGTATGTCGTCGGGCAGATGCATGATGGCATAGAGTGGCTGGAGGAAACCACTGGCCGCAAGTATGACGACGAGAAACTGATCGACGCCGTGTACAACACCTGCCGGTCGAGCTCCACATGGGCCGAAATCTGCGCCCTGAACCAGACCATCCCCGCTTCCCTGGAGGAAAAGACCATGTACTCCCTCTACGTACTGGGGACGCTGCAGAAGAGTTCGAAGGAGGTGGCCGACTTCTACGATGAACTCTTGGCTGAGGTTCAGGAGAGAGTTGATAACCAAATCGCGGCGATTGGGAATGAGCAAACGAGGGTGATGACCGACACCCAGCCACCTTGGGGCTTCCTGCGCGTATTCCGCTATATGGAGAACGTGTACGGCTGTGTGTCCGTTGGCTCTCTGTACACCTTCGGCCTCATCGGCAACTGGATCATGGACGACGAAGGCCATTTGGTACCCAGGCCCACTCCTCAGTCCCAGGGAGTCGAAATCAAAGACCGTGACCATGCTTTGCGCGTCCTGGCCGAATGGGAGTTGAGCAAGCCTGAGTGGCAGCACTTCTACCATCCAAAGTACAAGAGCGATATGATGATCTCGATCGCCAAGGACTGGAAGCTGGATGGTGTGATGCTGCATTACAACCGCGGCTGCGAAGGCTTGAGCCTGGGCATCGCCGAGAACAGACTCGCCCTGCTCGACGCTGGGTTCCCGGTGATGATCTTCGAGGGCAACATGGGAGACGAGAGGGAGTTTGACGAGGCCAGAACAGTGGCTCGCATAGATACCTTCATGGAGAGCCTCGACGTGCCCAAGTTGGAGCAGTAGAGATCTGCGGGGACTACTTGTGCGCAGTCCCCGCGTCTGCCACCAGATCTGAGGAGGTTGTGACAATGATAACCGCAGGGATAGACGTGGGTGCCAAAAACGTCAAAGTCGTGATCCAGGAAGATGGCAAGATCCTGGGCAAAGGTCTGGTTCTAGCTGGCCTGGATACGCAAGCCTCTATCAAGGAAGCCTTTGACGCAGCCCTGAAGGATGCTGGCCTCACGCGGGACAAGCTGGAGAAGGTCTTCGCTACTGGTGCCGGCCGAAAAGAGGTCTCTGACGCCGACGACTCCTACACTGAGGTCGGCGCCGATGCAGCTGGTGCCACCTATTTATACGCTCAGGCCAAGACCGTCATAGATGTAGGTGCTGAGGAGGGACGAGCCATCAGGGTAGATGAGCGAGGCAAGGTCGTCGACTTTGCCATCAACGAGCGGTGCGCAGCTGGCGCCGGAGCCTTCACCGAGGCGATGGCAAGGGCTCTCGAAGTGCCGCTGGAGGAACTGGGCACACTGTCGCTGACCTCGACCAAGGCGGTACCCATGAACGCCCAGTGCGCCGTCTTTGCCGAATCGGAGGTGGTCTCTCTCATTCACGCCAAGATGGAGAAGCCGGACATAGCTCGGGCAGTCCACGACGCCATGGCCACACGTATCACATCCATGGCGCGCCGGGTGGGCGTGGAGCCAGAGGTGGCTCTCATCGGAGGCGTGGCGAGGAACCCCGGGTTCGTAGATTCCTTGGAGCGGGATCTGGAGGTCCAAGTCCTGATCCCAGAGGATCCAGAGTACGTGAGCGCCTACGGGGCCGCTCTTCTCGCTGCAGGCCTGAGCAAGTAGGAAGCCTCAACCAGGTAACGCAGAACGACCGAGGAGGATATGCATATGGCCGAGGATACGACCACCAAGGAGTATTGGCGTTGGACAGAATCCAACTGGCATGACCCCGACATTGACTGGAAAGAGGCAGACATTGTCAGCGCTGGGGTGGATGTGGGATCGGTTAGCTCCCAGGCAGTGATCATGGCGGATGGCAAGCTCTACGCCTACAGCAACATGCGTACTGGTTCCGACAGCCCCAAGAGCGCCGAGAATGCCATGAACTGGGCCTTGGAAGACACGGGTATGACCCCGGACGATATCCACTATGTGGTGGGCACGGGCTACGGAAGGGTCAATGTCCCCTTCGCGCAGCGCGCCATCACGGAGATTGCCTGCCATGCCCGAGGGGCGAACTTCATGTACGGGCCCACCATCAAGACGGTGCTTGACATGGGTGGTCAGGACTGCAAGGCCATCCGCGTTGATGAGAAGGGCAAGGTAGTTGCGTTCCTCATGAACGACAAGTGCGCTGCCGGTACCGGGCGAGGCATGGAGGTCTTTGCCGACCTGCTGGGCGTGCATATCACCAAGGTCGGTGAGATGTCGCTGCAGGTTGACGAGGAGCCACCCATGGTCAGCAGCACCTGCGTTGTCTTCGCCAAATCAGAGGCCTCGGCCCTCTTGCGTGAGGGCTGGCCCAAGGAGAGGGTTCTGGCTGCCTACTGTTTGGCCATGGCCCACCGAGTGGTAGGCTTGCTGGAGCGCTTGGGCGTAGAGGAGGATTTCGCTATCACCGGGGGCATCGCCAAGAACATCGGCGTCGTCAGCAGGCTCGAGAGAGAACTGGGAATCAAGGCCCTCAAGCCTACTCTTGACACCCAGATTGCCGGTGCCATCGGTGGCGCCCTGTTCGCCAGAGCTCTGGTGCAGAAAGAGCGCAAGAAGTAAGACCAGTCACGTATGAGGCAAGGAAGTGAAGCCTTCAGCTCCGCTCCCTCAGAATCCAGCCAGCCTCATGCGGCATATCTACTGACGCCAACCCAAGAACCTTGTTCCTGGGGCTGTGGGCGGTTTATGAAGGGGCTCACCAGCCTTCGCCAGAGCTGACACCTGGTGGCCCATTGCTGCCACACTCACGGAGGTATCGAGATGATAGCCAACTATGGCTACAAAGACGGTTCGGGAGAGTTCTTCATCAGCGTCGACACCGACAAGTGCACAGCTTGCAGCGATTGTGTGGAGGCGTGCCCATACGGAGTGCTGGACGTGGTGGATGACCCGTTGGATCCCCTGTCCGACGCCCAGGTGGTCGTCGTCACAGAAGCCGAGCGCAAGAAGATCAAATACACGTGCGGGCCGTGCAAGCCAGTGACCGACAGACCGCCTCTGCCGTGCGTGGTCGCCTGTCCGGAGGACGCGATCAGCCACTCTTGGTGAAGGAGGCTGTCCTAGCTGCTACTCCGGGGAAAATGGAGAGTCTCCCTCTCGCGAGGAGAAGATGTCCTCTTTGCTGTCCAATCAGCCGAAGCATGCTTGTGAAGAAGCCTTCGGCTGTTTTGTTTTGTCGGATGAGCTGCCGCCTTAGGAGGTCGTAGATGGCCGAGATAACGCTTACTATCAATGACATCAAAGTCACCGTGCCTGACGGTACCACCATCCTCGATGCTGCGAGAGGTGTGGACATCTACGTACCCACCCTGTGCTTCCACCCCAGCCTCCCTACGTCGAAGGGATTGGAGCCCGGCGAGTTCATCTACCGGGGGGACGACAAGATATCCTCAACCAGCCAAGAGCAGTATCAAGGCTGCCAGTTGTGCATCGTTGAGGTGGAGGGCCAAAACGGATACCAGACCGCCTGTAACACGATGGTAGCCGACGGTATGACAGTCCGTACGGACACCCCCGCTCTTCAGCAGCAGCGTCGCAAGAACCTCTTCCCCTATCTTGAGCATCATCCCCACGCCTGTCTGACCTGTGCCCAGAAGGAGGGGTGCAGCCGCACTCAGTGCTCAGCCAATGTGCCTGAAGACGAGCGCTGCTGTCCCCTGCTGGGCAATTGCGAACTCGAAAGGCTGGTTGACTACGTGGGTCTCCCAGAGGGACTCCCTAAGTACGTGCCTCGAGGGATACCAGTGCTCGATCAAGAGCCTCTGTTCAATAGGGACTACAACCTCTGCATCGGCTGCACCCGCTGCGTGCGGGCCTGTCAGGAGTTGCGCGGAATCAAGGCCATCGGTTTCGCCTACCAGAATTCGGAAATCGTGGTCGGCAGCACAGATGGACCCCTCCTCGCGGATTCTGCCTGCAAGTACTGCACCGCTTGTGTGGAGGTGTGTCCCACGGGCGCTCTCACGGACAAGGCAGAGGTCACGACTGCAAACAAGGAGGAGATTCTCGTCCCTTGCGCAGCGGCCTGTCCGGCCAACGTGGATGTCCCCAGATACATCCGGCTTGTTGCGGACGGCAAGTACGCCGAGGCTCAGGCAGTCATCCGAGAGAAGGTGCCCTTGCCTGCCGTGCTCGGACGCATATGTTTCCGCCCCTGCGAGGAAGCCTGTCGCCGTGCAGAGGTCAGTGAGCCTATGGCTATTTGCAGCCTCAAGCGGTTCGCCGGTGACCAGGGTACGGACCTTTGGAAGAATAGCCTGGAGATCGCCCCTGCCACGGGCAAGCGAGTAGCCGTAGTTGGCTCAGGTCCAGCAGGCCTCACGGCAGCATACTACCTCAGAGCATTGGGGCATGCAGTGACCGTGTTCGAGGCCGAATCTGAGCCAGGGGGCATGCTGCGCTGGGGTATCCCGGCACACCGCTTGCCCCAGGAGGTGCTCCATAAGGAAATCGACGATTTCTTGTCCATGGGGATGGAGTTGAAGGCCAATTCCGCCATCGGCAGGGATCTGTCCCTGAAAGAACTCCAAAAGGAGTATGATGCTGTCTTCCTGGCCGTGGGTACTCAGCTTGCCAGAAGGATACCTGTGGAGGGCACCTATCTGGAGAGCGTTCTATGGGGCATGGACTTCCTCAGGGATGTGAGGCAGGGGAAAGATGTGAGCGTCGAGGACAGGGTGGTAGTCATCGGCGGGGGTGGTGTGGCCATGGATGTGGCCATGACAGCCTTGCGCCTGGGCGCCAACGAGGTCCAGGTCGCCTCACTGGAGTGCCGAGAGGAAATGCCAGCTATGGAGTGGGAGATCGAGGAGGCTGTGGAGGAAGGGGTGATCCTGAATCCCTCCTGGGGACCCCAGAGAGTGGTGAGCGACAACGGCAGGGTGAAAGGGGTAGACCTGCTGTCCTGCACCTCCGTCTTCGATGAGGAGGGCCGCTTCAACCCTAGCTTCGACGAGTCGCAGACCACCTCAGTAGAGGCCGACATGGTAATCTTGGCAGTGGGCCAGGCTGCTGACCTCTCTCTGCTGGAGGGTAGCGCCGTCCAGAGTGATGGGGGCCTCATCAAAGCGGCCGAGGAGACCCTTTCCACCGCTGAGGAAGGTGTCTTCGCAGGCGGCGAGGCGGTCAGCGGCCCATCATCGGTGATCGAGGCTATCTGCATGGGCAAGCAGGCCGCGATCTCCATAGACCAGTATCTCGGCGGCGACGGGAACATCGAACTGGCATTGGCCCCAGCCGAGGAATTCGATCCCTTCATGGGACGAGAAGAAGGTTTTGCCCAACGACCCCGGGTGCCGATGCCGTCCCTTCCGCCGGAAGAACGTCAGAGAAGCTTCGATGAGATCCACCTGGGCTACGACGAGCAGATGGCCCAGCAAGAGGCCAGTCGCTGCCTGAGGTGCGATTATCGTCTGCACATTCTGGCTCCCGTCTTGCCCCCCGAGAAGTGGCTAGAGTTCACCAGTGAAGTCGTGGAAACCGTGCCTGAACTGGCAGGCGTCTATCAACTGCTCGACGAAGAGAAGAACGTGCTGGCCATCAAGGGCGTCATGAACATGCGGCAAGCTCTGGAGGAGGAGTTGGAAACGAACGACCAAGTCTGCCTCTTTGTCTTTGAAGAGGACGAGATGTACACCAAGCGCGAGAGCGAGTTGCTCCAGCAGTATCTCCAGCAGTTCGGGGAGTTGCCGGGCGGCGGGATGGACGAACTGGACGATCTCTTCTAGCTCGTCGGCGACGGATTGTGGTACCAGAGAACAGAGAATATAATATCAAAGGGCGAGGCCCTGGAACGTCGATGCCAGAAAGGGAGGGAGCAGATGGCTAAGCTGGCAGCAGAAGATGTAGAGATCAGGGTCCTGCGGGAGTCAGATGTGGATCCTGTGACTGAGATCGATTACAAGGCCTTTGGAAAGCGGCGCCCGGAATACTATGAGCGGAAAATCGCGGAAGTCCTAAACGAGGAGTCTGACCGGCTCGTGACCTCCTTGGTCGCGGAACTTGGAAACCAGGTGGTGGGCTTCATCATGGGCAGCGTCTACCTTGGCGAATTCGGCATCCCCGAGACTATCGCCTCCATCGACACCATTGGCGTGGACCCTGCCTATCAAAGGCAAGGCGTGGCAGGCTACCTCATGGAGGAGTTCCAGACCACCGTCAAGAAGGCGGGCGTCAACAAGGTGCACACGCTCGTCAACTGGACCGATACTGACCTCCTGGGCTTCTTCGCCAGCATGGGCTTCGTGGCCGCAAACACCCTGAACCTGAAGCTAGAACTGCAATAGTGGGCGAACGACAAGAACTTCTGTCGGAGCCCAACAAGGTGGGGTGCCCGGAGAATATACATGGTACAGAAGAAGATGACCCGCGATGAGGAACTGCTGGCTCAGGGATGGATCAGGCAGTTCACCACCGACCAGCCCCGTCTAGGCGAGGCGATGGAGATGTACGAACAGATGGGGCTGGAGGTGCACCTCGAGGAGGTGGTCATAGATCCGAACTCTGAGACCTGCCAGATGTGCTTCGAGCAGGACTGCGATCGCTACAAGACCATCTGGACCAGGCCGCAGGGCGAGTCCCAATTGGACGACGATCTCTTCTGACGCAGTCGTGTGAATCGGTGACGAGGCCCCTTTCTTGGTAGTTCAGACAGCCTCCCACGGGTTTCCGACGGCTGCGGGAGGTTTGCTTTTGTGGAAGCGATCCACTGTCAGAACTTGCGGCAGCAATATCGAGCCGATACAATAGGAGCCAATGCATAGGAGGTGCCAGTCATGGCGAGCGTTAGACGCGCACTGCTGGTTCTGATAGGCGTGTTTCTGCTACTCTTCGTCCTATTCATGCTCCTCTCGGGGTTCTACACCGATCTGCTGTGGTTTCAGAGCCTCGGGCTGAGCTCCGTGTTCTGGACAGCCCTGAAGGCCAAGGTAGGCGTGTTCACCTTCTTCAGCCTGCTCTTCCTGGCCTTCTTCCTCGGCAATCTCCTCATCGCCCGCAGGCTCTCTGGCTGGGGAGGCTTCTTCCTGCCGGGGCAGCGCTATTACGTCGCTTCCAAGCTGGTCAATATCATAGTCGTTGTGGTGGCCCTGATCTTGAGCGTATTGAACGGGCTGGGGGCCATCGGTCAGTGGGACACCATGCTGCGCTATCTCAACCAGCGGCCTTTCGGCGTCCTGGACCCTATCTTCTCGCAGGATGTGTCTTTCTACGTCTTCACCCTCCCCGTATATCGCTTCCTGCGCGGCTGGCTGATGGAGGTCCTCATCTTGACCTTGCTGGCCACCGCAGCGGCGTACCTGCTGGTGCAATTGGCCAGCTGGAGACAGTTCAAGCTCTGGCTGACCAGCAAGGCGGCCATCCACCTCGCGGCGCTGGGAGTTGTCTTCTTACTGATCTCAGCCTGGGGATACAAGTTAAGCGCCTTCGAACTTCTCTACTCGGAGGAAGGGGTCACCTTCGGCGCCAGCTACACCGACGTCCACGCGCGCTTGCTGGCGTACAACCTCTCCTTCTGGGCGGTCATACTCTGTGCGCTGCTTCTCGCAGGCGGCGTGGCCTCCAGAAGACCTTGGATCTTGGCCATAGGTGGTGCCCTGTGGCTGGCCGTTGCGGCAGGCGTGGGCGGGATCTACCCTGTTCTGATGCAGCAGTTCGACGTCCAGCCCAACGAACTGATCAAGGAGCGCCCATACATCGAGCACAACATCGACTTCACCCGCCGCGCGTACGGCCTCGATCACATACAAGAACTGGATTTCGGCTCTGTGGCCGACTTGACAGCGGAAGCCCTTGCGGATGCCGAACCGACGATAAGGAACATAAGACTGTGGGACTATCGTCCCCTGCGTGACACCTACGCTCAGATCCAGGAGATAAGGCTGTACTACGAATTTGTTGATGTTGATATCGACCGCTACTATCTGGACGGCACCTACCGCCAAGTGACGCTATCTGCGCGGGAAATGGCCACGGAGCAGCTGCAGTCTCGAACCTGGGTCAACGAGCACCTCCAGTTCACCCACGGCTATGGGCTGGTGATGAGCCCTGTCAGCGAGGTGACTCCTGAAGGGTTGCCAGAACTGTTGGTCAGAGACCTGCCTCCTCGCACGGCCCCCGGCCTGGAGATCACGCGCCCCGAGATATACTACGGGGAGAAAACCGACGGCTACGTCTTTGTGAACAGTACCCTCGAGGAGTTCGACTACCCCAGCGGCGATCAGAACATCACCAGCACCTATCAGGGGGCGGGAGGAGTTGCGCTCGATTCAGCCCTCCAGAGGGCCGCCTTCGCCTATCGCTTCGGTGATGTAGCCGTGGTCCTCAGCGAGTATCTGACCCCCGAGAGCCGCGTGATGCTCTACCGCAACATCCACCAACGGGTGCGCCAAGTTGCTCCTTTCTTGCTCTTCGACGCCGATCCCTATCTGGTGATCGTCGATGGTCGGCTGGTGTGGCTCCAAGATGCCTACACTGCCACTGACATGTACCCCTATTCGCAGCCGTATCACAACCGATTCAACTACATCCGCAACTCAGTGAAAGTCGCCATAGATGCCTACGACGGCGACATGACCTTCTATGTCGTCGATGAAGAGGATCCCCTCATCCAAGTGTATGCAGCCATCTTCCCCCACCTCTTCACCCCGTGGCAGGACATGCCTGACGGCCTCAAAGCTCACCTGCGCTATCCGGAGGGGCTGTTCTTCATCCAGGCCCAAATGAACAACACCTATCACATGCGGAACCCCACCGTCTTCTACAACAAGGAAGACCTATGGGCGGTGGCTCACGAGTTGTATGCTGGGAACGACCAGCCCATGGAACCCTACTACGTGACCATGAAACTCCCAGGTCAGGAGCAGGAAGAGTTCATTCTCATACAACCCTTCACTCCGGCCAACAAGCAGAACATGGTGGCGTGGATGGCGGCCAGGTCCGATGGGGAACACTACGGCAAACTGCTACTGTACAAGTTCCCCAAGCAAGAGCTCATCTATGGCCCCTTGCAGATAGAAGCGCGCATCGATCAAGAGCCCAACATATCGGGCCAACTCTCGCTGTGGCACCAGCGCGGGTCCCAAGTTATCCGAGGCAATCTCCTGGTGATCCCCATCGGAAACTCACTGCTGTACGTGGAGCCCCTCTACCTCCAGGCGGAGACCGGGCGCCTCCCAGAACTGAAGAGGATCATCGTGGCCTCCGGGGAGCGTGTAATAATGGCCGACACGCTGGAGGATGCACTGGCCGACATCGGTGGGGCTCCTGTCGTCGCAGTGGAACCGGAAGTTGGGGGAGAAGTAGACGCCCACCAATTGGCCCTATCCGCCTTGGAGCACTATCAGGAAGCCCAAGAGCGTCTCCAACAGGGAGACTGGGCTGGATACGGTGCCGAATTGGAGGCCATGCGGCGCGATCTGGAGAACCTGGTCGAGGCAACGCAGTAGGCCGTAGGGGCAGTCCATGCGGTGCCCCTGCCTGATGCAGCGGAACCGGCCGAGAGTGGCCACGGACGGCTTCCCGTGGTTGATCGTTCAGACTACTACTTGTGGATACTTCCGCTTCGCCTAGCTCAATAGCTCGCCTTGGCTACTCCCAGTCCAGTACGCCACAACCCCCATCGACAGCTAAATGGTACCACGCGCTTCCAATGACACGTGACATATGATAGAATCAGCAGTCGAAGCACCGCAACTTGGTGAAAGGAGTTGCAATGGCGTTGCTAGACATGCCCTTCGTAGCCGCTTTGAGACGAAACCACGCCCTTGAGCACGCAACGATGCACATCCTGGCCCAGAGGCAGCCGTACCTAAACGCCGTGGCCCGCACCGCCCTCGACGGCTTCTATGTCTATGGTATGGTGGACACGAGAGCGCTGGCCGACACAGCATCCGAGGGCTTAGCGCGCCTCCAGGCCGGTGAGACCGATTTGGCAGTCCACCCCCGCTGCGGCACCAACCTAGCAGTCGCCGGCTTTCTGGCAGGTTTGGCCGCTTTCCTGGCGGTGGGCAGATCACGCCGTCGTCTGAGCACGTTCCCGCGCTTCGTCCTGGCCGCCACGTTGGCCGTGATAGTCGCTCAACCGTTGGGCCTCATGATTCAGCAACACGTCACTACCTCCTCGGATGTTGCTGGCCTGAGTATAAGGACCGTTACCAGGCGAGTCGTAGGAAGGTTCACCATCCACAAAGTCGAGTTGGAGCACTCTTCCTAAGTCTTCCAGGGTGGAGTCTTCGTGTTCTATCTATTCCACGGCAAGGATGAGTATTCGTGCTCGCTAGAATTGGCGAGCATGAAGGCCAAATTGGGTGACCCCACCACTGTGGATCTGAACACCACCGTCATCGACGGCAAGAAGGCCAGCTTCGACGAGCTAACCTTCGCCTGTGACGCTGCCCCTTTTCTTGCCGAGAAACGCCTGGTCATTGTCAACGACTTGGCGGCGCGATGCGAGGCCCTACGTGGAGAGGCCAGCGAAGGCTCAGAGCAAGCAACTGCTTTTCTTCAGCACTTGGAGGAGTATCTCGACCGTTTGCCAGAGACCACGCGGCTGGTGTTCGTGGAACGTAGCGAGATAAAAAAGAGCAATCCCCTCCACAAGCGCGCCTCGAAGAGCGACCACGGGTACGTCCGTAGATTCACCCCTCCAAAGGGAGGCGCACTCGACCGCTGGATTACGGAGCGGGTGCGCGAGAAGGGCGGCCGGATAGAACCAAGAGCGGTCAATCTGCTAGCCACTTTTGTGGGCAACGATCTCCGTCTCCTGGATCAGGAGATAGAGAAGCTGCTGACCTATGTGGGCGAGGAGAGACCCGTTGCCAAAGGCGACGTTGAGCTGCTGGTCAGCTATGTGCGAGAGGCAGACATCTTCGAGATGGTCGACGCCCTCGGAAGGAGGGACGTCAGACGGGCGATGGAGTTGTTGCACCGGCTATTGGAGGACGGACAACACCCGCTCTATCTACTGCACATGATTACCAGGCAGTTCAGAATACTGCTTCAGATCAAAGAACTGCTTGCCAAGGGAACATCGCGCGAGGACATAACAGCCCTGTTGAGCCTGCACCCCTATGTGGCACAGAAGATGATGAGACAGGCTCCCAGTTTCTCCATCGCCGAACTGGAGGCCATCTACCACCGTTTGCTGGAGCTCGATGTGGCGGTGAAGACAGGGGAGATGCAAGAACCTCTGGCCCTCAGTTTGTTCGTGGCAGAGATGCGGCGATGACTCTATGCCAAGGGGGAAGATACCTATAGGCTGAGGGGAGGGCGCTGAAGATGGAAGTCCGTGGCCTGCTCGTAGGCGTAGGCTACTCTCAGCACAGTGCCCTCGTCAAAGGGGCGGCCCATTATCTCGAACCCGACTGGCAATCCCTCGTGGAATCCGCAAGGAATGGAGATGCAGGGCAACCCGGCGAGGTTGGCTGGTATCGTATACAAGTCGGCCAGGTACATCTCCAGAGGATCATCCACCTTCTTTCCGATCCCGAAGGCCACAATGGGCGAAGTGGGCCCTACTACGACATCCACACCGGCTTCGAAGGCACGGTCTAAGTCCTCCTTGATGAGGGTGCGAACCCTCTGCGCATTCAGGTAATAGGCATCGTAGTATCCTGAACTCAGGGCGTAGGTGCCCAACATGATGCGCCGCTTCACCTCCCTGCCAAAGCCCCGCCCCCGCGCCCTACTCTGGGCTTCGCGAATACTTTGAGCGTCCGGGGCGAAAAGCCCATATTTGAGACCATCGTATCGGGCCAGGTTAGCACTCGCCTCCGCCCACGAGGTAAGGAAATAGGTGGCCACCACATACCTCTCGTGGGGCAGAGAGACCTCCCGAACCTCAGCACCCAGCTCCGCCAGCGTCTCTATCGCTTGGCGCACTCGCTCCTCAACCCCCTGGTCCAACCCAGCCGCGAAGTACTCGGAAGGAACGCCGACCACCACACCAGAGAGATCGTCCTTCAGCTGCGAGATGTAGTCGGGCGTGGGCTCATTCGCCGACGTGGAGTCCAAGGGATCGTAGAAGGCTATGGCGTTCATCACCAGGGCGCAATCAGTCACATCTTTGGTGATGGCACCGATTTGGTCCAGTGAGGAGGCGAAGGCTATCAGGCCATATCGCGATACGCGCCCGTAGGTAGGCTTCAAACCCACGACGCCGCACAGCCCAGCTGGCTGACGCACGGACCCTCCAGTGTCGGAGCCAAGAGCGAACAGTGTCTCGTTGGCCAGCACTGCGGCCGCTGATCCGCCGCTCGATCCTCCAGGGACACGTGACACATCCCAGGGGTTATGGGTGGGAAAAAAGGCCGAGTACTCGGTCGAGGAGCCCATGGCGAACTCATCCATGTTGGCCTTCCCCACAAGTACCACGCCTTCTTGACGCAGCCTCTCAACCACTGTGGCGTCGTACGGTGGAATGAAACTCTCCAATATCCTGGAACCGCACGTGGTCAGCACGCCCTTGGTACAGATGTTGTCCTTGATAGCCACGGGGATGCCTGTGAGGGGACGAATATCGCCGCCTGCGATCAGCTTGTCGGCCTGCCTCGCCTGCTCCAGCGCTATCTCGGGTGTAGGCGTGACGTAGGCCCTGATCTCTCCATCGGACTCCTCCATCTTCGCCAGCACAGAGTCCGTGAGCTCTACAGACGAAATCTCGTGCCGACGCAACAGATCATGGGCTTCGTGAATCGTTAGGCGATGGAGCGTCACCGCTCCTCCCTGGAGAAGATGGCGTGCACGCGGAAGTACCCTTCCTGGGTATGGGGGGCGTTGGACAGGATCTCCTCGCTCGGCCAAGATGGCCTGCTGCTGTCCTGGCGCAGGACGTCGCCTTTCACGACCACGTGGGCAGTTGGGGGGACATCCGAGGTGTCTAATTCGTTCAGCTGCTCGACATACTCCAGAATCTGGGACAGGTCACTCTGGAGTCGCTCGATCTCCGCCTCGCTCAGTTCCAACCTTGCCAGGTCGGCGATGTGCTCTACCTCAGCGCGACTGATCTTCGGTGGACCGTGTCGTGACATTGCGTGATAGGCGTCGCCAACCATGGGGCAAGCTATGAATACTCGTTGGGATAGATTACCACCTTGCGCCGGCGACCCTCGCCAGTGCTCTCTGTCCTCACCAAGTCATGGTCGCGCAAGGCCATATGCACTATGCGCCGTTCATGCGCTGGCATGGGTTCCAAAGTCACCGGTCTCCCTTCGGCCACAACCCTCTCGGCCATTCTGCCGGCCAGCTCGGTCAGTATCCTCTCTCGGCGTCTCTTGTACCCTCCCACATCAACGACAATGTTTGCCCATCGCTGGAGTTTGCGACTTACGATCAGGCGCGCGATGTACTGCAAATCGCGCAAGGTCTCTCCTTGCCGCCCGATGAGGATACCTAGGTTGTCGCCCGTGACATCCAGCACTGTCGGCGACACTTCACCTTGGTCAGATTCTTGTACGACCACCTGGGCCTGTACGCCCATATGGCGTAGAAGTTCGCGCACTACATCAAGGGATATCTCCGCCACTTCTTCCCCAGTTGGTGTGGGTTCCCTTGGCTTCTCAGGTTCCACCACGGTGACCCGCACTCTGGCCTCTTCACCCCGCAGGCCCAATAGGCCCCGGCTCCCTTTCGTCAATATCTCAGTCTCCACCTGATCGGCGTCTGCGCCCAAGTCCTCCAGTGCTTTCTCAATGGCCTCATCGACCGTTCTTCCCGAGGCTTCAACGCTTCTTCTTTCTTCTTCTTGCATCTTTCTTCGTGTCCTCTCCCCTGGACAGTCCTGGGATCCAAGTGGGCAAGGCCTTGGTGATGTCTCCCCACCCAGTGGTGACGCCCTGCTGCACGATCTGTAGTACCCCCGAGGCAATCCAATAAAACGCCAGTCCCGAGGAGACCTGCAGAGTGATGAACCCGAACATGATAGGCATCATGTTCTGCATGGTTCTGTTCATCTGAGCCTGTGACGGATCCGCAGTGGGCTGAGGAGTCAGCTTCTGCTGCAGCCAGAAGACCGCTACAACGAGCACAGGCAATATGTAGTAGGGATCAGGACGCCCGAGGTCTAACCACAGGAACTGGCTGTTCAATGGTATGGAATTGGCCGCTATACTGTGCATGAAAGGGATAGAATGGTACAGTCGCTGAGACAGCCCGATAAGCTGCTCTGGGGTGCTTCCCAACGCCTGGTAGATGGACTGGTAGAGGCCTATCCAGATAGGCAGTTGGACCAACATGGGCAAGCAACCCATCATGGGATTGACGCCACGCTCCTTGTACAACTCCATCGTGGCTGCCGACAGCTTCTCTCGATCCTTGCCATACTTCTTCTGTAGCTTCTGAATCTGTGGCTGCAGTTCCTGCATGGCCTTCATGGACCTGATCTGCCTCTGGGTGAGGGGATAAGTCAGCAGGCGCACAAGAACCGTGAGCCCGATGATAGCCAGGACGAAGTTGTTAAACAGCACACTATACAGCAGCACCAGCAAGTTCAGCATGGGCTGCACGATCAGCAGGTTCCCCAGTTCGATTATTCCGGGCATTCAACACCCCCTGTCATTGCTCCTGCCCCGGCTCTACCTTCCACCTCAACTGGCCGGTCGTGGAGTCAAGCGCGTACAGATTACCGTCATCCGCATTCACAAATGCCAACTGTCCGGCCACCGTGGGCGACGCCAGTACCTTGAAGTCCCCTTCCTCTGGATAGTGCCAGATCGGAGCACCTGTCTCGGCGTTCAGAGCATACACCCCCGCGTTGTTAGCCGAGAAATACAGAACGCCATCGGCTATGACCGGGGAATCGGGAATCATATCGCCCGCCTCGAACTGCCACTTCACAGCACCGTTACTGTCGTACAGGGCATACATTGAATGATCGAGGGACGGCACATAGACCGTGCCCTCGTGCGACAGCGCGGATTCCCAAACCCAGTTTCCGGTCTGAAAGGTCCACCTCTCCTCGCCATTTTCGGTATTCAGGGCATACGCCTTGTTGTCCAGTGCTCCAAAGTACAGCGTATCTTCGGACACATGAGGAGTGCTGTAAATAGCTCCGCCGGCTACGAAGACCCATTTCCTCTCGCCTGTGTCCGCATTCAGGGCATACAAGTTCTTGTCGGAAGAACCAACGTAGACTGTTCCGTCGTGATACGCTGGGCCGCCCCAGATCTCGTTGCCAGTTTCGAACTCCCACCTCTTAGCCCCTGTCTCAACGTCCAAAGCGTAAACCTTGTGGTCGGTAGAGGTGAGATAGACCATGTCCTGCCCCAGGGCGGGCGACCCCAGGAAGGGTTCCGTCGTTCCGGCGCCGTCGACAGGGAAATGCCATTTCTCCTGGCCATCGGTCGCATATGTGGCGTAGGCTTTGCCACCGATCTCTTGGTTCTGGAATATCAGAAACGACGTGATTTCGATCTCATATGACCCAAAGAATAGCACGTCCCCACTTGTCACAGGCGTGGAATAGATGCCCGCCAACGCTCGGTCCGATGGGAACTC
The DNA here is from genome assembly GCA_964573815.1 of uncultured Anaerolineales bacterium. Lineage (GTDB taxonomy): Bacteria > Chloroflexota > Anaerolineae > UBA7937 > B3-Chlor > CAYGAW01. Next base: position 25,817 of record CAZNMJ010000006.1, read on the forward strand.
CCACAACTGTTGCTGGGTGTTGATATCCGTCGCATACAGCTTGCCCCCCTTGGAGGCAGCGTACACCACGTCCTCCTCCACAACGGGGCTGGACCAGCCCATCGCTGCACGGCCGCCACAGCCCGCAAGGAGGATGAGGATCAGTGGCAATAAGAGCCAGATCACGGTGAACCTGCTCTTCACGATGCTCGTTGCTTTCAAGGACAAGTCTCCTTTGTCACATCTTGGACTCACGGCACAGGATCGTACCCGCCTGGATGTAAGGGATGACAGCGCAGTATGCGTCTTACGCCCAACCATCCCCCTTTGGCCATGCCGTACTTCTCGATGGCCTCATAGGTGTACTGAGAGCACGAGGGGACGAAACGGCAGGCGGGAGAAAGGACCGGAGAGATGAACCTCTGATATACGCGAATCGTGGTCAACAGAAACGATTTCATATCTGGCTATCGAGCCTGGCCTCGCCCACGATGTCCCCCTGACCCACCACTAGTCCAGCAGCAACCCGGCTTGCCCCAACAGTTGCTGCACGGCACGGTCCACCTCATGGTAGTCCGCACTGGCGATGGGCCTGCGGGCGATGAACACGAGGTCCCGACCCGGTGCAATCAGCACCTGCCTAGCTCTGGCCGCCTCTCGCAGAAGCCGCTTGACTCGGTTGCGCACCGCAGCTTTGCCAACCCGCTTGCTCACAGAGAAGCCACAACGGCTGTATTCCAGCCCGTTGGGAAGAACACATAGCACCAGCAGGACATGGTACCACGAACGGCCGTCGTTCTTGACCCGCTGGAACTGCTCATCATCCCTCAGCCGATATCGCCTCTGCATGATGCGGGCATGACAGGAACAGTGTCAACGTCCGATGAATCAGACCGTCAGCCTTTTTCGTGCCTTCTGCCGACGGGCCTTCAACACCCTCCGACCACCGGGCGTACGCATCCGGGCACGGAATCCGTGAGCTCTCTTGCGCTTTCTCTTCTTGGGCTGATATGTGCGCTTGGGCATAGTGACACTTTCAAATGAAGGATATCAAGACAAGATTATAACCACTGATGGGCCTTATTGTCAAGTAATGCGAGTGGTTGCGCCAAGTCGCCGTGCCCGCCCCCGCCCAATCTCCCCTCGCCATAGCAATCGCAAACTAGTATGAAACTCTACACGGACTTGCCAGTGGCTACCGCACTGCGCTACCTTGCAGTGCATGGAGATACCCAGAGCGGAGGTTCGCCATCAATCGAATGGGGGAAATCCAGGTAGCGCATAGGGGAGTCGAACCCCTGTCTCCGCCTTGAGAGGGCGGTATCCTAGGCCACTAGACGAATGCGCCGTGCTCTTGTTAGTCTACCAGCAAACCTCCCTGTTGTCAAACCACCGCGCAGAGGGTGTGCAAGAGAGACATCGTGGCAGCGCATTGGGTCAGAGACTGGCCCGGACTAACCGAGCGCGATGTGCAGGATGCATGTTGCGGAACCAGCTTCAGCCCGTTTCCCAGTTCGTAGCGCAGGACCTCAGGCCGGCGCGTGCTCTACCCACACTCTCATCAAGTCCGCGAGGGAATCAATTCCCGCGCTAAGGTCAGAAAGTCGCTGCGGGACTCGAAGAATCTGTCACAGGGCCTCGTTCCACTGCCCTGACAAGGGGCCTGTAGTGAGTTCATCGAAGGAGGCTGAGGGATGCTGACACGCCTGCTCCTCCGCCTGTCCACCCTGAGCCCATCCCTCCCCCTGGATGGGGGAGGGCGCTGTCTGTCGAGGGTGTTTTTCCACACTCTTCGCGTTGCTGAGCCTGGACATCGTCACCCCTTCATCAGGCTTCTGAAGGGGGTCCTGAACCTCTGCCGAAGCGTGGATCAGATTTCGACTGCTGTCTGCTCTCTCACAAGTCTCTGCCACCTGGCCAGGGAGGTCGTGCCGCGATCTCCTTCACGTATGCTGAGGCGAATCGCGCCGGGGAGACAAACTACCCGCGCCCAGTTCACAAAGTCCGTGCGGGACTGCAACAGGCTGCGGTGGGGCAACATGCATGGAACAGACCACAGCCCTGGGCGAGGCCACAACGACCTCTTGACGGCATCTAATCGGTAATCTATAATGAATGCACAAGTGAAGAACAGGGATTCGACGACCCTTCTCGACCCGAGAGGTGGCTATGCAGGATAGGCAGACGTCAAGGTCAGTGCGCCGTGGATCGTTGACAGGTGCGTTGATACTCATCGTGGTGGGGTTCATGTTGCTGCTCTATAACCTAGGGTACTTGCCAGGGGACATCTGGCGGCACCTATGGCGATTCTGGCCCATGATCCTCATCCTGGTTGGAGCGGACATCGCCTTGCGAGGTTTCCCCACCTGGTTCGCGCTGCCCGTGCTGCTACTCGTGGTAGTTGCGCTCATCGGTACAGTTTGGTTGTTGGTGCCCACGCTGCCGACCCAAGACATCGTGACCGAGACCCTGAGCCAGGATCTCGGACACTTGAGCCAAGCTTACATTCGGCTGGAACTGGACCATGGCACATTGCAGGTCGAACGACTGGACGATTCTCCCCGTCTGTTGCTGGCCGGCCAGTTCACCCATGATGCGAGCATCTTGATACAACAGGAGTTCTCCGCATCCGGTCAGCAGGGTGACCTCAGACTCGCAGACCGGTACCAGGCCTACTTCCCTTTCTTCCTGTTCCTCGGCGATATCAGAAACGACTGGACAGTGGAGCTCAGCCCGCGCATCCCCCTTGAACTGGATCTAGGTGGTGACGACTGCCGCCTGGATCTCAACCTGAGTGACCTGGCCTTGAAGGCCTTAACGGCTGAGTTGGATGATTGCGCGGGCGAGGTCGAGATGCCTGCCACAGATGGTCTTGATGCCAACCTGAATCTCGACGGGAGTGAGTTGACAGTGATCGTACCGTCCAACGCGGCTGCCAAGGTGCGTCTTGACCTGGATGATACCGAACTGACCATAGACTCGGCCCGTTTCACCAAGATCAGCGCAGACCAGTACCTGTCAGAAGGGTTTGAAGAGGCAGAAACCAAGCTTGATGTGACTCTGCAGGCCACTGACTCTGCCATCAGCATCCAGTAGGCTAAGGGGAGCACCGGTTGTCACTGCCTTTCGGAGCCATCGACCCCAACGACTCAAACGTTGACAACTCTCACTTCGAGACAGGCGTCCAGGATCTCGAACGTGTCACACCCGTGCCAGTCTGCTCAGAATGCGGTTCCCAGAATCGAGAAGGGGGACGGTTCTGTGGTCAATGCGGAGCGCCTCTCGCCAGGTACTGCCCCCAGTGCGGCAGCAAGATCCCTGCCAGTGTAGACTTCTGCGAACGATGCGGTACTGAGCACGGGCAAGCTCTCGGCTTGGAAGGAAAGTGCCAGCGGTGTGGCTCCCAGAACGAAAAGGACGCCGAGTTCTGCAAAGAGTGCGGCGGTCGCCTACTGATCGTGTGCCCACGCTGCGATGCCGTGATGGGAACCTCTGTCAACTTCTGCGCACGCTGTGGCTTCAATTACTCCCAATTCGTGACTGGGAGACTGACTGGGAAGCCTGAGGAAGAGACGGATGAGGGCAAAGAGTTTTCCTACACCACCGTCGTCAGCAATGCCGTCATGATCGCGCTGGCCATGCTCAGCATCGTTCTCATTATCTACATCCTGGCGCAGATCTAGGCCCTGCTCCACCACCTGTGGACCGGCCGTGGGTGAGCATTGCCTCCCAAGAGAGAATGATGGCGGAACTACTTGCGTGTCCCAAATGTAATGTTCCTGGGCTGGTAGAGACGGAGAACGGCCAGCTTGTCTGCACCGCCTGCGGTTCCAGATTTGTCTTGGCTTCCAGACAACCCGATTCCCTCTCCCCATGCCCTGATTGTGGCTTCAGCAATCATTCCGACGCCAGTTCTTGCGCCCAGTGCGGGGCCGCATTGGCGAAGTACTGCGCTCGGTGTGGAGCCAGACTGGACCTGCACATGCGCTTCTGCGATCAATGTGGTGGCAGCTATGAAGGTCTGTCATTGCCCGATGGACGCTGTCACTGGTGCGGCTATCAAAACCAAAGCGAGGCCGACTTGTGCCAGGAGTGTGGAGCCCGCCTTATCATGGTCTGCCCGACGTGCAATTCCAAGATGAAGGCTGGTCTCAGGTTCTGCAGGACCTGTGGTCTGGACTATGAGACGCTTCTAGAACCCGAGGACCAGGAAGAGACCTAGCAAATGCCGGGGCTTGGAAGGACACCACGAGGTGCCGAATGAGATGCCCCTCCTGTGATGCTGAGGCGGGTAGCGATGATCTCTATTGCGGGGAGTGTGTCGCGCGGCTGCAGACCAACCCTAGGAAGGACCACAGGTCCAGGACCCCGCTGATCATCGGTATCCTGGCCGTGGTGGTGGTTGGCTGCGGGGTCGTGCCTCCTGTCCCGCAGCTCTCGCCCACGCCTGGTCAGAGCCCCTCGCCTGGTGCGATTCCCACTGCCGCTACTGCTCCGACACCGCGCTCGCCCAGCGCTGAGCCGGGACCCGACGCCTATGAACCCGACGATACCATTCAAGAAGCCCAGCCGATAACGACCGATGGCTTTCCCCAGGCACACAACCTCCATGTGCAGGGGGATCACGACTATGTCTACTTTGAGGCCTTCGAAGGAACGGCCTACACCATAGAGACATCACGCCTGGGCGGCGACGTCGATAGCATCATCTATCTGTACGACAGCGAGGGGAACGAGTTGGCGTACGCTGACGATGGTGCTGAGGAGCCTTTGGCCTCGCGTATAGTGTGGCTTGCACCCAGCAGCGGAACGTACTACGTGATGATCAGAGACCTGGCGGAGGAGTCCGCCGGGCCCGATGCGACGTATGAGATCCGAATCATAGCAAGCGACACAGTCGAAGGCGCGGACAGCTACGAACCCGACGATAGCATCGCTCAACCCAGTTCCATAGACACTGACGGTACCTACCAGAGCCACACCTTCCATGTCACAGTCGATGTGGACTACGTGTCCTTCTTGGCTCAGGAGGGAGTAGAGTACAGTATCGAGACAGGCAACCTCGAAGGCGACTGCGACACGGTCATCTACCTCTATGATGAGGACGGCAGGGAACTCGACTACGATGACGACAGCGGAGAAAAAAACGTCGCATCACGCCTGGTGTGGATAGCCCCTGACAGTGGTATCTACTATGTCGCGGTCGAGGACTTTCACAACCAAGCCGGCCCGGAGGTCAGCTACCAGATTTGGATATCTCAGTAGCTGGGCGCCGAATCGTTGCCTGGGGTCGCGTGGGTACTACTCGTGGGGGTCGCGGCGAGGCGGCGGGCGAATTGGAGCCCGCCCCGCATCCAGGACCCGATCTTCGACCACCGCTGGGCTGAAATAGGCGCTAACAGAGAAAGAGGAGGGCCGACGTTGTGCGATCATCGCCCTCTCTTATGATCTCCCCAGGGTCTCGCCGCCCGTGAAACGGCGTCAGCCGCCGAACAGCCTCTGTAGCAAGAGCCATCCCAGGTACACGAACAGGATAAGCGCAGCTGCCGCCAGTGTGAGGTGGATCAAGCAACCGCCCACCTTTCTGATCATACCTATGACCCACACCAGAAGCAGTATGCCGACCACAGCGCCGACGACGAGAAAGAGAAGCGGTTGCAGCATTGAGACCTCCTCGCTAAGTTCGCAACTCTGACCCCGGACCGGAGGGATTCATCAATCGCTGGCCACGACGAAGGCGATGGCATACCGACGGGAGTGAGAAAGGCTGATGGCGAACTCATCCAGCCCCAGTTCCTCTGCCCGTTGTCTAGCCCGGCCGTGAAGCCGAACCAGCGGTTTCCCCCGCCGATCGGGCAAGACCTCCATCTCCCGCCATCTCACACCACGCAATCCAGTACCCAGGGCCTTGGACAGAGCCTCCTTGGCTGCGAAGCGCGCAGCCAGTTCCGGTATATGGTTTCTGCAGTATTCCACTTCCGCGGGAGTATAGACGTATTCTAGGAAACGGTCACCCCAGCGCTCCAGCGCCCGAGCGATTCGCTCCGTCTCTATCAGGTCCACGCCGACGCTCAACATGCCCATCTGGTGGCTTCCCCCTATAGACTACGCTTCCGGCTCATCGGACTCCTGAAGCTCCAGAGGTTGTCCACCCATACGCATGTTGGCAATCGTAGTCACTTCCGCCTTCTCATAGCCTCGCCCGATGCCTCGATAGATGAATCCTAGCTGCTGCATTCTCCGCGGTTCATAGATGTTGCGGCCGTCCATGAGAACCGGTTGAGCCATCGATGCGCGGATGCGAGCCATGTCCAGATGCTTGAACTCGTTCCAGTCGGTGACGATGACCAGCGCGTCGCTACCCTCAGCTACCTCGTACGCGTCCTCGCAGTACTCCACCTCTGGTAAGATCTCCTTCGCCCTTGGTGTAGCCACAGGGTCGAAGGCTTTGATGGAGGCGCCTTCGTGCTGTAGTAGGTGGATGATCTCCACAGCCGGTGCCTCGCGCATGTCGTCCGTATTGGGCTTGAACGCCAATCCCAGGATGCCCACGGTCTTCCCGTGCAGGGTTCCCAATGTCTCTCGCAAGTTCTGTACGATCCGTCTCCTCTGATCGCGATTGATCTCTATCACCGCGCGCAGGAGCTGCGGGTGACAGCCGTGGATAGCGGCCATGTGGGCCAGAGCCTTCACGTCCTTGGGGAAGCATGAACCTCCCCAACCCACACCGGCATCCAGGTAGAAATGTCCGATACGCTTGTCGTATCCCATTCCCGCTGCCACTTCCTTGACATCGGCTCCCAACTGCTCGCAGATGGAGGCAATCTCATTGATGAAGGAGATGCGGTTGGCCAGGTAGGCGTTGGACGCGTACTTGATCATCTCCGCTGTGCGCAGGTCCGTGACGATCATGGGAGCACGCAGCGAAAGGTACAGCTGGGCCACCTTCTGCGCCGCCTGAGGATCGGTGGAGCCCAGCACTATGCGGTCTGGATGCAAGAAGTCATTGATCGCCGCTCCCTCACGCAGAAACTCAGGATTGGAGACGACCGCGAATTCCAGGCCAGGTCGAATGTGCTGCTCCACGATCTCGGCCACCCAGTCGCCCGTCCCGATGGGAACCGTGCTCTTGTTCACGATGATCAGCGAGTGGCTCATCTCTTTGGCGATGGTCTCGGCGGCCATGTGCACGTACTTCAGATCCGCCTCTCCTTCACTCCCCGAAGGGGTGTCGACGGCGATGAAGGCGAATTCAGCCCCCTCCAGGCCTTCCGAGTACAAGGTGGTGAACCGCAGACGCTCCATCTTGGCGTTGCGCTCCACCATCTCTTGTAGGCCCGGTTCATAGATCGGTAACTTGCCTCGCTTCAGGCCCTCGATCTTTGCTTCGTCTATATCGACGCAGACCACCTCATTGCCCAGATCGGCGAAGCAGGCCCCAGTGGCCAGGCCGACATAGCCACCACCACCTATGACACAGATCTTGCTCATGATCACACCTCTCCGCTAAGAGTTGCACATTCGCGGGCAAAGCACCCTTGTCCAGTTTCCAGCTCTCGTCGCCCCAGCGGGCTCACTGTCCCGTCTCTACCCATTCACTAGCTCGCTCACGACTCTCCCCAGCCTCACACTGTAGTTCATCCCTCGATCTTGTGGGTATATCTGCGTCGTATTGGCCAGATACAACCCCTCCACTGGCGTCTCGTAGGAAGGGATACGGCGAGAGTAGCCACAAGTGATGATCGGCTGGGCGGCATCTTCACGATAGAGCCACGACTCTTCCACCCAGTCCACGTCGAAGTCGGGATTGACCTTTCTCAGAGATGGCAAATAGTGTGTCAACAGCTCCTCTGCCGTGGCTGAGTACAAGGGGTCCGACCTGGACACATAATGAGTCAGATAGAGGAGGTGCTTACCGTTGTATTCGTCGGCAGGAATGAGATTCGTATGCTCGATGGCTCCCACAAAAGGGAAGGTGGGATCGCTGATGTTGAGCCAATAGATGCGGGACAGAGAGCGACTCATCTTGAGCACAACACAGAGACAAGTCTGGTACCTGACCTGGCGCAGCTGATCCGCATATTCGGCAGGCAGGTCAGGAACCATCTCCAAGAAGGCGAAGGAAGGCACAGTGGCAAGCACCCTGTCCAGGGCCCAGGTCTCACCGGCTCGCACGCCGGTCACTTTCCCATCTTCGACGATGATCCGCTCCACAGGTCTGTCCGTCACCACTTCTCCTCCGTGGGCCGCAATGCCACCGGAGAGGGCATCGATGAACGGCTGGAAGCTTCCCTGCATGTACCCCAGCAGTTCCTGTGCCATACTGCGGCCCCGGGATCCTACACGGTCCTTGAACTTGCTCTGCAACCAAGCCATGGTGACCTGATCTGCGTACTCGCCGAACTTGGCCCGGAGCAAAGGCCCAAAGATCACTTCGTAGGCTTGCTGTCCTGCGTACTTGCGGACCCATTCCTGGGCCGTGTACTCCTCCAGGGTTCGCCAATCGCCAAATCTCTGGAGGTAAAGCGTCACCAGACCAGATCTGACACGCTGGGTCAAACTGAGAGGTTCGAAACGGAGTAGATCGACGGGAGTTACGAAATCGTAGATCTGACCCTGGTAATAGAAACCCACCTTGGAGGCCAACCACAACATTCTGTCCTTGAGCCCCAGCTCGCCCATCAACGCCATCATGTCCTCATCGCCGGTGAAGATATGGTGGTAATATCTCTCCAGACGGGTCCCTTCGATCTCGAAAGTGCTGGCCTGCCCGCCGAGATAGGGCTCCCTCTCGAACAGAACTACTTCATGACCCCTCTTGGCCAGTACGTAGGCGGCTGTCAATCCCGTGACGCCGCCGCCAACAACGCCTATCCTCACGCTCCCACGTCCTTCTTCAAAGCTGGCACAGGTGCTGTAGCTTCCCTTTCCGTGACTCGCATCTGCTCCATCTCCCGCCAACTGATGCTCTCCCTCCAGGCGAAGTAAGCACCCACAGCGGTGATGGGGAACCATAGTGCGGCATGCAGCGCCAACATGAAGCTGGTGGCCATGTGCCTGGGCACACCAAACAGCACCAGGCTTTCGATACCGGCCACCTCGAATGTGCCCAGATAGCCTGGCGTAGCAGGAATTGTAGTGGCCAAGTTGACGATGGCGCAAGTGAAGACCAGAACGTAGAAAGGCTGGTCGAAGCCGAAGCCCTGCATTACAAACCAGTACTTCCACGCCTCCACGAGCCACAGGAGGATAGAGATGCCCATGATCAGTAGCATGTCACGCCAGCTCCTGAGCACCTGGAGGCCCTCGATGAATCTCTCCAACAGACCGCTTACCTGGTCGCGCCAGCCCTGGGGCACCAGCTTGCTCACGAACCATTGGTACACTCGTTCCGTCCTCTGCGGAGAGGAGACGATGAGGAGAAAGGCCACCAAGGCTCCGAAGAAGAGAAAGCTCATGAAGGGGAGAAGACGGGACAAGAACTCGTTGGTCGGCACCAGTGGAAGGATGGCGAACACGAAGACCAGCATGGTGATGCCGTCGAAGAGGCGCTCCACTACGATAGTGGCCAGGCTCGCGCTGGCACTCACGTCCTCTTTCCTCCTCAGCAAATAGGCACGGATCACCTCTCCAGCCCTGAAGGGGAAGATGTTGTTCCCCATATAGCCGATGGTTACGATGGGAAACAGAGAGCGCAAGGAGATTGTCTTCACGGGCCGCAGCAGATAGTGCCAGCGAAATGTTCGCAACCAGACAGCGAAGAAGTAGACGATAATGCCGGGGATCAGCCACCAGTAGTTCGCCTCTCGCAGGCCTTGCCAGACCTCGGGCAACCTCTGGCCTCTGAGAGCAAAAAGCAGGAAGAGGACGCTGATGACGACCCCTGCCCAGAATCTCCATCTCTTCCGCATAGCTCAGGTATGATACTAGAAGAGAGGCTAAAAAGCCAGACTCAGGCCGTCGTGCCATTGGGTCGTCCACACTCCAGCACGCCAACGGCGTAGGG
>CAZNMJ010000007.1:0-35063 GCA_964573815.1 uncultured Anaerolineales bacterium
CTCATCGCTATCATCGTGGTCCGTTTCTTGCAGCGTTCTGGCAGGCTCCCCAGCCGAGTACCGTGGGAGGAGGTGGGCGCTCCGGCAGCGCCTGAAGAGGCAGGTCTGGGGCACTTCGTCACTACCTACAACTTTGGGGATGATGGGTACGATACGTCGTTCAACATCGAAGCGCCGGGACCGGAGGGCGAGTTCTACGGCGCCTGCGGTGTGGGCTTCTCCGAGATCATGGGTGAAGGGAGCCCAGACAAGATCGTGGCCTTCGAGATATGGCTCTTCGACAAGACAGACATGGACAACGTGCAGACGATCACCAAAGTGGTCATGAGCGACTTCGCGTACAACAACGAAATCCTGCGGGCCAAGATGGCAGATCGCGGGGAGGCGGTCCCCGTGCAGAAGGGCAGGCCGATCATCATCGAGGCGGTGGGTCTGCAGTTGAGGGCTGAAATCGTTGATTTCGCCTACGGGACCGATCCATCGATGCCGGCCAACAGCTACTTCGAGAGCTTGACTACTGAACTGGTCCCCATGTTCAGGGTTTGAGAACAATAGTGGACAATGTCGCGGGTCGGTCGGCTCGACATCGCTCCAGACGTCAGCTGATCGGCTCGGTGGATTGGGCCGGCGCGCGGCGAAGGTGATCTGGACCGGACGGAACGTCCACTTGGTGCAGTATCAAAACGGATTCATAAACCGTCATTCGGAGGCAGCATAAGCTAGAGTGTGATGCCTCCGATGTTCATAGTAGTTCAGTCTCTCCAGGAACGGTGGGCGCTTGGGGCGCCTGTGGGGAGAGAGCAACTGAGGCAGGAGGATTGAGGTGCACGAGGTAATAATGCCCAAGCTGGGCTTGACCATGGAAGAGGGCACCATCGTTCGCTGGCTGAAGGAGGAGGGCGACGCTGTAGAAGAGGGTGAGATTCTCTTTGAGGTGCAGACGGACAAAGTGGTGATGGAGGTGGAGTGCACAGCTTCGGGCGTATTGGCCAGGATATTGGTGCATGAAGATGAGACTGTGCCTATAGCCCAGGTAGTGGCCTACATAGCTGCACCCGGCGAGGAGGTGCCCGAAGCCATCCCCAGAGTCCAACCTGCCGAGGAGGTGCGGGTGGAGGAGGTCACGGCAGCACCTCCCGTCGCTCTTGCTGCGATCGCGGCCACTCCTGCCGCCAGGAGACTGGCGCGAGACAAGGGCATAGATCTGGGCCAGGTACAGGGCACTGGCAAGGATGGGATGATCGTCAAGCAGGACGTCCAAACAGCGGTGGAGCATGTTCAGGCGGTGCCGGCTGCTGCTGAGCCGCTCCCAGGGAGCCCGAAGGCATCGCCCGCCGCGCGACGAGTGGCTCGCGAGCATGGCGTTGCGCTGGGAGTTGTGCCAGGGTCTGGTCCGGGCGGACGCATCGTGGAAAAGGATGTATTGGATTTCGTGGCGCAGCCGAAGGAAAGCCGTGTCGAAGAAGAGGAGTTGCTCTCCTTACACCCAATTCACAAGCTGATGGCAGAGCGCATGAGCCAGAGCTTCTCCGTGGCACCCCACTTCTACCTGGGGGTGGAAGTCAAAGCCACGGCTCTCGTGGAACTCAGGGACAGGCTGCTTCCCATCTGTGAGGAGGAAGCTCAGGTGCGCCTAACGTTCACCGATCTTCTGGTGAAGCTGCTGGCGGCTACACTGCAAAACCATCCCCTTGCCAACGCGACCTGGGAGGACGGCGGCATTCGAGTGTTCCGTGAGATCAACATAGGGCTCGCCACCGCCATTGATGAGGGGTTGGTCGTCCCGGTCGTCAGGGCCGCAGATGAGCTAAGTCTGGCCGAGATAGCCGTGGCCCGAAGCGAACTGGCGCAAAAGGCAAAGGCCGGGAGGCTCACTCTCGATGAAGTAACCGGGGGGACTTTCACCCTCACCAATCTGGGGATGCTGGGCGTGGACGTCTTCCAGGCCATCATCAACCCACCTCAGAGTGCGATCCTAGCCACCGGTCGGATACTTGAGCGGCCCGTGGTGGAGGATGGGGAGGTGGTTGCCAGGCCAACGATCTATCTCACGCTTTCTGTGGATCATCGCGTGTTGGACGGGGCAACCGCAGCGCGTTTCCTGCAAGAGTTGCAGACGCTCATCGAGGACCCGTATGAGTTCTTTCTCAGGGACGCTGTGTAGTCGGTAGGGTGTGCGCTACCAGCTAGGATCCGGCCAAAGGAGAGGTCCAATGGCAGTCTATGCGCCTCAGCGTCGGAAGCTGTGGGAGGTAACGCGAACCTTGGTCGATGCCGCCATGGGGCGAGATAAGGCCGACGTGGTCATTCGTGGCGGTAGACTGGTCAACGTACACACGGCTGAGATCCAAGACGGGGTTGATGTGGCCATCAAAGCTGGCCGTGTCGTCCTGGTTGGCCAGGCTGAGCACACCATAGGCGGTGGGACGGAACTGATAGATGCCAGTGGGTTCTATCTCCTTCCTGGGTTGATGGAGGGACATGTCCACATCGAGAGCAGCATGATCACCCCCACTCAGTTCGCCCGCGCCGTCTTGCCCCATGGCACGACGGCCGTGTTCATCGATAACCACGAACTGGCCAATGTGCTCGGCATCGAGGGCGTCAAGGTGATGATGGAGGAGGCTCGACACCTGCCCTTGAAGATATACTTGGCCATGCCCTCCTGCGTGCCCGCGATGCCGGGCTTCGAGGACGCAGGCGCGGTCATCGGTCCGCCAGAAGTGAGGGTGGCCATGAGCTGGGACTACGTGGCCGGGCTGGGGGAGATGATGAATATGCCTGGCGTGATAGACGGTGATAGGGACGTCCATGCCATACTGCGGGCCACACTGGAAGCGGGAAAGGTGGTGACAGGGCATTACTCCATCGCCGAGACGGAGCGCGGCTTGCAGGCTTTCATCGCCGCAGGCATCAGTTCCTGCCACGAGTCCACTCGCAAGGAGGATGCCCTGGCGAAATTGCGGCTGGGCATGTATGTCATGCTTCGTGAAGGCTCCGCCTGGCACGATTTGAAGGAGACGATTCGGGCTATCAGCGACACGGGCGTAGACAGCCGGCACGCGATGATTGTGACCGACGACACCCACCCCGACACGCTGATCAATGTGGGTCATATGAACCATGTAGTCAGACGAGCCATCGAAGAGGGTCTGGAACCAGTGCGGGCAGTGCAGATGGCCACCGTCAACGTGGCCGAGTACTTCCGTCTGGGTCACGACCTGGGAAGCATTAGCCCGGGCAAGTGCGCCGACATCATCTTCGTGCGGGACTTGAAAGAGATACGGGTGGACAAGGTCCTGGTGGATGGTGTGCTGGTGGCCGAAGGAGGACGATTGTCGGTGGAGTTGTCTGACTTCAGCTACCCCGACTCGGTACGGCATTCCGTGCGCTTGCCTCGCGCCCTCGGTCAGGACGACTTCATGATTCGAGTTCCCGATGGTGCGTCCAGTGTCACCGTGCGAGTGGTCGAGGTGCAAGGCGGGCAGGTGGTCACCCGGCACCTGCAAGTGGAGCGGCCCGTTGTAGACGGGACTGTGGCCGCGTCCGTGAGCGACGACCTGGCCAAGGTGGCCTCGGTGGAGAGACACAAGGCCACTGGGCAGATCGGGCTGGGGTTCGTCAAGGGGTTCCATCTCAAGGCCGGGGCTGTGGCCTCCACGATTGCCCACGATAGCCACAACCTGCTTATCGTGGGCACCAACGAAGCCGACATGGCTTTCGCGGGAAACACGCTGGTGGAGGCTGGTGGCGGCATGGTGGCGGTCCGCGATGGCGAACTGCTGGCTCTTGTTCCGCTGCCCATCGCGGGCCTGATGTCACAGGAACCGGTGGAGGTGGTCGACGAAGAGGTGCAGGCTCTGGCTGGGGCCTGGCAGGAGCTGGGCTGCGACCTACCTTCGCCTTTCATGACCATGTCTATTCTCGCCCTGCCGGTCATCCCTGAGCTACGCATCACCAACCGGGGTTTGGTGGACACTGTGCGATTCACACCTGTAGACACCGTGGTCTCATGAAAACCTGACACGCGGTGGAGAGCGTGGCGGCACGCGGACCCTAGCGGTGGACACGACTGCGGCGACGACCTGGGGTCAGCAACTGCCTTTTCGGAAGGAACGAGCGATGCCTCTGGGTGCTCACATGTCCATCGCTGGCGGGGTAGACAAGGCCATTCTCCGTGGCCATGAGGTTGGCTGTGAGACCATTCAGATCTTCACCAGGAGCCCCCGCCAGTGGCGCCCGCGCGTCCTGGACGAGGAAGAGATCCTCCGGTTTTACGAGAATAAACAGCAGACCGGGATTGACCCTGTGGTAGCTCACGATTGCTACCTGATTAACCTCGGCTCCCCCGATGAGGAGTTATGGCAGAAGTCGATGGGGGTGTTCTTGGAGGAGCTCGGGCACTGCCAGCAGCTGGGGATCCCTTACCTAGTCATCCATCCTGGATCTCACGTCGATACTGGGGAGGAAGCGGGATCGAGACGCATCGCCCAGGCCCTTGATCAGGCCCGTGAGCAAGCCGGAGGACACCAGGTGGAAGTGCTGCTGGAGATAACCGCTGGACAAGGGACGAACCTGGGACACAATTTCGAGCAACTAGCCCAGCTGTTGGACTTAGTCGCAGATGACAGCTGGCTGGGGATCTGTTTCGACACCTGTCATGCCTTTGCTGCGGGCTACGAGCTGCGCACGCGAGAAGGATACGAGGCTACTTTTGGAGAACTGGATGAGTTGATCGGCCTGGAACGCCTCAAGGTCATTCATCTGAACGATGCCAAAGGCGAGCTTGGCAGTCGCCTGGATCGTCATCAGCACATTGGCCAGGGAAAGCTGGGCCTGGAGCCTTTTCGTTTGCTACTGAACGATGACCGTTTTCGGGATCTGCCGATGGTGCTGGAAACGCCCAAAGGGCCTGAGTACGAAGAGGACAGGGAGAATCTTAGAGTGTTGCGTGGTGTGATAGCCTCTGGATCTTGATTTGAGTAGTTGTCTCGGGATATCCGGGAGGGTTGATGTCTAGCTCAAAGGATAGGGAGCGTTTGGTGATCATCGGCGGTGTGGCAGCAGGGATGAGTGCTGCGGCACGGGCCCGCCGTACTGACGGTGATCTGGAGATCGTGGCCTTCGAGAAGACAGGGTACGTGTCCTACGGTTCTTGCGGGTTGCCCTATTTCATCGGCGGCGTGGTGAAGAACGCCAGCGACCTCATAGCGAGGACTCCAGAGCAGTTCGCCCAGCAGAACATCGAGGCCCGCACGCACCACGAGGTGCAGGCTATCGATACGATGAACAAGCAGGTCACCGTGAGGGGCCTGGATGGAGGGCGAGAATTCACGCTTGAGTACGACAAACTGGTCGTCGCCAGTGGTGGCACTGCCCTCAGGCCTCCCATCCCCGGAGTAGACCTGGAGGGCGTGTTCGTGCTGCGAAATGTGGAGAATGGCATCGCGGTCAAGGACTTCATCGCGCACGAAAAACCTCGACGTGCGGTGATCATCGGCGGAGGATACATCGGAGTTGAGGTTGCCGAGGCTTTCACGGGACTGGGGTTGGAGACCACGATGTTGAACAGGCCTTCCCAGGTTCTCAACAACTTCGATCCAGACATCGCGCAGTTGATGCAGGACGAGTTGGAGCGGAATGGTGTCAAGATATCGGTGGACGATACGGCTTTGGGCATAGAAGGAGACACCGGCGGCCGAGCGCGGATGGTGCTTTCGCAGCGGGGGCGCTACGAGGCAGACCTCGTGTTGATTGGAGCTGGCGTTCGGGCCCAATCCCGGCTGGCCGAGGAAGCGGGCATCGCATTGGGGGTGAAGGGCGCTATTGCTGTGGACGAGAGGATGCGCACCAACGTGCCTGACGTATATGCAGCGGGTGACTGTGCAGAGACACGTCACGCCCTGCTTGACAAGCCATCTTATATCCCTCTGGGAACTACGGCCAACAAGCAGGGGCGTGTGGCTGGAACCAACGCAGCCGGGGGAGAGGCTGTGTTCACAGGCGTTGTCGGCACGGCCATCACCAAGGCCTTCGAGCTAGGAGTGGCGGTCACCGGTCTGACCGAGAAGGCTGCTGAGGAGTCGGGAATCCTTGCACAAGCCCAGACGATCAGGCATGGAACGAGAGCGCATTACTACCCGAGCCCCGGACCGATGCACATCAAACTGGTGTGGAATTCTGAAGACGGTAGGGTGCTGGGAGCTCAGATTGCAGGGCCTGTGCCGGAGGCCAAGCGTATCGATGTCTTCGCCACGGCTCTACATCATGGTTTGACCATCGGGGACTTGCAGCGGTTGGATCTGAGCTACGCTCCTCCTTTTGCACCAGTGTGGGATCCCATCCTGGTGGCAGCCAACGTGGCGGCCAAAAGTTAGGGAGGCAGCCGTGATTCTAACCGAGCCCTTGAGGAAGGCAGTTCGCCTCTATCCTCACAAGCGCGCCGTGGTGTGTGGAGATAGCTCCTGGACGTATTCCGAATTCGGACAGCGAGTTGACCGTCTATCGCAAGCATTGCGCTCTCTTGGAATAGGGAAAGGCGATAGGGTAGCCATCCTGCACCGCAACTGCCATCGCTACCTGGAATGCTATTTCGGAGTGATGCAGATTGGCGCGGTCTTGGTGCCCATGAACTACCGGCTGAGTACCTCCGACTGGCTAGACATAATTAGAGACTCCGAAGCGAAGATCCTTGTCGTGGATGAGTACTTGCGTGAGCGAGTAGAATCCGTTGCGGATTTGGAGGGCGAGAAGCGCGAGGTCGTGTGGGCGGGTGATAGTGTCAGCGAGAAGGGAAGTGGGGCCGAAGAAGCGCGCTACGAGTCACTTCTGGGCGAGGCCAGCCCGGCAGTTCCTCCGACTGCGGAGATTGGGGGTGACGACCTAGCGCAGATCTACTACACCAGTGGAACGACCGGTAGAGGCAAGGGAGTGATGCTCACCCATCGCAATGTGTACGTTCACGCGCTGGGAACCATAGCTGAGTTCCAGCTGACCGATGCTGATGTCTGGATTCATGCTGCCCCTCTGTTCCATCTGGCAGACGGCTGGGCCACCTGGTCCATCACCTGGGTGGGGGGAGTCCACGTGATGGTGCCAGAGTTCAGAGAACAGGCGGTCCTGGAGGCCATCGAGCGCGAGGGAGTGACCATCACCAACATGATTCCCACCATGCTGAACGCCCTGGTGAACTATGCCGAGGTGGCCGAGTATGACTATTCTAGCCTGCGTCTGCTCCTCAGTGGCGGCGCCCCCATCGCTGGGAAGTTGGTGGAGCGCATCATGGAGACCTTTGGCTGTGAGTACGCCCAAACCTATGGCATGACGGAGACCAGCCCTTACCTCACAGTATCCACGTTGAAGGAGCACCTCAAAGGCTTGAGTGACGAGGAACAGACGCGATTCCGGGCCAAGACCGGTCGCGAGTTCATCACGGTGGAACTGAGGGTCGTCAACGCAGAGGGCGAGGATGTAAAGCCGGACGGCGAGGAAGTGGGGGAGATCATCGCTCGCGGCGACAGCGTGACGTCCGGCTACTGGAACTTGCCTGAGGTCACCGAGGAGGCCATCAAGGATGGTTGGCTATACACCGGCGACATGGCGGTCGTAGACGAGGAAGGATACGTGAACATCGTGGATCGCAAGCGCGACATGATCATTACCGGCGGAGAGAATGTCTACTCTGTAGAAGTGGAGAATGTGCTCTATTCCCACTCGTCGATACTAGAGGCGGCGGTGATCGGAGTTCCAGACGAGAAGTGGGGGGAGGCCGTGACCGCCGTCGTCGCCCTCAAAGAAGGCCAGGACGCCTCTGAGGAGGAGATCATCCAGTTCTGCAAGGAGAGAATGGCTAGCTTCAAGGCCCCCAAGTCTGTGGATCTCGTCTCAGCGTTGCCCAAGACCGGCTCCGGCAAGATATCGAAGAACGTGTTGCGAGAGGAGTATTGGAAGGGGCAAAGGAGGAGAGTGCACTAGAGCGCGGCGTGCACGCCGAGTGGTCGCGGCACTGCCGGATGTCGAGAAGATTCGGCAAGGAGGGCGGCCTTAACAATGTGGGCGAGAGCTGTCATTGAGCGCTCTCCGACACCTCGTTGAGCACCGCATGCAATAGCTCGTCCATACGGCTTCCAAGTGTAGCCGAGAGTTCGGTGCTCCAATCCATTGTCTCAGGTTGTATGCCATAGACAACGACGGGAGGCAGTGGCTGGCCAAGGTATGTGGCCAGCTGCAGGACATTCAGCACCTCCATCTGGTGCAAGGAGAGAGGGAGGCGTTCAACATCCTCTACGATCTCCTCTGGTGAGAAGCGGAAGACGGTCCCAGGCTGCGCGCCACCGTCCACTGCATCGATGATGATCACCCGCTGTTGGCCTATCATGAGATCCAGCAAGTTCAGCCCCGCTGTGCCACCATCGACCACATCAACGTATGGTGGCAGGCTTCGCTTCTCCAACTCGCGGACCGCGTGGATGCCCACTCCTTCGTCTCCCAGAAGCAGGTTACCCACACCGACGATCAGGATGCGACCTTCCGATTCTTCACTCATTTGCTTTTGCGCAAAGCACTCCCAGGGGGATGCACAATTGAGGCTCCCCCTGGGAGAACTGTACAGTCTACTAGCTGTGGCTACGACTTCGATTGGGATCCCTAGCTGCCGGTGCCTTCGGGCTACGCTTTGACCTCGCCGGACATGAGGCGTCGTGCAGCCTTGGTGGAGTTCTTCAGCAGCCAGGCGATGGTCAACGGTCCCACTCCACCGGGCACAGGGGTAATGGCGGCTGCTACCTCTTTCACCTCATCGAAGGCCACATCGCCGCTCCAACGCCAGCCCCGTTCCACGCTTGGGTCGTCCACACGGCTGGTGCCCACGTCTACCACCACTGCTCCGGGCTTGACCATGTCCGCCTTGATCATTTCTGGCACGCCCACGGCTGCAACTAGGATGTCAGCCCGGCGCGTCTCGGCGGCCAGATCACGAGTACGGGTGTGGCAAATCGTAGGCGTCCCGTGCCCGCGGATGCAGAGCATGTAGAAAGGCTTGCCCACGATGTTGCTCCGGCCCACGATAGTCACATTCTGGCCGTAGACCGGGTGGCCTTCCCTCTCCAGCATGTCGATGATGCCTGAAGGGGTGGCAGGAACCAGGCAGTCTTCGCCTAGCGATAGCAGCCCGATATTCACAGGGTTGAGCCCATCCACATCCTTGGCGGGCGAAATGCGTCGCTGAAGAGCCTTCTCGTCCACCTGGTCTGGCACAGGCAGTTGCACCAGCATGCCGTGCACTGTCTCATCTGCATTTAGCTTGTCGATAAGGTCGAGGACCTCTTCAGTGGTGACCGTAGCCGGCAGATGATGGGTCTTAGAACGGATGCCCACCTTCTCCGAGTGCTTACCTTTGTTGCGCACGTAGATCGCACTGGCCGGGTCGTCTCCTATGAGGATCACCTCCAGCCCCGGCGGCATGCCGTACTTGGATGTCAGTTCAGCGACTTCCTCCTTCACCTCCTCGCGAACCTGCTCGGCAATTGCTCTGCCATCTATGATTTTCGCTGTCATAAGCTTCGTCCTCCTTACGTTGTTCTGCTTGCTCCTATACTACCGCGCACTAGCCAGCAGCCCCTTTTCTTCCAGGAGGCTGCGGGGACTGACCATGTTCTTTTCCAAGGCCAGTGCCTTGGGCGGCAGCCCAAAGGCCAGGCCCATCAACTGAGTGATGTACAGAATAGGCATCTCGTAGTCATGTTCGATCTGCCCTTGTCGCGCATCGAGGTTCATGTGGCACAGGGGGCAAGACAGCACTACTGCCTCGGCCCCTACGTCGTGCGCATCGTTGAGGATCTTTCTGGTCAGTTGCAAGGCGAGGTCTGTCTCGGTCATGGACATGGAGAGTGTGGCGCCACAGCACTCGGTCTTGTATGACCAGTCGAGGCTCTCCGCACCCAGGGCGTCGACCATGTGGTCCAGCTCCATGGGATACTCAACGTGCTTGGCCTTGGTAACCTTCGGGGGGCGAGTATAGACACAACCGTAGTAGCAAACCACTCTCAGTCCTTCCAACGGATTGCGAACCCTCTTAGCTATGGCTGGAAGACCGACGTCCTCGGCGAGTACATTGACCACATATCGCACATCCAAGCTGTGTTGGTACTCGTAGCCAAGTTCTGCATCTATCCGTTGCTTGAGCTCGGGCTCGATCCCCACGTCGTGCAGTGCCCACTTGAAGCGAGAGAAGCATCCCAGGCATGCGGCCATTACTTCCTGGAAGCCGCGGCGCTCGATGAGTGCCAGATTCCTCATCGCCATCTGTGTGGATAGGAAGTGATCTGTGGCGTGAGCGGGGGTGCTTCCGCAGCAGACCCACCCTTTTGGCTCCACTAGATCGATGCCCAACTCTCGGAACACAGCCTTGATGGAGGCGTTCAGCTCGGAGGCCGTGGAGTGCAAAGAGCAGCCTGGGTAGTAGGCCATCTGACTCCCTGTGACGCGTTGCGGACTGACACGCTTCGGGTAGGATGTTCGTCTGGGGAGCAGGCTGAACTTCCCCTTCCGAATCATGTCCAGACCCATGGGGAGCTCTTTGAAGGGGTCGCCACTCCGCAGCCCCAACTCGGCAGCCAAGCCCAATTCGTAGGTTCGGCCCAAGAGGCGTACATCTCTCAGGAAGATGTCATACAATCGCGGCATGGCGGGAACGCCTGGTTCGACTCCTCTCTCCCGGCTGATGGCCTTCAGTTCGTCCATCACGCGAACGAGGTCTATTCCTTGGGGACAACGGGTGCTACAGGCCTGGCAGGAGCTGCAAAGCCAAACGGTCCTTGACTCGAGCACCGCGTCTTCCTTGCCGAGCTGAAGGTATCGCATCACCTGGCTGGGGGTCAGATCGAAGTGCTCAGACAGGGGGCAACCACTGCTGCACCTGATGCATTGGTAGCATGAGTAGACGTTCTCACCACTGCGTTCCTGGATAAGTCGAGCCAGGGCCTTCTCTTTCACCTGAACGTCTGTCGTTGTCATCCCCATCCTTCCTCAGACATAGCAAGGAGCTTGAAATGGTCTACAACCCTGCTTCCTTCAAGAGGTCCGGTACCCACTTCTCCCAACCCAGTGCCATGATGTGGACACCTTGGCAGAGATCCTTCATACCTTTGATCAACCGTGCTCCTATCTCGACGCTCTTCTCTACCCTGTCCGTTGCCTCATCCATCTCGTCGATCAAATCGTCCGGCACATAAACACCAGCCACGTTGCTGTTCATGAAGCGGGCCATACCGGCAGACTTGAGGAGAATGATCCCTCCCAAGACAGGGACTTTCAGATGCTCAACTTCCTTCATGAACTGGCTGAACTGGTCTAAGTCATACACCGCTTGTGTTTGGAAGAACTGGGCCCCAGCCTCTATTTTGTTCTCCATCTTGATGATCTGAGGCTCCAATGGATCAGCGCCAGGGCTCACCACAGCTCCAATGCAGAAATCAGGTTTCCCCGACAATTCTTTTCCCGCCAGATCATGGCCTTCGCACAGCGTCTTCACCGCGTGTATGAGAGACACGGAATCCAGATCGAAGACGGGCTTGGCCGCCGGATGGTCTCCTAAGGACACGTAGTCGCCAGTAAGGCACAGTACATTCTCGATGCCCAAGACGTAGGCGCTGAGGAGGTCTGATTGCAGGGCTATGCGGTTCCGATCCCTGCAGGTGAGCTGGAATATGGGCTCGGCGCCCCCTTTCTTCAGGAGGTGACTCACAGCCAAGGAGCCCAGGCGCATGACCGAGCTCTGCTGGTCGGTGACGTTGAAAGCGTCCACTTTGTCGCGGAGCAAACCCACCTCTTCCAGCATCTTCGTTATGTCCACTCCTTTGGGTGGGCCTGCCTCTGAGGTAATCACAAATCTGCCATCAGCGAAGAGTTCGGTAAGCTTCATACTCCACTCTCTTTCCTATTTCTCCGCTTGCTCCAGAGCCCAGAATGTTGTGTTTCGTAGGGCCTTAGGTGGCTCTCCCTTGGCGTAGTCCTTCGGCGTGCGGATTTCCCTGAGTTTGTCCAGGCGGTTGAGCTTCTTCAGCCGCTCGTAGATCAGTTCCCACCCACAGGGACGAACGTCGGGCTGATGTTCGCACCTGCCATCCCTGGCGCCTCCGCACGGGCCGTTGATCAAGCTCTTTGTGCAGGCAGTTATGGGGCAGATACCACCTGTATAGTCCAGTAGACATTCACCACACTCGGCGCAGCGTTCGCTGCCTCGCCACTCTCCCTGCGATCCCCCCATGGAGAGAGTATTGCAGCCGGGGTGTATGACCTTGTCCACCACCGCCGCGGTGGCCTGCACCCCCACGCCGCAACAGAGCACCAGAAGAGAGTCGCTGGACAGGATCTTGTCTGTATAGGGCTGCAGTCCAGTCTTGACGAGGGCCTTCTGGCACAGGAAGTCTAGCACGGTCCAGCCAGACACCTTCTTACCCGCCTGTTCCAGATTCGCTTTCATGCTCAGGACTTCGTTCTCGCCGCCGGTGTGGGACGCCTCGGCGCACCCCCGGCAGCCCAGCAAGAAAACAGCACTCTCACCATCCAGTGAGCTTAGGATCTCTTCCAAGGGCTTCTGTTCAGAAACAAGCATTTCCTACCTTTCTTTCTCGACCTGTCAACATTCGCAGCGACCTGCCGGCTGACCAAGTCCGCTTCGAAACGAACGGCAGCTATCTGTGCCTCCTCTCGAGGAACTTCTCCACACGCTTCAGCAGGTCATCGGGAGTGACCGGCTTGTCCACATAGTCGTCCGCTTCCAGCATCATGCCATCAGTCACTGAAAAGGCCGTCTCTCCCATCCGTTGCGAAAGGCTAGTCAGCATAATCACTGGAATCTCGGACAACTCTGGGTCGCTCTTCAGCGCTTCACAGACCTTGAAGCCATCCTGCTCTGGCATGATGATATCCAGGATGATCAAGTCCGGATTGAATTCTCCGACTTTCTTGAGAGCTTCATCACCGTTGTAGGCTACAGCGACGTCGTATGGCGCGCTCTCTAGGACAATCTTCGTCGCTTCCACAAAGTCGGGGTCATCGTCGACAAGAAGTATCTTTGCCGGATCAGCCATTTGCCTCCTCCAATTTGAATGTTCGCGCTAGCATTGCCTACCTGCGGCTCTCCAGGAGCTTCTTCACCCGGTCGAGCAGGTCCATTGGCGAGATGGGCTTCTCCACATAGTCTTGCACATCCATCGCCAAGCCAGTCTCCAATTCATACCGTCTGCGGCTCGCATCTTCCCTGACCGAGGTCAGAATCAGAATAGGTATCTTGCCATATTTGGGGTTCTCTCTCAATTCTCGAACGACGGCAAACCCATCCTTCTTAGGCATCAGAAGATCGAGGATGATCAGGTCTGGGATATCTTCCCTTACCTGGTCCACGCACTCTACACCGTCGCGGGCCGTACGTATGTCGTAGGGCTGGGTTGCGAGGATAGTCGTTATGGCGTCCAGAATGTCAGGATCGTCATCTACCACCAAGAGCTTCGACTGTTTCTCCATTCTTTCTCTCTCCTACCGAAGGTCAAACGATGGGTCTGGGCAGCAACTGCGCCCGCTCAACGATTTCCGGTACGATCGCTTCCCAGGCGACAGCCATGATGTGGACTCCGCGAACACCTGGGATGTCCCTAATCTGTTCGATGAGCTCACAGGCGATATTGACTCCTTCTTGCTTGGCGTCCGACGCGTCTTCCATCCTCTTGACTAGCTCGTCAGGGATCATCAGGCCTGCCACGTATTTCTTCATATAGCGCGCCATTCCGGCCGATTTCATAGGAATCAGCCCGGCCAAGATGTAGACTTGTTCGTGGAGACCCGCATCGCGCACCATCACCATCCACTTGGCAAACCGAGGAATGTCGAAGACAGCCTGTGTCTGAATGAAATCGGCCCCAGCTTTGATCTTCTTGGCCAGCCGCAGTACCCGAAACTCAAAGGGGTCGGCGAAGGGGTTGGCGGCGGCTCCGATGAAGATCGGCACGTCGCCAGAGATCTTGTCTCCACTCAGGAAGAGCCCTTCGTCCCGCATGGTCTTGACCATCTGTTCCAATTGGATAGAGTCGATGTCATGGACGTTCTTGGCTGTGGGATGGTTGCCGAACTTCTGATGGTCACCGGTAAGGCACAACAGGTTGCGTATGCCCAGGGCCACGGCGCCCAGGATGTCGCTCTGCATGGCCAGTCTGTTTCTGTCGCGCGTCACCATCTGCATCACAGGATCTATTCCCATGTTCCTCAGGATGGCACACGCTGCCAGGCTGGACATGCGTACGATGGCCGTCTGGTTGTCGGTGACGTTCATGGCGTCGCAGCAGTCCTTGATATGCGCAGCTGTCTTGCGCACGAAGTCAGCGCTGCCGCCCTTTGGAGGCCCCATCTCCGTGGTCACCGCGAAATGGCCTTCAGTCAGAACCTTCTCCAAATTGCTTCCACTCTTCATGTTCCCCACCTGCCGTAAGTAGCTTGCCTGAACCTCAGTCGCCAAAGACCTTGATGCCAGCTGGTTGACCCTTGGGCAGAGTGAAAACGAACTTCGCTCCAGATTCTACGCCGTCGTAGGGTGACTCAGCCCAGATCTGACCCTGGTGAGCTTCCACAATTCTCCTGACTATGGAAAGGCCCAATCCCGTGCCCTTGGCTGTCGCCCCTCCCTTCCCCCGGTAGAACTGCTCGAAGAGGTGAGGCAGGTCTTCGGGAGCGATGCCGATACCGGTGTCCATCACCACAACTTCGATGTGGTCATTTAGCTCACGGGCGCGTAGCGTTATCCTTCCTTCTTCCGGAGTGAATTTCACACCGTTGCTCAGGAGATTGATCACCACCTGCTTCAGGTGGTGCGCAGAGCCGTAGATCATCGGAAGATCGGGAGGAATCTGTGCCTTCAACTCCTGGGACTTCTCTGAGGCCAGAACTTCGATCTCTTCGACACAGGAATTGAGTACGTCCTGCACGGCTATCATCTCCATTTCCTCGACGACTTTGCCTTTTTCGATCTGGGCCAGGTCCAAGAAACGGTTGATGAGATCAAAGAGTTCCTGGATTCTCGCGCTGCTTCTCTCCAGCATATGCCTGTGCTCGCCGCTGAGCTCTCCAACAAACCCGCCGAGCATTACTTGCAGATAGCTCTGCACTGCTGCTAGGGGGGTCTTCAAGTCATGGGACGCCATGGCCAGGAAGTAGGTCTTCAGCCTATCCAGCCTCACCAGTTCCTCGTTGGTTTTCTGCAGTTCCTCGGCCTCGAGTAGCAACCGGTCCCGGAGCGCAACTGTTTCGCGCTGCCTCTTGCGCAGTTCGCCAGCGATGGCCGTGGTCAAGTACGTGCTGATGTACAGAGTGGTGCCGAAGGCGAAGACGACGGCGAGTACGTAGGGCGCATGGAGGTAGAGGTCAGGTGGCACCAGTCCCTCGAGATGGACGTGGGGAACGATCTGGAAATACTCCAACATCACCAACGTCGAAAACAAGCCCACCGCTAGGGTGGCCAATAGGTAGGCCAAGGTGTAGGGCAGGATAATGCTGGCCAGGATCACATGGAAGACGTAGTACAGGGAGAGGGGGTTCTCTACGCCTCCTGCGAAATGAATAATGGCCGTCGTCGCGAGGAGGTCCGCGGCAGACTGCACCCAGACGTATCTTCTCACTTTGGCTATCACGTCACTGGATTCTTGCGACTCCAGGCGCTCGGTGTATCGCCAGAATATCAGGTTGTACACGGCGATCATGGCTGCGATGATGAACACAGGAAGCATGGGGAACGTTATCCCCAAGACCAGATTGGCAGCGACTGTGATGAGGAGTACGCCAACCACGGCGATCCACCTGAAACTGATACCGTACTGGATTCTTCGGATCGCCGTCGATTCCTCGGGAGTGCGCTCAAGCGCGACCTGGCTCTGGCCCAGAAGCTCGGTCAGCTTGAGTCGCGTGTCTCTGAGCCTTTCGGCCACCATATTCGATAGGCCGCTACTGATCCTGTGACCGATGTCGCGATCGCTGTCCATGAGTCGGCGCAGATCGGTGGCCTGCAGCACGATGAGTCTGCACCTCTCCAAAGCCCTAGCGGACATGGTCAAGACATTGGAATCTGTTAGGGCTGACAGGGCGAATGGTTCCCCGGGGCCCAAGGTTTCGATCGTCATCTGCCTTATGTTACGCTCAGGCCACAGCCGCACATCCATCTCCAAGGCAACTCTGCCTTCCCTCAGGATGTAGAACTGGTTGGGTGGATCCCCTTCCTCGAAGATCAAGGAGCCAGCAACGTGAATCTCTTCGCTGCACAGGTTTGCTATCTTCTCCAGTTGGCTGTCGTCGAGCCCTTCGAAGATGGAAACCTTCCGCAGCAATTGCACAGGGATCATGTTCGCACAATCCTCTCGAGCGCGAACGCCAAACAGTACACGTTGCTCGATGCTGAGCTGAAATCCCTAGGCTATCCTGAAACGTCCCAAGTCCTTGCCCTTCGGCGTGATGACGTGCACGGCGCAGGCGAGGCACGGATCGAAGCTGCGCACGATGCGCACAATCTCGAAGGGGTTAGCCTGGTCCTTGACCTTCGTGCCTATGAGTGCCTGTTCAATGGGGCCCGGCTCTCCTTGGTCATCTCTCGGCGAAGCGTTCCAGGTGGTGGGCACGACGCACTGGTAGTTGGCGATCTTGTGATCCTCGATCTGAATCCAGTGTCCCAGAGCGCCGCGTGGACCGCACACCAGCCCCATACCTGACGCCTTCTCTGGAATGGTAGACCCGGTGTAGACTGGTTCACCAGGCGTAAGCTGCAATACCCAGTCGGCCATGGAATCAGCTACGTACTTGCACTCCAGCGCCCTCGCAGCATGGCGTCCCAGGACAGAGAAGAGAGCTTCTGGCCCGGCATTGAACCTGGACAAGACCGTATCCACCAACTCTGTAACGGTGGGATCCCCAGCCACGTAGTTGACGACCATGCGTGCCAAGGGGCCTACTTCGTACGCCTGCCCGTTGTACCGGGGGGCCTTCAGCCAAGAGTAGGCTCCGTTCTTTCCCGGTGTGGGCGTGGTCTCACCTTCTCCTGGATATCTCCCGGTACTGGAATCGGCGAACCACGAGTGCTTCACGTATTCCGCAATTCGTCCAGGCTCTACGTCTCCTGGCTGTAGATTTGAGGAGACGGTTCCGGAGTGCAAGAGTCGCTTCCTTTTCAGGTAGTCTGGGTCTCTGCCATCTAGGTCAAAGACCCCATATGCCAGCAGATTGCCGCAGCCTGCGCCTACTTGGAAGTAGTCGGCGTAGGAGTCGGCCACCGCTAGCACATCGGGAATGTAGGTATTATCGATGAAGTCTCTGATCTCATTCAGCCTCCAAAGGAAGGAGGCAATCTTGTCTATGGTGGGATGCTCTGTGACACCGCCTGCCACAGTGGCGCAATTGTGGGGCATCTTGCCGCCGAAGAGGGCCAGCATCTCCTGGGCCTTCCGCCGCATGTCCAGAGCCTCTACATAGTGCGCTGTGGCGGCTTGATCCACTTCACCGGGCAAGCGGTAGTCTCCCTCATACCGGGGCACAAACGGTCCCAACTGGCCACGGGAGATGAATCTCTTGATGGAGTTCAAGGCGGGATTGTGACCCTCATAGTCGGCTATCCTGGTGACATCCACATAATCCAGAGCTGCCAAGTGGTAGAAGTGCAATATGTGCGACTGAAGGTAATTTGCGCCTAACAGCAGGTTGCGGATGAGCCTTCCGTTGTCAGTGATCTTATCGGCGATCCCGAAGGCACTGTCGAGACAGAG
The DNA here is from genome assembly GCA_964573815.1 of uncultured Anaerolineales bacterium. GTDB lineage: Bacteria > Chloroflexota > Anaerolineae > UBA7937 > B3-Chlor > CAYGAW01. The sequence goes on from CAZNMJ010000007.1 coordinate 17,793, forward strand.
GACGGACGCTGTGGCGTGAACCTGTGGACAGACGCCGCAGATGCGCTGCGTCAATTGAGAGGCATCACGCGGGTCTCTGCCGCGAAGGATGAGTTCGAAACCTCGAAACAGAGTACCACTGCTCCTGGCATCCTTGACCTCGCCGTCTTCCACTACAGCTTCGATCTTGAGATGTCCTTCTATACGGGTGATAGGATCAATGGTTATCGTGGCCATATCATCGTACCTATTCTTCTGCACCGATGTTGGGCAGGGCTTCGTCCGTGATCTTCTCATACACAGGTGCAACGACATCGGGGAAAGTTGGCTCTACACACCCTATGCAAGGCGCTCCACTGCCCACACACCAGTTGACACCGTTATTCCACAGCCTGATCGGACAGTCAGCATGTGTTACAGGGCCCTTGCACCCCAATTCGTAGAGGCAGTATGGATCGCTGAGCTTCTTGGCGAACTTGCCTTCATCGAAGTATGCTCTTCGTGGGCAATTCTCGTGTATCAGCTGCCCGTAGAACGCCTTGGGTCGCAGATACTCGTCCAAGTCGCTCTGCTTGGGCAGGCCTTGCAGCAATACACTGGCGATGGTCCCGACAAACCAGTCAGGGTGAGGGGGACAGCCCGGAACGTTGATCAAGGGAGTAGGAATTCCCTCGGAGGAGAACACCTCCTCTACACTCACTGACTCTGTAGGATTGGGCGCCCCCGCTGGGATCCCTCCAAAGGCTGCACAGGTGCCCACGGCGATAACTGCCAGGGCGTCAGGGGCAAGAGATTTCACCCATGAATGCATAGAGATTCCCTTGCCGTTGTGCTCGCCGATCACACCATAGACGCCATCGGCCCCCAGGGGTACTGAGCCTTCCACCACCAGCAGGTAGGCTCCTCTCGCCTCGTTCCGGGTCCGCTCCAGTTCTGCGATCGCGGGATCACCAGCTCCAGCCATGATCGTGCTATGGAACCGCACATTGATGTGCTTGCCGGGGATGATCTCGTCCACCAAGACATTCCTGGCGCTCGGGCTCACAGAGTTGAGCAAGGACACGGAACAGCCGGTACATCCACCTCCTTGGAGCCAGAGAAGAGGGTATTCTTTAGTTTCTGACCTTGGCATATGATAGATCTCTCGCTTTCGCCAGTGTCACTCTGTGCGGAGGTCCTCCCTCAGAAGTCTGCGCGGGCCGCCGTCTCGGCTGGTGGACCAATCCTTGACGGGTATGATCTCTACCATCGCATCCAGTCGCCCTTGGGCCTGCAGGCGATCGTAGATCAGTTGCCAGGCGCAGGGAACCTTCGGGTCTATCTCGCACTCTCCGTTCTGCGAACCTCCGCAGGGCCCATTGAGCAGGCTCTTGGCACATCGGGCGATGGGACAGATGCCTGCTGTGCGGTGGAGGACGCATTCGCCGCAGGCAGCGCAACGCTCGGTCCACAGACCATGCTCCTCCGGCAGCCCGAGAAAGGTAGTATTCACCGCTGGAGCTACGTTGGCCTCCGGGAAACGCTCCACGATCGCTTGGACGCCGATGCCGCAGGCCATGGACAGAACCAAATCATGATTGGCTATCTGATCCCCTATGACATCCAGAAACTCCCATTCGCACTGCCTTTGCACGGTGGCCTCGTCAAACGCCTTCTCCTGTCCGTCGATCTTGGTGGCCATGCGCAGGGAGGAAGCTAGGACGCCCACTTCCTTCTCACCGCCTGCGAAGCAAACGGTAACACAGGTGCCGCATCCGAGAATGAGTATGCTCTCGTAGTCGGCGACTATCTCCTTGAGTTCTTCGAGGGGCTTTTGTTCACCTACGATCATGCTGCGCTTCCTCTTTCTCGTAGTGGGCTTGGGCCCAGTTCCCTGATTCGACCGGTCATCTCTGTGGTTATCTCAGCGAATTCTCGGCCCATCGCCGAAGAGATGAAGTGCATCTCCAGGCGTTCACCACCCAGGCCGATTTCATCCAGAAGCCCTTTCACGTAGCGTACTCTGCGCTCAGCTCTCACATTACCCTCCAGGTAATGACAATCTCCGATGAGTCAACCGGCGACCATCACACCGTCAGCCCCCTCTTCGAAGGCCCTGAGTACGTGCAAGGCATCTAGTTTTCCCGTGCAGGGCAGCCTGATGACTTTGATGTTGGTTGGGTACTGAAGGCGCAGAGAACCAGCCAGATCAGCAGCTGCGTAGGCGCAGTAGTGACAGCAGAAAGCGACGATTTCGGGTTCGAACTCGCTCATTCCCAACCCCCGATCAGGCGACGGGTAGCTCTTGGAATAGTGCTCTCTCCTCCGCCGTTACCTGGGCATCGGTATAGTGCATCAATTGAATCGCTTTGGCCGGGCACTCGGCCGCACACGTGCCGCAACCCTGACAGGCCGCCATTTCGATCTGGGCCGCGCCCAAGATACCACCTGTGCCCATCAGAGAAGCGTTGATTACTGGGACATTGTATGGGCAAACGCGGACACAGGTGAGGCAACCAGTGCACTTGTCACTGTCGGCCACGGCCACCACTCCGCCCGCGCTTAGTGTTTGCTTGCTGAGTATCGTCGCTGCCCGCGCTGCCGCCGCCTGGGCCTGGACGATGGATTCCTCCAGGAACTTGGGATAGTGAGCGGAGCCGGCCATGAACATACCCTCGGTGACGAAGTCCACCGGCCGCAGCTTGATATGTGCCTCCAAGAAGAAGTCATCCAGGCTGCACGGTACCTTGAGAACGGACGCCAGTTCTCGCGCCCCTTCCGCAGCAACGACACCTGTATTGAGGATCAGGAGGTCCGGCTTGACAACCATCTCCTCTCCCAGAGCCCACTCCCAGAACCTCACCTCCAGATCACCAGCTTGAGTTACTTGCGGGAGCCTGGTATCATCATAACGAGTGAAGATAACGCCCTTTTCGAGAGCCTCACGGTAGTGTCTCTCCTGGAAGCCGTAGGTTCTAATATCCCTGTATAGAATCTGGACGTTGGCGCTAGGGTTCAGTTTCTTGATCTTCAGTGCGTTCTTGACCGCCCCTGCACAGCAGATGCGGCTGCAATACTGAGTACCAGGGCCTACGCACAGGATTATGACCACATTCTGCAGCTTGGCCATCTCTTCCGGGGCCCCTACCGCCTGTTGTTCAAACTCTTGCTGGGTGACCACCCGATCATCCTGCCCGTAAAGGTACTCATCTCCCCGGTATTCTTGACCTCCAGTAGCCACAATGACTACGCCGTGCTCCACCGTTTTCTCAGAACCGTTGGCTCCTAGCCGCGACGTGAAATTGCCGATGAAGCCCGATGTGTTTTTCAGGCTCGTTTCCTTGTGAACGGTGATGAGTCCGTGACCCTCGACTCGGGCAACCAGATCTTGTAGGTAGGCCTGGGGATCTAGGTCATCAAGGGTATAGTGGACGTTGCTCAAGTTCCCACCCAACTCCGCCGCGCGCTCAACCAGATGTACTGGAAAGCCTTGCTCGGCCAAAGACAGAGCTGCGTTCATGCCAGCAACTCCGCCGCCGATGACCAAAGCGGAGTGGTGCAAAGGCAGGTCGACCTTGTGCAGAGGCTCCAGAAGCGCTGCCCTGGCAACCGACATGCGCACCAACTCCTTGCCCTTTTCGGTGGCCTTGTCCCAGTCATGAGAATGTACCCACGAGCACTGATTGCGGATATTCGCCATCTCGAAGAGGTGCTCATTCAGGCCAGCCTGGCGAATGGTGTCCTGGAACATTGGCTCGTGGGTGTGAGGCGTGCAGGAGGCCACGACCACCCTATTGAGGTTATGCTCGGCGATACGCTCCTTGATCAACTCAACGGAATCCTGTGAGCAGGTGTAAAGGTTGTCTTCGGCGTGGACTACACGGGGCAGGGTCTTCGCGTATTCCGCGACCGCAGGCACATCAAGGAAGCCGCCGATGTTGGAACCACAGTGGCAGACAAAGACTCCTATGCGTGGCTCCTCTTGAGATACATCGCGCTCTGGCGGATAGTCTCTACCTGTGGTCAGCGTTCCCCTGACTGTGGCTAGTAGGCTCTCCGCGCGGCTCGCCGCCGCGCTGGCCTCCACCACCGTCTCTGGGATGTCTTTCGGTTCGACGAACGGACCACAGGCGAAGATCCCCGGCCGACTGCTCTCCAGGGGACGGAATGCGAGTGTGCTACAGAAGCCATACTCATCCAGCTCGATTCCCAGGTCCCACCCCAGCTTCCTGACCTCAGGTGACATCTCCATTCCTACAGACAGGACGACGAGATCGAAGCTCTCTTCCTGCAGCATTCCGTCATCAGTATAGTACCTCACGAGCAGGTTCTTTGAAGCAGGATCCTCTTTCAGCGCGGAGATGCGACAGTAGGTGTACTTGATCCCGTAGTTCTCCTGGGCCTGGCGGTAGTAGTCGAGATATCCCTTGCCGAATGCTCTCATGTCCATCATGAAGACCTGGATCTCGGTGTCCGGCTCATGCTCGCAGGCCATGATCGCTTCTTTCGTGGCGTACATGCAACAGACTGATGAACAGTAGTCATGGGTCTGATCGCGAGATCCAATGCACTGTAGGAATGCTATCTTGCGCGGACGCTCGCCATCAGAGGGACGCTTCACGTGGCCTTCCGTCGGGCCGGACGCAGAGAGCAGTCGTTCAAACTGAATGCTGGTTACGACGTTCGGGTATCTGCCGAGTCCAAACTCCTCCGAGAGTTCAGCGTTGTAGGCTTCGAACCCGGGAACCAGGATGACAGCGCCCACATCGATCTCTCTCGTCTGCTCTATGTCTTCGTGGTTCACCGCGCCAGCCTGACAGGTGTAGACGCAAGCCAGGCACTCGGAGCAAATCCCGCACTGCAAGCAACGCGCAGCCTCTTCCTGAGCCATCTCCTCCGTGTAGCCCAACTCCACCTCTTCGAAGCCCAGTCTGCGCTCAGCGGCAGGCAACGCCGGCACCCCTAAACGGCCCTGGCGAGAGAACTTCAGTTCGTTCATCCGTGCGTCTGCTTCCTCAGGGGCCATCTCGACCACTGGCAGCTCAGGCTTCAGAGGCGGTAACTCCTCGCCGCTGAGGTGCCGATGGATGGAGGCCGCCGCCCGATGACCATGGGCCACCGCTTCGATGACAAATGCTGTTCCGCTGATAGCATCGCCGCCGGCGAAGACTCCCGGACGATCGCAGGCCAACGTCTCTGGATCGGCGACGATGGTGCCCCATGAGGTTGTGCCCACCTGACTGTCTTCTGGAATGAAGGAGAGACCTGCTGCCTGCCCAATGGAGAAGATCACGTTGTCGACGAGGATCACATGTTCGGTGCCAGGGATTGGCATGGGTCGGCGGCGCCCGCTTTCGTCGGGCTCGCCCAGTTCCATCTGGATACACTCGATGCCCGATACTCGCCCTTCTTCTGCCCCCAGGATGCGCACGGGGTTGGTGAGCAACTGGAAGCGGATGCCCTCTTCCTTGGCAGCCTCTAGCTCCTCGCGCCGGCACGGCATCTCGGCTTCGGAGCGGCGGTAGACGATGGTAACCTCCTCTGCTCCCACACGAAGGGCGGTGCGAGCTGCGTCTATCGCTACGTCACCACCCCCTACCACGCTCACCTTTCTTCCCAGTTCGACTTCTCGACCCAGCCTAACGTCGCGCAAGAATACGATACTGATCATCGTACCTTCTAGATCCGCGCCGGGGATAGCCATCTTCTTGCCTTCATGAGCCCCTACAGCCAAGAATACAGCGTGATAGCCTTCGTCTATCAGTTGCTGGAGGTTGTCTATGCGAGTATTGAGCCTTAGCTCCACACCCAGGTCAAGGATATCGTCCACTTCGCGCTGGATCAATTCCGCCGGCAATCGGTACTCGGGTACGCCAACGCGGAGCATGCCCCCAGCCACAGGCAGGGCTTCGAAGACCGTAACGCCATAGCCCAGCTTGACCAGGTCTTGGGCGGCTGTAAGACCGGCAGGCCCGGCGCCTACGATTGCGATTCGCTCCTCACGCGTGCGTGGCACAGGTTCCACCGGTTCCCGTGGCTTGGAGTAGACCTGATCGGTCACAAAGCGTTTCAGTGAGGCGATGGCGACGGGCTCATCTATCAAGCCGCGGTTGCACGCATCCTCGCACCGGTGATTGCAAATGCGGCCACAAATGGCGGGGAAGGGATTGTCTTCTTTGATGACTCGCAATGCTTCGTCGTACCGCCCCTCCCTTATGAGTGCGATGTATCCCTGGGCGCGCTGTCCAGTCGGGCACGCGTCGCGGCAGGGGGCAATACCTTGCTTCTCAATGGCGAAGGCGTGAGGGATTGCCTGCGGATAGAGGCGGTGAGCGGCATGCCGTGTTGTCAGCCTCTCCTCATACTCATTAGGCAGGAGGATGGGACAGACGCTCGCACAATCGCCGCAGCCTGTGCACTTCTCCAAGTCAATATACCGGGGTTTGATCTTCAGCCGGGCGGTGAAGTTGCCAGCTTCTCCATCGACAGCAAGAACCTCTGTGTTGGTCAAGATCTCGATATTGATGTGACGGCCGACGTCCACCATCTTGGGAGACATGATACACATGGCACAGTCGTTGGTGGGAAAAGTCTTGTCCAGCTGCGCCATATGCCCCCCGATGGCACTCTTGCTCTCCACGAGGTAGACTTTGATGCCCGCTTCAGCCAGATCAAGGGCAGCTTGCATGCCTCCAATGCCGCCGCCGACGACCAGCACTGCGCCAATATGCTCATTGTTCAACTTCTTGTTCGACATGCGGCCTTCGCTCCTCTTCCAATGGAGGTCTCACACCGATAGCGATTCCAAGGAGGTGGTCCTAAATCTGCAAGTACCCATCAGCATAGATGATCTTGTTCTGCAAGATCTGTACAGTCTTGAAGATGGCCGCCTGTTCTGGATCTTCCATGTCGACAGCCTCAGCATCCAGATCCTCCATGGCAGCTGTGGCATCGTAGAGGTTTACTAGCATCTGACCAACCGGCGTGCTATTATCTCGTTCCTCGACGATGCGGACCCATTCCTTCAGTCGTTCGTCCCTCGCGTCCATGATCGCCGCGTCCAGGCCGGCGGCCAGGAGCATCACTGCGTAGGTAGAATTGATGAGGCTGCGGTTCTCCTTAGGTACGCCATTGGATACGTTGGACATGCCCGCCAATGTAAGCGGAGGGGGATCTGATATCTGCTTCAAGAAACGGATGGTTTCGATGGCCTCGGGACAGTACTCCTGCATCCCACTGACGGTGAGGATCAGGGGATCCATGAGTACCTGATCCATGGGGATCCCCAACTCCATGATGCGCGGCATCAACTGCTCCATGCCGATGGCCACTCTCTTGTCCGCCTCAACGGGGATGCTCTTGGCCATGGTCAGTGCTATGAGTTTGGCGTTGTACTTGGCCGCGACCGGCGGCACGTCTCGCAAGCGATCCGGGTCCGCCGACGTAGAATTGACGATGGCTTGCTGCTTGACTCTCTTGAGACCGGCTTCCATGGCTGCCAGGTTGGTGGTGTCGAGACAAAGAGGAACATCGACGACCTCCTGAATCGTCTCCACCATCCACTCCATGACTTCCGGTCCCTTCTTCTTCTGAGGGCCGATGTTCACCTCCAGCGCGTCAGCTCCGGCCTCCACCTGGGCGACAGCCAACTCCTGGATCGGATCCTTGTCTCTTTCTTCGATGGCCTTTCTCACCTTGGTGGAGATAACCTGGATCTCTTCGCCAATCTTGAACATGTTTCTCCTCCTTATGATTGTGGATGATGCGACGCTCCAACGAGCAAAGAAGGCTCACCGTCCCCCCGATGGGGTGGTATATCAGGAGAGGTTCCTGCAGGCCAATGCCAATTCGCAGCTGCGCTACTGCTTCTCACTCGACCTTGGGCCCTGATGAAGCGCAAACCAGCAGACTTGCGATCACGCCGTCGGGACTGTTGGCTTCACGAGAGAGGACTCGGTCCTGGAGCACCTGGCGCCAGGTTACTTCTCCCACAGTTTCATGAAGGCTGGAAGGTCTACGGCTTCCCGAGGTCCCACGAGAATCTCCCAGCCACTCAACTCATCCTCCAGTTCTCCAGAGAGGATGGACACTGCCCCAGGGATAATCAGCTTCGTATGGCTTATCTTGTCGGCGATGCCGGAAGTCTTTACCGTCGTCGCGATCTTGTCCGCATCGAATTTGCCCGCCGCCCAGCCGGTGAGCACAGACAAACCCTCAGAGTCGGCGATGAGAAGCCATGCTGGCATACCCGTTCCTTCGACCTCGTTGGCGACGGAGAAGTAGGTGATCGAGAAGTTGGTGGTGATCATCAGTTGGTCATCAGGGCCTGGCTCGTTGATCTCATAAACCCCTGGAGTGACCTGTACGGGTTGCCGTGGATCGGTATAGACATTCTGTCTCAGGGCCAACAAGGGGTAGGCCACGGCTGGAGCGAAGCGATCAATGACGATGAATGCGGCATACTTGGCGATATGTTGGCCCGCGAGCATGGACTCCTCAGCCAGGGAGTCCACGCTCTCGCCAGGGAATGTGATCACGGGATATCCCAGCAGACGATCTGGCTTGGCATCGAGAGCAAGACGCCTGATTTCGGTCAGAACGTTCAACGAGTTGTGGAAATCTCTTGTTCCTGGATCGAGCACGATGTCCTCGACCCCGTTGTCTCTAACACTCTTCACCACTTCTACGAGCGACTCCAGTCCGTCAGCTCGAACAGCCAAGGGTGCGCCACGCTCCTTCGCCAACTCGGCCATGGCTCGCCAGTTGTCTGCACTGGCTGCATAGATCAGCGGCGTTGTGCCCTCCACTTCCGCCAGGCCTGCGTTCATCACCTCGGGGTTGTCGGCCATCAAGATCAGCGGCTTCTGGGTACTGGCATGTACAGCCCTGGAATACTCGGCGAACCTTGCGGGGTCTGCGGATGCGCTCTCAACGGCTACACCATCCAAGCCTAGTACCATGCCTACGTAGTCAACGGAGTAGCCATCAACCTGGGCCACCAACTTCTCGACCTCCGCGAGAGGTTGGGTATCCCTCACGCGCACGAGAATACCCGGCATGTGGAAGAAACTCTTGTCATGTCGGTACAGTTCGGTCTCATTGCCCACCTCGATCTTGTGCTCGTCATTACCTATGGCAACAAGCCGAATGGGTGGTGCCGCGGCCGACTCCAGTGCGGCCTTGGCCTCGTCGCTAACGTGGGGGCACGCGGCCAGTTCCGCCTGCTTCGCGGCCAACTTCATGGCGAATGCAAGGCAGGTCGGGAATCCGCAGTCTTTGCAGTTCGTCTTCGGCAGTAGTTTGTAGATCTCCAACCCTGTCAGGGCCATGACTTATTCCCCCTTGGTCCACAGCTTGTCAATCAGGTCTTTGATTCGGCGCACCGATTCAGGATGACGAAGGACCACGATATCCGCCCCAGAGTGAACAAGGGTCGTGGCCGTCAGAGTCTCCCACGTAATGGCACGCTCTTCCCAGTCACCCCATTGCGCAGGAACATCCTCGCCAACCTTGGCCTCCTTCATCCGCCAGGCTTCCTCCCCTGGTGTCACCAGCATCGGCTGCTGAGTCATGGCATCACCCTGGAGGGCAGCCAGTCTTAGCCGCTCCATGGCTGAATAGCCATACTCTACACCGTAGCCCAGCGCCGCGGTGGTGGGATCCATGATTACGCGGTCCAACGGCAATCCGACGTCACTTATGAGTATGTTCAGCTGCTTGGCCAGGTTCACATCCATCGCCGTACGGCCGTTCACCAGATGTCCGTGAGCCAAGGCGGCAGCAACTATGGTCTTGTAGTTCTTGTCGTCGCAAACTCCGAGGACGATACGCTCTCCAGTGGCTTCTTCAGCGACAGCCACCAGAAGCTCGATGTCCAATTCTGTCTGGCCCGGCCCGAATACGATGAGGGGCAATCCGGTCGCATCGAGAACCTTCCTCACGGAAGCCCTGGCCTGCTCTGCCGTAGTTTCACTGCCGTCCGCATCAGTAAGGTTGATCTTCAGCAGCAGAACGTCCACATCCAGATCCTCCACTGCCTTGGCCCAGTCCGCAGGATCGTCGGTGACGTCTCCCCAGACATCCATCAAGACGGGGGACCAGTCGCTGGGCCGGCGATCCTGAATCTCAACGGCGATGCGCGGAGGATTGGGCATGGGGGCCTCGAAATCGAGAAAGGGCAGTGTCGTCTCACCGCCCACAGTTACGGTCTTGCTGCGGGTACCGCCCTCGGCCTCGGTGGCACCCAGGACGACTTCTCTTACCTGTCCCGTCCACTTCTTCTTCGGGATCTCCACCGCAACAGCCATGATTGCTGCTCCTTCCAAGTCTACTTTCGCGCTCCCCGCCTGCTCCGCGGGGATTCTATCAGGGGTGGTCTACCATGCTCGGTAGACCACCCCCAGTGACCTTGCTACAATATCGGATCCATCTTCAGGGCCGGGTGGTCATGCTCCTCAAGCCAGGACAGCAACTCGTCGACCGTTTCCACATTGCGCTCATCGGCGATGCGATCAATGAGATCAGAAACGCCTTCCCTCTCGGCCACCTCCCTAAACTCCTCAGGCATACTCTCCTTGAGGAAGGAGGACATCCATACCACGCGCTTGAATCCACCGTCCGCAGAGATGAACTTGGGACTGGTGAGGTAGTACTTGCCCACGCCCATAGCACCGGGTGTTTGCAGTCCGCCGCCAAACATCCCGGCCATGGTAGAGAAGGTCATGCCCGCCGGGGTCATGCTCGGATCCTCGCGCGAGACAATCATCACTCCGTTCGATTCTGGGATGACCAAAACCATACACTCGAAGCACCCGCACGCAGTCATGGGATCGGTCATGATGGAGTACATGGTGACGTGCTCCACAGTCTGGTTAGAGTGCGAATGCACGAACTCCTCAGGTCCGCTCCAGCGCCCTACCTGTGGATCCAGCAAGTCGCCCTTGGCGATAGGCTGGTTGGGACCGGTGGGGTTGATCTGGTGGGCCGCTTTGCAGTCCAGCCAGTTGTAGGCCCCGCACAGTCCCAGGCGCTGCGGTGAAATGACGCACACGTGGGTGGGGGCGAACGACTGGCAGAGAGTGCAGGAGTAGAACTCGTCCACACCTTCATCCGTCAGGCCTGCCACGCGTACGTTGCGCACGCTGTAGGCCTCACGAGCCAACTCGATCCACTTCTTCATCTCCTCGGGCTCGGTGATGAGCTTGACCTGGGCCTTGTCCACAATGCTGTTCCAAGGTTCGCCCTTGAAACGGGCATACAGGATCTCGCCGAAGTGGTTCAGCCTGAAGCCCTTGTCCGCCGCCGTCTTGTTGATGCGTATCCACGCGATGTCTCGCTGTCCGATGTGTTGTACACCGGAGGCGGCGTTGAGGAAGTAGTGTATCTGGCGCTCCAGGACGGGCTCGAAGTCCTTCTGCATCTTGCGGCCGCCCACCTCGATGACGATGCCCACATCCATGGCCCCTGCTTCCTCGACATCATCGAAGTCGGGTCCTATCAACTCGATCTTGCCATCCTCGATCTCATCGGGATCCACCATGCGGAGATACTCAAAAGCGCGGGATTTCTTGCCGCCGAACTCGATCCGCATGTCATCCTTGCGCACCCGCTCTCCCTCGAAGGCCGAGCCGTAGGGCACCGGGATGGGGATTTCGGCTATCTTGACTTTGACTCCCCGGACCTCGATACACTTCTGGATGAGTTTCTCGGCGCGCTCCAAGTCATCTTTGCCGTCTATGTCGTCAAAGGGCAAGGAGATGACGTGCTCGAATTCGGTCACACCGGTGGGCAGCACTTCAGGTATCACGGTGTCCGCTATGGCCGGGAAACCGTAGCTGATTGCCCCGGCCGCGGTGGCATACTTGAGATCATCGATCTCGCCTAGAGCCAGGGCCACGGCGAAGACGCGGAACTTGTTGTAGATGAGTTTCTCCCTGGCCTGGCCGGGCTTCAGGCCCCCGAACGTGAGTCCCGAACGGGTGGCAAAGCCAAGAGGATAGATGGTGCTGATTGTGTCGGTGCCGAAGGGGATGATGTAGGTGTCATAACCCATCTCCACCTCCTCCTCGAGCAACTGATGAATGATGCTACGGCCATTCACATTGCCACTGAGGAACACCAAGATGTTGCGCCGCTGTAGCTCCCGCACGAGTTGCACAGCGACCTCATTGGACTTGGCGCAGCCTATGAGCGCGCAGAAGCCGGGCATGCGGCCATCCACCAGCTGAATGCCCCAGGCCCGGAGCTGAACGTCATCGATGGGCCCGTTGCAATAGCCCTCTCCACCAGCGGTGACAAGCTTGGGATAGCCATCGAGTTTCTCGGGCTGCTCGCCGAGCGCGTACTTGATGCCCATGATGGCTTCCTCGGCGAAGAGGGTGGCGACCCCGCAATCCAGTGCCTCACCCAGATACGGAGTCCACAACTTGCCCCTGGGCACCGGGTGAAGCAGCTTTCTGGCGTGGTCGATAACGGGTGGCAGATCCCCCAGCTTGGAGACCTCCATGGCTGTGAAGCCATAGATGACGGGGAGGTAGTACGCGGTGTTGGGGAACTGCACAGCGGCATCGGGTCCTTTCTCCGCCAGGGCCTTCTGCAGCAATCCGTCGGCTTCCTCGACGATGTTATTAGCGCCACGAATGGCGGCGCTAGCTATGTGCCTCGACATTTGTCTCTATCCTCCTTACGCTTCTTCAACGGCGACGCCAGCCATGCTATACGGACTGACTTCGACGCCCTCTTGTCGGGCCTTCAGCCAGGCATTGAAACGACGATCTCCGCTCTCTCCGAAGCGCGCTGGATCGTACTCGGGCAAGCCGAGGGCTGCTCGTTTCTTGTCTATGTGGTCCAGCGACTTCTTTATGATCTTCTTGGGATCGGGCTCGAACTCCAGCTTGCCGCCAACCTTCTCCTCCCAGCCACGGCTGATCAAGTCAGTGACGGCATCGCTGCCCTCCACAGGCGACTTGACGCCGAAGAGTACGTAGGCTCCGGAGGCGACGAAGTACGTGCCGATGGAAAGGGCCTTCTCGCTCATCCATTCCGGGGCTATTCCCACGCCAGGGATATCGGAGATGTCCTCGCCTAGCCCGCCCTCGGTAGCCATCTCGGACAGCACCGTCAAGATGCGGCTATTGTCCACGCAAGAACCCATGTGTAGGACCGGCGGTATTCCCACTGCCTCACAAATCTCTCGCAGGCCAGGTCCGGCGTGCTTGAGGGCTTCGCCCTGGAGAAGGCCATACTTGGCGTTGCAGAGTGCCCCGCAGCCAGTTTGAACGACCAGTACATCGTTCTTCAGGAACTCCTTGACGATGTCGAAATGTGCCTCGTCTTGAATCACGCGTGGGTTATTGCATCCCACCACCCCGGCCACCCCTCGCAGACGCCCAGCCATTATGGCATCGTTGAGCGGGCGCAGCGAACCGCGATAGTAGCCGCCTAGCATGTATCGGATATACTCGTGGGAGAAGCCAGGCACCAAGCTCTCCTTGTCAGCGGGGATGTAGGTGGGGCCACGGTTGGGATAGTTGTCAACGGCGGCCTTGACGATCTCTCTGGCGATCTCCGGGGCTCGGTGCTCGTCGAACTCCATGTGCAGTGCACCTGTGATCTTGGCCTTGGGAGAAGTGGTTATGATGTGAGTGTGGAAGTCTTCGGCCACAGCGACGAGGCCCTGGAAGATGCACTGGATGTCTACCACCATGGCCTCCACAGCGCCGGTGAGAACAGCCAACTCCTGATGCAGGAAGTTGCCGGCCGCAGGCACGCCCTGGCGCATGAGAGTCTCATTGGATGTGCAACAGATTCCGGCGAGCGTGATACCATTGGCTCCCTCGCTCTTGGCGTAGTCGATCATCTCCGGGTCTCGTGCCGCAGCGACGATCATTTCGGACAATGTCGGTTCGTGGCCATGGATGATGATGTTCACGTCGTCATCCTTGAGCACACCGAGGTTGACTTGAGTGACCAGAGGGCTGGGAGTGCCGAAAAGAATGTCGGAGATATCCGTGGCTAGCATCGAGCCACCCCAGCCATCGCCCAGGGCCCCTCGGAGGCCCTGATGGAGTATGTGATCCGCATCTTGGTCGTTCCCGATATGGGTCCGATGCAGAATCTCCACGATCTCCCGATCAACGCCTCGAGGAGCGATCTTGAGGTCGCGCCATATCTCCTGTCGCTTCTTGGGGGCTCGAGTCAAATAGAGAAGCTCGCCTGATTGCCTTCCAAACTCGGCCAAGGCCTTCTCAGCGACGTCGATAGCTATCTCGTCCTTGGTGCGGCCCTCCGTCTCTATATCCAAGTCGCGCGCCACTTCCCTCAGTTTGAACTCGTCTCTGATCTCGTATCCAGGAGCTTCCCCTGTCGCTGCACCGTGAAGGACGAAGCACAGATCCCGTCCGTGATCAGAGTGTGCTGCAGCCCCTGCCGCTATCGCGCGCGCCAGGTTTCTGGCAGCCACCGTCTCGACCGTGGCTCCACAGATGCCCACCTGGCCTTCCTTGGTGAGTCGACATGGTCCCATGGCACAGTTCTTGCAGCAGATGCCCTTGGCGCCAATGGGACACGGTTTCAACTCGTCGACGCGGTCGAAAGCCGTGCTGATATCCATTTCCGCGGCCTTGTCCAGCATGGCTTTGGCTGCGGGATCAATAGTCTTGTCGCTTTTCGCCATTTGGCTCTCCTCTCACTAACCGAAGGTTTCCATCAAGTTACGACAACGTTGAGAAGAGCATGTCGTTCATGCCCCCAACCTAGTACATTCGAAAGTCTCCGGACATCTCAAGATCCACTTGGTCGGTCTTTGTAGAGCGCGGAGCGCACTCATACCATGAGGGATCTCCCAGGTGCGAGGGTTCCTCCTCTACTGGCTCTTGTTCCCCCACCGGATAGCCAGCTTTCTGAAGAGCTTCCGAAAGGGCTTTCTTGGTCACCTTCTGTGTATGCTTGACGGTGACTTGCTTGAAGGCGGCGCTGGCCTGGATGTGCTGCACGCCTGGCAAGCCGCCGAGCACTTCTCGTACCGCCACCACGTGGTGATCGGCGTACATGGAAGGTACCGGCAAAGTTGAGACAGCCATGCTTCTTTTCACCCCCTTACAAAGTTGACCTGTTCACTCCTATTTACAATGATACCACGCTTTGCCGCTTACTGCAAGAAAGAATCGAACCCCTCAAGCGGGGTAGGGGGGCGAACCGATAGCGGTCAGTTCGCCCCCTAGGGTTCCTAAGTCTATACGCAGTGTCGATGCTCGAGACACGCGGCGGCTGTTGTGCCAGCCCGCATCCTAGAACAGGCCCAGCGTCTTCCCCGTCTCGTCAATGTCCACATCAAAGAAGACGGGGCGAGACGGCAGACCGGGCATGGTGCGCATCTCGCCACAGAGCGGGTACAGGAAGGCTGCACCTATCGAGGCTCTGATGTCGCGAATGGGCAGGTTGTAGTTCTTAGGCACGCCCTTCCACGCTGGGTTGTGGGACAGGGAGAGGTGCGTCTTGGCCATGTTGAGCGGCAATTTGTCATAACCTAGCTTGGTGTAGAGCCTGACCTTGGCCTCCGCCTCAGCCGTGTAGTCCGCCCCGTCGGCTCCATACACCTTGGTGGCGATGGTCTCTATCTTGTCCTTGATGGGGATGTCCAGGGGATAGAGGAACTGGAAGCTGTTGGGCTTCTCGCAAGCTTTAACCACGGCCTCGGCCAGTGCAACACCACCTTCGCCACCCTTGGCCCAGACGTTGCTCTCCACCGCGTCGTCGGCGCCACCGTCCAAGGCCGCCTGCCGAATCATCTCGACCTCAGCGTCGGTGTCGGCGGTGAATCTATTCAAGGCCACAACCACGGGGACACCATACTGCTTAGCGATCGCGATGTTGGCCCTAAGATTGTCCACACCCTGTTCCAGGAGTTCCAGGTTCTCTTCCTGATAGGCAGGATCCAGGGGCCTGCCAGCCACGACCTTAGGTCCGCCTCCATGCATCTTCAGTGCTCGGATGGTGGCTGCTATGACCACGCAGTTGGGAATCAACCCGCTGTAGCGGCACTTGATGTCGAAGAACTTCTCCATCCCGCAGTCAGCTCCGAAGCCGGACTCCGTGACGAGATAGCCATCGGACACCATCTTGAGGCCGATCATGTCGGCGATGATGGAGGAGTTGCCATGCGCGATGTTGGCGAAGGGGCCAGCATGAACGATGGCGGCGCTATTCTCCAACGTCTGCATCAGGTTGGGCATGAGGGCCTCTTTCATGAGCACCGTCATCGCGCCAGCCACGCCCAGGTCCTCCGCGGTCACGGGGTTCCTTTTCTTGTCTGTGCCGATGACGATTCGGCCCAGGCGCTCGCGCAAGTCCTTCAACCCCGTGGTCAGGGCCAGGATAGCCATGACTTCCGAAGCGACTGTGATGTCGAACCCCGACTGGCGAGGACGTCCATCCCACTTGGTTCCCAGACCCACGATCACATTTCGGAGGGCTCGGTCGTTGACGTCCACCACGCGGTTCCAAGTGATGCTGTAAGGGTCGATGTCCAGTCGCTTCAAGCCCATCCCGGCAAGTCGGTCATCGCTCAGCCAGTCCTCATGCATGATCCTGGCATCTATGGCAGCTGCGAGCAGGTTGTGTGCGGCGCCCACCGCATGGGTGTCGCCTGTTAGATGAAGGTTGAAATCCTCCATCGGCACGATTTGCGAATAGCCACCGCCGGCTGCACCACCCTTGATACCGAAGGTGGGACCCTGTGACGGTTGCCGGATGACGGTGAGCACCTTCTTGCCGAGGTGGTTCAGGCCCTGGCTCACGCCAATGGTAGTCACGGTCTTTCCCTCGCCCAGAGGGGTTGGGGTAATGGCCGTGACGTCGATGTACTTGCCATTAGGGCGATCCTTGAATCTCTCAAGGACGTCTAGATGGATTTTGGCCTTGTATTTGCCAAATAGGTCCAGGTCATCTTCGGTCAAGCCCAACATTTCAGCAATCTCTATGATGGGCTTCAGCTTCGCCGCTTGGGCGATCTCCAGATCAGACGGTACTTTTGCCATCACTTACCTCCTTGTTTTTTTGATCTGACACAGGGCCCCACACGGGGCACAAACAAACCGAGGCAATGGCCTACTAGAGCCATTGCCTCGATATTGGTGACGAATCACATCCGTTTCCAACGAGATGAAGGGTTCTTCTGTTGTCACATTCTCTGAGCAACGTCACCTAGCACCCTCCAAGTCTTGGTATGCTCGGAAATTATAGTGCAGTTACGAAAGTTTGTCAAGCTGAGTGCGCCCGTTCTTTCAGTGACATATTTCGCATGAGAATCTCCCA